>CAXMOD010000262.1:0-12932 GCA_964194905.1 uncultured Desulfobacterales bacterium | reverse complement strand
CTGCTGCTGTACGCGAGCGCGCAGCTCTCGCTGGATCGGGAGCGAGTCCACACGCGGCGCAGCGCCGAACTCCCGATGCTGTCGTCGGGTGCGGAAGGACTCGTGCGCATCCCCGCCCGAGGCCATGTCTTCCGAGCCCGGGTGGCGGGCCTCGGGGGTGGGCGGCCGGCTCTGCTTCTGCTCCACGGCTTTCCCGAGACCTCGGTGATGTGGACGCCGCTGATCGAGGCCGCCGCCCGCGCCGGCTTCCAGGTGGCCGCCTTCGACCAGCGGGGATACAGCCCGGACGCGCGGCCGCAGGCCACCGACGCCTACGCCATCCCGGAGCTCGAGGCGGATGCGCTGGCCGTGGCCACCGCCCTCGGCTTCGAGCGCTTCCACCTGATCGGGCACGACTGGGGCTCGATCGTCGGCTGGGTGCTGGCGGCGCAGCATCCGGATCGGGTCCTCTCGTGGGCGTCTCTTTCCATCCCGCACCCCGGCGCGATCCTCGCGGCGAATGAAGGAGCCCGGCAGCCGCTCTACGTGTCCCTGTTCCGGGTGCCCGGGGTTCCTGAGACCCTCTTCACGTTCAGCGATATGGCGGTCATGAGGAGCGTCATCTATCAGGAAATGGCGCCGAGCCATCTGGAGGAGTACCTGGCGGTCTTCTCCGAACCCGGCGCCCTCCGCGCGGCGCTCAACTGGTACCGCGCGTTGCCGGAGGGTGGCCCGTGGGCGCTCGGGAACGCCGACGTCGTCCAGCCCACCCTGTACGTGTACGGCAATCGGGACATGCCGGTCTTCGTGGGACCGAAGGTGCAGGCGCAGCACGCCCGCTTCCTGAAGGGGCCCCTTACCGTGCTGGAGCTCGACGCCGGGCACTGGCTCATCCAGGAGAAGCCCGAGCGGGTGGTCGAGGCGGTGATGGCCCATCTCGAGAAGCAGGCGCGCTAGTCGGAGAGCGACCTGCCGGTGCGCAGGCGCAGACCTGCCCGGGACCCGGTACCGTTGGCGGGCACGCGGCGGGGTTCGCGGGCCCGGGAGGTCGAGCATGGCGACTGCCTTCAACCCCTTCGATCCCGAGTTCGTACGCGATCCCTATCCCACGTATGAATCCCTGCGGCGCGAGGGTGCGGTGAGTCGGGTTCGCATCGGGCCACGCCAGATCCTGGCGATCATCGTCGCGCTGATCCGGATGCAGCGCGAGCAGGGGGTGAGTCTGCGCGACAGCTTGCGCATGATCCGGCAGCGTTCACGCGCGCGGAGGGCGCAGTCCGGCCGCGGGCTTCGGGTGCGGGTCTACACCGTGTCCCGCTATCGGGAGGTGTCGCATGTGCTCAAGCATCCCGAGATCTTCTCGTCGGAGGCGATGGGAGGAAGCCAGGTCGAAGTGATCAACTCCGAAGGCGACATCGCGCCGACCAGCGGCGCGCTGATCGCGCACGATCCGCCGGAGCATACGCGCCAGCGCAATATCGTGAGCCGTGGTTTCACGCCGCGGTGCATCGCGCAGATCGAGCGCAAGATCCGCCAGAACGCCGAAGAGTTGTTTGCGCGCTTCGAGGGCCGGGGTCATTGCGACCTGATGGGGGAGTTTGCGAATCCCCTGCCCGTGAGCGTGATTGCCGACCTGCTGGGCCTCGACCCCGATCGCCGCGACGACTTCAAGCGCTGGTCGACTGCGTTGATCGTCGGCTCGACACGGCCGGGCCAGAGCGGGGGCTTCGGAGCCAATCTCGAGCTCTTCCGGGAGTTCCGCGCCTACATGACCGACGTGATCGCGAAGCGGCGCCACGATCCGGGAGACGATCTCATCTCGACGCTGATCCACTCAGGCGAAGGGGAGGGGATCCTCGAACCCGAGCAGGTGATCTCGTTCGCGAGTCTCCTGCTGGCGGCCGGTTCCGAGACGACGACCAACCTGATCGGCAACGCCGTGCTCGCGCTGCTCCGGAGCCCCGACCAGCTGGAGCGCGTGCGCCGGGATCCGGAGCTCGTGGGAAGGGTCGTCGAGGAGACCCTGCGCTACGACCCTCCGATCCAGCTGACCGCGCGCCTGGCCACCCAGGACAGCGAAGTCGCCGGCGTAGCCATTCCGCGCGGCTCGATCGTCGCCGTGCTGCTCGGCTCCGCCAACCGTGACGCGCAGCAATTCGAAGACCCGGACTGCTTCGACATCGACCGGCCCACACCGGCGCACCTGGGCTTCGGTCTGGGCAACCACTTCTGCATCGGGGCATCGCTGGCGCGGCTCGAGGGCACGATCGCACTCGAGATGATCCTGACGCGACTGCGCGGGCTGGCATTGGCCGGCGACGAGGTGGAGCGCCACGGCTCCTTCCTGGTGCGCGGGCCGAGCAGACTGCCGGTTCGGTTCCAGGCCTGAGGCCCTGGCGGCCTCGCATCGTGGGCCCCCTACGCCGTGACGCCGGTGTACAGGAGCGTCAGGTAGGCGAGGTAGGTGAAGCCCAGCACCGATCCCGAGACGGCTCCGATCCTGCCGCGGGCCCACGCCAGCCCCGCCAGCGCCCCCGCCGCTGCCAGCATCACCGGCAGGTCGAAGCCTCCGAAGCCCGGCGGCAGGCCGATCGGCTCCGGCGCCACCAGGGCCGTCACGCCCATGACCCCCAGGATGTTGAACAGATTGCTGCCCACGATGGTGCCGATGGCGATATCGGAGTTGCGGTGCATCGCCGCGATGACGGTCGTGGCGAGCTCGGGCAGCGACGTTCCAATGGCCACGATCGAGACGCCGATCACCGCGTGGGAAACGCCGAGGCGAGCGGCGATGTCCACCGCGCCCTCGACCATGAGGTGAGCGCCCAGGGGAAGGCCGAGGCAGCCCAGGACGAGGAACAGCATGATCATGCGCGGCTTGCCCGGGAGGCCGAGCACTCGTTCGAGTTCCTCGGCGGCCGCCGCCTGTACCTCCGGCGAGCGCACCGCCTGGCGCGCGCTGCGCCACAGCACCAGGAGGATGCCCGCCACGAGCGCGAGGCCTTCCAGGCGGCCGATCGGCCCCAGCCAACAGAGTGCAGCGAAGGCAGTGCTGGCGACCAGCAGGAGCACCAGATCGCCGCGCAGCGAGCGGGGGCAAGGCGTGGCCGCGAAGATCGCCGGCACTCCCAGCACCAGCAGGATGTTCGCGATGTTGCTCCCCACCACGTTGGCAATGGCCACGTCGGGGTAGCCGCGCAGCGCGGCGCTCACGCAGATGCAGAGCTCTGGGGCCGACGTCCCGAACGCCACGATGGTGAGCCCGACGACGAGCGGCGGGACATGGGCGCGCTCGGCCATGGAAATGGCCCCGCGCACCAGCAGGTCGCCTGCCACCAGCAGGTAGATGAGCCCGGCGAAGAGTTCCAGGTACATCATGATCGGCGTCTCACGGAGGGCGCGTCCGTACCTTCTTCTCGAGCTCCCGGTTGGCCTCCACAAGCGCCGCCGCCATCCGGTTGAACGTCTCGGCCAGGAGCCCCAGCTCGTCCTCTGAGCGCGGCTTGGCGCGCAGGTCGAGCTCGCCCTGCTGGATGCGGCGCGCCACGTCGGCCAGCTCGCGGATCGGCCGTGCGAAGTAGAGACCGAGCAGCATCCCCGCCACGATTGCGAAGGCCGAGATCGAGGCGGCCAGCGTCCACATGGTGTCGCGCAGTGCGACTACGGGGGCCAGCTCTTCAGCCACGTCTACCTTCACCACCAGGCCCCAGTCGAAGTCCGGCAGGTGACGTGTCGCGGCGAGGATCGCTTCGCCGCGGTAGTCGCGCGCGCCCCGATGCCAGAGGGCTTGAAGCCCCTTCACGGCAGCCACCGTCGGGTCCGAGTGCTGGTCGGCGGGGATCACGCGCGTCAGCATGGCATCCGGATCGTGGCGCAACGGGTTCAGGATGAGGGCGCCGCCGTCTTCGGTGCGGCGGGCCATGAGCGTCTCGCCGGTGTCGCCCAGGCCGGTGTAGTCCTGGGTAATGGCGACCAGGTCGCGCGCCGAGAGCACCACCTTGGCTGCGCCCACCAGCAGGCCATCCAGGCGGATCGGCGCCACGAAGGTCACCACGAGCTTCCCGTCCGGGTCCATGGCCACGTTCTCGTAGACGAGTGGCGCGTTCGCCATCCAGAAGGTGGCGGGCAGCACCCGCGAGTCGGGGTCCGGGTCGAAGCCGGTGGCGGTCAGCCTCCGGCCTTCGCCGGTGTACATCGCGATGCCGCGCAGCGAGGGCACCGCCTCTACGGCGTCCTCCATCGCTGCGCGAACGGAGGCTGCCGCGCTTTCGCGGGCGTCCTCGTCGTCGGCGGCACGCAGTGACTCGCCCAGGTCGCGGCGGCTCGTGATGAGCGCGACGCGATCGCGCCAGCCCACCACCACCTTCAGGAGGTCCTGTTTCTTGCTCTGTGCCACCGCCTGGAGCTGGCGGACCGCGTTTTCCCGAAGCAGATCCCGCGCCTCGACGTAGGTGAACGCTCCCAGGGCGATCATGCTGCCCAGAGATACCGCGACCAGGGCGAAGACCAGCTTCGTGCGGATGTCCATCGGGGGGCTCCGCGTCCAGTCTAGCCGCAGAGCCGGCTGCCTAGGGGACTGGTTCCAGTTTCAGCTCCTTGCGCTGCTCCTCGGCCCGCTCCAGGGCCCGGGCCCGCTCGCGCTCGAGCTCCAGAACGAGTTGGCGCCGCAGCTGCTCCCGGCGCAGGTCCTCCGCGGTCAGCTCGATGCGCCGGGCCTGGTGCAGGCAAGCTTCGAAGGCGCCTCCGGCCCGGTCCGTGCCGCGCGTCAGGAAGTCGTACTCGCGCGGAACGCCGGCCACCTCGGCCCTCGGGTCCAGGGTGACGCGCAGGGCGGCGCGCGCCTCGCCGCCCTCGGAGCCGCGCGCCTCGACAACGATGCGGTTCTCCCCCTCGGCGAGCGGCACGAAGCCGCCGAAGCTGCCGTCCGGGGTCATGCGGAAGGCCTGCGCCGCCTCGCCGCGGGTCTCGTTGCGCAGCGTGACCGTCACACCGGCGAGCAGGTCGGCCTCGCTCATGGTGGCGAGCAGCGTGGCGGTGTCGCGGATGGGAACGAAGCGCCCTCCGGTACGCCGGGCGATCTCCACGGCGGCCACCGGCCTCTCCAGCGCGTCGCGCCCGAACGCGACCGTGGACACCCGCACGCGTGCCTTGCGCGCGCGGTTCGCCGCCGAGATCGCCGACTGGATGTTGTCGGCCGGACGCTCGGGGCCGTAGGGCAGGGTGGGCGTACCGTCGCTCATCAGGATGGCGGCGCGCGCCCGCGTCGGGTCGGCCAGAGAGCGCGCGCCGGCCAGTCCCAGCAGTTCCACGGTGGCCTGGTCGATGCCGGCGCCGATGTGGGTGCCGCCCGCGGGCGTCTCGTGCAGCAGCGCGTCGAGCCCGGCGGCGATCGCCTCGGGGTCGTCGCTCAGCGGCACGCGCGTGATGGCGTCCGGAAGGATCGGCGCGCCACGCTCCAGGTCGGCGGGGCCGCCCGAGAAGGTGACCAAGGCTACGCGGGTGCGGCGGAAGTCGAGGCCGCGGACCAGGCGCCGCGCCGCCTCCACCTCGGCCGCCAGGACCGAGTCGCCGGGGTGGCTCGCCAGCTCGCCCATGGTGAAGCCGATGCGCCCGAAGTCGGAGACGGCCACCTCGCCGTTCCGGTCCACGTCGGCTCCGCTGGCCGCGGCCGTGGAGACCGAGGTGTCGAGCGCGATCACCAGGTCGAGCTTGGGTGCGCCGGCCCGCCCGGCCACCAGCACGCCGCAGGCGCCGGGTCCCACCACGGTGGCGTCGGCGGGCTGTTCGATCCTCAGCGCAACTTCCGGTGCGTCGGCGGGTTCCTTCCCGTGGGCGGCCGCTGCGCCGAACAGGAGAGTTGCGCCGGCAAGCAGCGAGCGCACGAGGACGCATGCCGCGGCCCCTGTAAACCCTCGGGGGGGCTGGTATCCTGCGCGGGGGTGAGAGGCGGCTGTCTTCATTGCTTGTGAAGCGGACGAGGCGTCCGGTCGTCCAATCCAATAGCGCATGGAGGAGGACCCCATGAAGAATCGGTTCGTGAGGACGGTGGCGGCGCTCAGCGCGGCGGCGTTCTTGATGACGGCCTGCGCGTCTGCCAGCAACAACCCGAAGACCACGGTGGGCGCCCTCGGCGGCGCTGCCGCGGGCGGCCTGATCGGATCGGCCGCGGGCGGCGGCTCGGCCGGCATCGCTGCTGGAGTCATCCTGGGCGGGCTGCTCGGCGGCGCGGTCGGCAACGCCCTCGACCAGCGCGACAAGGAGCTGGCCATGAAGCAGGCGCAGCTCTCGCTCGAGTCGTCCCGCACCGGCCAGAGCGCGAGCTGGCACAACCCCGACAGCGGCAACTCCGGCACGTTCACGCCCACGCGCACCTACCAGGAGCCGAGCGGCGAGTACTGCCGCGAGTACACCCAGGAGATCGTCGTGGCCGGGGAGGAGGAGCAGTCCTACGGGACCGCCTGCCGCCAGCCCGACGGCACCTGGAAGGTGAAGAACTAGGCGGACTCAGCGCGCCCCGGGCTCCGGACCGAAGGGATCGATGGCGTGGCGCGGCTGGCGCTCCGCGCCCTCGTCCCGCACCCGCAGCGCCAGGTCGATGCGCGCCGCCGCGCCGATCAGGCCCAGATGGCTGAAGGCCTGGGGGAAGTTGCCGAGCGGCGCTGCGCTGGTCGGGTCGACCTCCTCGGCCAGCAGCCCCACGTGGTTGGCCGCCGACACGTGGGCGTTGAACACGTCGACCGCCTCATCGATTCGCCCGGCCAGTGCGAGCGCCTCGGCGAGCCAGAACCCGCACAGCACGAAGGCGCCCTCGTCGTGGTCGATGCCGTCGCCACCTTGATAGCGGCGCAGGAAGGAGCCGCTGCCGAGCTCCCGGCGCACCCGCTCGAGGGTGCGCTCCACACGCGGATCGTTCGCAGGCAGGAAGCCGTACTGCGGCATCAGAAGCAGGGTCGCGTCCATCCGGTTGCCGCCGTAGTCGCCCACGAAGGAGCCCGACGCGGTGTCGAAGCCGCGCGTCAGGATGTCGTCGCGCACCGCCTCGGCTGTACGGCGCCACGCTGTCGCCTCCACGTCGCCGCCGAAGCGCGGCGCCAGGCGCAGCGCGCGATCGAGCGCCACCCAGATCATCAGCTTCGAGTGGACGTGATGCGACGGCGCCGAGCGCGGCTCCCAGATGCCGTGATCCGGCTCGTGACGCAGCTTGGCCGCCTCGTCCGCGAGCTCGCGCAGCTGTCGCCAGAGTCGAATGGAGACGGTTCCGCCGAGGCGCTCGTAGAGCCAGGCGGCGTCGAGCACTGCGCCCAGGATGTCGAGCTGCACCTGGCCGCGGGCGGCGTTGCCCAGGCGCACGGGGGACGAGTTCCGATGTCCCGCCAGGTGGCTCAGGATCACCTCCTCGGGAACGTCTGCGCCGTCGATCGCGACCATCAGGTCGAGCTGTCCGCGATGGTCGATCTGGTCGCGCAGGAAGTGGAAGTAGCCGAGCGCCTCGTCGTCGTAGCCGATCAGGCTCATCGCGCGGGTGGCCATCGCGGCGTCGCGCGCCCACGAGTAGCGGTAGTCCCAGTTGCGGTCACCGCCGTAGGTGACCGGCAGGCTCGTGGTAGGCGCCGCCACCATGGCGCCGCTCGGCGCGTACTGGAAGAGCTTCAGGGTCAGGGCCGAGCGCATGACGTCGTGACGCCACGGCCCGTCGTAGTCGAGCCGCGAAGCCCACTGGCGCCAGAAGCTGCGCGTCGAGCGCATGTGCTCGAAAGGCCGGTAGGCGGCCACGGGCTCGGGACGCAGCGAGCGCCACGAGAGCACGGTCCACACGCGCTGGCCCGGCCGCGCCGAGAAGCGCGCCACCACGCCGCCGCCCGAGCGTCGTTCGAAACGCACGTCCGGGCCGGCGGAGAGTGAAATCTGCTCGCCCTGCGGACCCGTCGCGTGCGCGCCGTGCTCCGCCAGCTCGATGTGCGTCTCACCGCGCGCGTAGTCGCAGCGCGGGTCGAAGACGATCTGCATCTCCACCTGCCCGCCGCGCACCTCCAGCAGCCGGTGCACTTCGTGGATGGAGGAGCGCGGGTCGTCGCGCCACGGCATGAAGTCGGTGAGTACTGCCGCACCGGTGTCGGTGCGGAAGAGAGTCTGGAGGACATTGGTCACGTCGTCGTAGGCCTGGAGGCTCTCGAAGCGCGGGGCGGCGGGCGAGATACGGAAGCAGCCGCCGTTCTCGGCGTCGAGCAGCCGGGCGAAGGCCGAAGGCGAATCGAAGCGCGGCAGGCACATCCAATCGATGGAGCCATCGAGGCCGACCAGGGCGCAGGTGTGGCCGTCGCCGATCACCCCGTGGTCGCCGAGCGCCATCGGCTCGTCGCCAACGACGGCGGGCCGGGAAAGACGCGACGCGGCGGTGAAGATGTCCACGCGCGCTGCTAGCCGGAGCCGCCGGGGGCAGTAGTCGCGGACTCGGCGGATTGTCGGCGGACGTCCGCGGGCACGACCACGACGATCCTGATTCCGTGAAACATGTGGGGTACTCCCCTAGACTTTCCGTTCGGCCCGGGTGGCGAAACGGGTAGACGCGGGCGACTTAAAATCGCCTGGCCTCGGCCATGCAGGTTCGAATCCTGCCCCGGGCACCATTACCAATCAGCTCAGAGACTCAGCACCGACTCGCGTACCAGGCTCCGCACGTCGTCGGTAGCCAGCAGGTCCTCGAGCGCATCGCGGTCGAGCAGCGTGATCCGCTGGTAGCCGAGATCCGGCACCTCCAACTCGAGGCGGTAGATCTCGCGCGGGGTCTTCATCACGCGCCGAATGCGTACTCTGCGCGTGGCGCCCTTCTCCAGGATTTCGCTGCGCAGCGAGTCGAGGATGCGTTGCGTGCGCCCGTGATGTCCCGTCGGGTCGAAGAGGGGGTCCAACTCCCGGGGACGTCGAATCTTGAAGGTTCCGCGCGGCTGCATGACGTCCGTGAGGATACCCGGACCCTGCGCACCGCATCAACCGGATGGGAGATTCAGGCTGCTGCGCGGTCCTCGCCCCCGCGCACCCAGGTCTCGAGTTCATCCATCTCCTCCGCGGTCGTGCCGACGAACTGCAGGCCGATGCCGGCGTCGTCTTCTTCGGCACCCACGCGCATCACGCGGCGCGCCCAGGCCACGCGTCCCACGGCCTCGATCGCCCGCCCCCCGGGCAGCGCCAGCTCCAGCAGCACGCGCTGGCCCGGCAGGATCGGCTCCTGGGTTCGCACGAAGAGGCCACCGCGGGAGATGTTCGTGGACCACTCGCGCGAGCTGCGGAAGAAGGGCTTTCCCGTCCAGGGATCGGTCTCGGGGTCGATGGTCGAGATCCGCACCGGGAGGCAGGCGGGGATCCGCTCGTGGCGGCGGCGTTCGCTCTCGTCCATGGCCCCTCCGGCGGTTCGGTCCCGGGTGCAGAATCGGCTCACCGGCGCGCAACTTGAGCGCAACGTGGGCTCCCGCGGGGGCGCTCAAGGGAGCGCCGTGTGCCGACGAAAAGGCGCAGTGCAGCGGCGTGTTTTCGCCCATCGATGCGGGGGGAAAAATGGGAGACGGCTGGGATCGACCCACCGGGGAGCTGCTGCTACCTCCCGAAGCGTTGGAGCACCTGGGTCTCGGCGCGGAGGAGCGCCTTCGCGCGCTCGACGTCGGCACCCGCACCGTTCTGCTGGAGCGCACGGGTGAGGGTGCGGGCACGGCGCTCCCCTGGGACCGCCAGCTCGTCCTCACCGCGGACGTGCGCTCCTTTCCTCTGGCCGACGTGCTCGCTCTCGTGCACGGCGCGGGCAAGTCCGGCTTCCTCTTCTTCAGCCACGCGGACCACGCGAAGGCGGTGTACGTGCACCGCGGTGAGGTGGTCTTCGCGTCGTCGAACCTCAAGGTCGACCGCTTGGGCGAGTGCCTTCTGAGGGCCGGCGTCGTCACCCTGGCCCAGCTGCGTGAGGCGGAGCGCCTGCACCATCCACCCGCGCGCTTCGGTCTCGTCTTCGTGGAGCGCGGCGTGCTGACGCCGCGCGAGCTGTGGCACGGCGTGAAGTACCAGGTCGAGGAGATCGTGCGCTCGCTCTTCGCATACACCCGCGGCACGGTCTATTTCTGGGAAGGCGAGGTGCAGCCGGACAACGTGGTGCGCCTCTCGCTGCCGACGCGGCGGCTGGTGGCCGAGGGCGTGCAGCGCCGCGACGAGTTGCTGCGCTTTCTGGCGCTCCTCGAGGACCCGAGCGTCAGTCTCGAGCCCGTGGCCGGCGCCGACGCCAACCTGGCCAGCACCGAGCGCGACGTCTTCGAGGCGCTCTCCGACGCGCCGGGCTTTGCGCCGCTGTGTCGCCGTGTCGGGCTCGACCCGCTCTCGGCGGCTCGCACCATCCAGCTTCTGCGCCTGGTGGGCGCCGTGCGAGTGGCCCACCGGCGAGAGGACGGCGGCTTCCTGGGCGAAGCGGACCTGCGCTCGGGGGGTGAGGACGTGCTGCGCGCCTGCGTGCGCGACCACGCCAAGCTGCTGGCGGAACTCGTGTCGCCCATCGTCGCGGTAGAGGGTGCCGACCCCGTGCGGCGTCGCTTCGGGCGCGTGCTTCAGGAGGTCGGCGAGCGCTATCCGGATCTCCTCTCCGGCGCACGCCTCGGTGCCCATTGCACCGTCGATCCGGAGGAGCTCTCGCGCCGCGCGCTGCGCCTGCCCGGAGACCGTCGCCGCGAGGTGACCGCCGCGCTCGGCGAGCTCGCCTCCTATCTCGAGTTCGAGCTGAAGCACCACCCGCGCATCACGGATCCGGAGCCCTTCCTCTCCGAGCTGGCCGAGCTGCGGGCGCGCATCGAAGACGCCTACTAGAAGGTCGAGCGGGCGCGGGCCTTCGGCCGCGCCCTTGTCGTGGGCGCGGCGCGCTACGATGGCCTGCCATGGACGCCGGGCGCCATCTCGCGGTTTCGCTCGATGTGCCCTCTCTCGATGAGGCGCGCGCGCTGGCCGAGCTGCTTTCGGGGACCGCGGGCTGGTTCAAGGTGGGCGCTGAGCTCTTCGCCGCGGCCGGCCCCGCTGCCCTGGGTCTGGCTGCGGAGCACGGTCGCGTCTTCCTCGACACCAAGCTGCACGACACCCCCCACCAGGTGGCGCGGACCGTCGAGGCGGTGACCGCCCATGGCGTATCGCTGCTGACGCTCCACGCCTCGGGCGGCGCGGCCATGCTGCGGGCCGCCCGCGAGGCCGCCGATGCCGCCGCCGCCCGGCTCGGCTGCGAGCGTCCGCGGCTGGTGGCGATCACCGTGCTGACCAGCCTGGGCGAGTCGGACCTGAAGGAGATCGGGGTGTCCGGCGGGGTGGAAGACCAGGTGGCGCGTCTGGTCGACCTGGTGGTCGAGGCGGGGCTGGACGGCGTCGTGGCCTCCCCGCGCGAGGCTGCGGCCATCCGCAGCCAGGCGCCGGACCTCTTCCTGGTGACACCGGGCATCCGGGTCGGGGCGACCGCCGGGGACGACCAGACCCGGACCGCCTCGCCCGGCGATGCCATCCGCGCCGGCTCGGACCTCCTGGTGGTGGGCCGCCCCATCCTTCGGGCGCCCGACCGCGCGGCCGCCGCGCGTGCCGTGGTCGCCGAGATCGAGTCCGCCCTGGCCGAAACTCGAGCCTGAGCCGTGGCCGGCCCGGACTGGATCTACGGCATCCACCCGGTGGCGGAGGCCCTGCGGGCCGGCCGCCGCCGCCTGGACCGGCTGGTGATCCGGCGCGGGCGCCACGGCCACCGGGTGCGCGGGCTGCGGGTCCGGGCCGAGGCGCTGGGAGTCCCGGTGGAGGAGGAACCCGAGGAGGCCTTCAGCACGCTGGCGCCGCCCGGAAATCACCAGGGGGTGCTCCTGGCCGCCGGACCCCTCCCGGTGCTGTCCCTCGACGAGCTGGTGGCGGGAGCCCCGAAGCCGCGCCTGCTGGTCGCGCTCGATGGGGTGGAAGACCCTCAAAACGTGGGCGCGATCGCCCGCGCGGCGGACGCGGCCGGTTCGGGTGGCCTGATCATGACGTCCCGGCGGGCCCCGCCGCTGGGGGCGGCGGTGACCCGCGCGAGCGCCGGGGCGATCGAGAGCCTGCCGGTGGCCCGGGTGTCCAACCTCTCCCAGGCCCTCGACGCGCTCAAGCAGCGGGGATTCTGGATCTTCGGGGCCGATCCGGAGGCCCCGGGGGACGTCTACAGCGTCCCCGACCGCGCCTTCGAGGGCGACGCCTGCCTGGTGCTCGGGGCCGAGGGGCGGGGGCTGCGGCCGGGTGTGGCCCGGCGGGTGGACCACCCTCTGCGGGTCCCGATGGCCGGGCGTACGGCGTCGCTCAACGTGGCCACGGCGGCGGCCGTGCTGCTCTACGAATGGGTCCGGCGAGCCCGCGGCTGAGGGCTCCAACTATGCGAAGAATCAGGCTTTGGGCCTTGCCCGTCTCGGGGGTGGGCCCTATAGTTGGCGCTCGATTCCCACCCCGGCTGGCGTAGCTCAACTGGTAGAGCAGCGGATTTGTAATCCGCAGGTTACGGGTTCGAGTCCCATCGCCAGCTCCAGGATGGGTCGAAGCGGCGCGACAGACACACAAGAAGGTCATTCGGCGAACCCCAAGAGAGTTCACGACCGCGCGTTTCCAAAAGCGCGGCACGGGGAGCGGGGGTCGCTTGCACTTTTTTTCCGCCCTGAGGGTCGGAGCCGGAGAGGTACCGAAGCGGCCAAACGGGGCAGACTGTAAATCTGCTGGCTTATGCCTTCGGAGGTTCGAATCCTCCCCTCTCCACCATCAGACAACGGGAGACCGGTTTACAAGCGGGAATAGCTCAGTTGGCTAGAGCATCAGCCTTCCAAGCTGAGGGTCGCGGGTTCGAGTCCCGTTTCCCGCTCCAAGATGGGACGCCGTGAGCGGAACGGTGTCAGGCCGACGTAGCGGCTCCGCGTCGGAACGGAACGGACGGAACGGACTGAACA
>CAXMOD010000261.1:0-12633 GCA_964194905.1 uncultured Desulfobacterales bacterium | reverse complement strand
GTGAGCTCCTTGGTGCGCTCGGCCACAATCTTCTCCAGCCCGGCGCGCATCTCGCGCAACGCGTCCTCCGCGTGGCGCCGCGCGGTGATGTCGCGCACCACCACCTGCACCGCCGGCTTGCCCTCGTATTCGATGACGCTGGCGACCGCCTCCACGAAGCGCTCGTTGCCGCCGGCGTCGGGGGCGCGCAGCTCGAGCCGCCCGAGCGGCGGCGCGCCGGCGGAGACGGCCGCGATGGAGTCCTGGGCGACCTGGTGGTAGTCCTCGTGCACGAAGTCAAACACGTTGCGCCCGATCAGATCGGCAGGCGTCAGCTCCGCGCCAACCATCTCGGCAGCCGCGTCGTTGACGAAGAGGATGGTGCCGTCGCGGTACACCCCCATCGGGTCGGGGCACTGGTCGACCAGCTCGCGGTAGCGACCCTCGCTCTCGCGCAGAGCGGCCTCGGCCTCGAGCCGGGCGTGCTGCTCGCGCTCCAGCGAAGACACGCGCGCTCGCAGGCGCGCGAGCTCGCTGTCCGGGGGGTTTACTCTGTCGGCCACGTTGCCTCCTGGCCCACGCCGGAGGACCTTCGAGTCGGCGGGTGGACGTCACCTCGCGGCCCGTCAGGGTCAGGATGTAAGTGCCGCCGGTGAATGAAAAGTGGTGAAAACCCCTTACTTCACCCCTATTTGCCCAGCTGGGATCTGCCGGTTGGTGTGGCATTCTTGCCGGTGTGGGAGAATCCTCGCGTCCGACCGGCGTCCTGCTGGTCAATCTCGGCTCGCCCGCGTCTCCCGCTACCCGGGACGTACGGCGCTACCTGAGGCAATTTCTCTCGGATCCCCGGGTCCTCGACCTCCGCGCGCCGCTGCGCTGGCTGCTCCTGCGCAGCGTGATCCTGCCCTTCAGGGCGCCCCGCTCCGCCGCGCTCTACCGGAAGATCTGGACCCCGGAAGGATCGCCGCTGCGGGTGCACGGGCACGCCCTCGCGGATGCCCTGGGGCGACGGCTGGGCGACGGCTACCGGGTGGAGCTGGGCCTGCTCTGCGGAGACCCCTCCGTGGAGACCGCGCTGGATTCGCTGCTGGCGGCCGACGTGGAGCGGCTGCGGGTTGTGCCGCTCTTCCCGCAGGAGGCCTCGTCGAGCAGCGGCTCGGCGTTGGAACGCGTCTACGCCGCCGCCGCGCGGCGCTGGAACGTGCCGCCCCTCGAAGTCGTGGGTCCGTTCTTCGCGCACCCGGGCTTCGTAGCGTCGGTGGCGGAGGTGGCACGACCTCAGCTCGCGTCGCTCGAGCCGGACCACGTGCTCTTCAGCTACCACGGCCTGCCCGAGAGGCACGTACGCCGGGCCGATCCCAGCGCGGCCCACTGCCTGGCGTCGGCCGATTGCTGCGCGGAGATCGGCGCCGTGAACCGCCACTGCTACCGCGCCCAGTGTCACGCCACCACGCGCGCGGTAGCCCGAACGCTGGGCCTGGCGGCGGACGTCTACAGCAACGCCTTCCAGTCGCGCTTCGGCCGGGCGCGCTGGATCGAGCCGTACACCGACGCCGTACTACCGCAGCTCGCCGCGCGCGGCGTTCGCCGCCTGGCGGTCCTCTGCCCCGCCTTCGTCGCGGACTGCCTGGAGACGCTGGAGGAGATAGGCATTCGCGCCCGCGAGCAGTGGGCCGAGCTGGGAGGCGAAGCCTTCGAGCTCGTTCCCTGCGTGAACGCCCACCCAACCTGGGTAGACGCCCTCGCCGACCTCGTCGCCGGGTGACTCGACTCAGGCGGCGGTGCCGGCGGCGAGGCCGGAGGCCAGCGCGTCGGAGACGCCTACGCCTGCCTTCCAGGCTCCGGCCAGTTCGAGCGGGCCGAGCCGTGCGGCGCGCCCGACGAGGTCGCGCACCCGGGCCAGATGGTCACGACCGGGCTGGGGTACCGCGCGCGGCCAGCGCGCCACGTGCAGCATCTCCCAGCCGTCGCGCAGGCCGAGGATTCGCTCCAGGTCCGCGGCGAGCGCATCGCGCAGCGCCTCGTCGGGAAGCTCCACCGCTTCCGGCCAACGCACGCCCCCGATCATCGCGGTGACCAGAGCGTGGCCCGACGGCGCGCGCCCGGGAAAGAGATTGCTCATGAAGAGGCAGCCGAGCACGCGCAAGCCCGCCGCGCGCGGCACCAGGAAGCCGAAACCCTCGATGGGCCGGCGCGTGCGCGCCAGGTCCACGCCCAACGCCACCGACACGATGGGTGCGTACGCGATCGCGCGCAGGCCCTCCGCGAGGGTCGCGTCGAGCGGCTCCAGCAGCGCAGCGCTCTCGGCTGCGGGCGTCGCCAGCACGAGGCGAGCCGCGCTCCAGGTCTCCTCGCCGTCGTGGCCACGTGCCTCGAGGCGCCAGCGGTCGCCGTCGCGCGCGAGCCGCTCCACGCGCACGCCGAGCCGGCACGCCTCGCCCAGCGGCTCGGCCAGTGCCGCGCCCAGGTCTCCGAGACCGAGGGGCGTCGAGTACATGCCGCGCAGGCCTCGCGGCGCGTCGCGGCGGCGCGCGGCGAGCAGCCCCCGCACGATGGAACCCGACTCGCGCTCCGCCGCGACGAGTTGCGGGAATACCGCCTCTGCGCCGAGTTCCCGCTCGTCGCCGGCATAGACGCCGGTGAGGAAGGCTCCGATGAGGCGCTCGCTCGCCTCGGCACCCAAGCGCCGCGCGCAGAACTCGTGCACCGACTCGCCGGCGGCGTTGCCACGCGCGACGAAGGGCTCGCGCACGAGCCGCAGCTTGGCGCGCGGCGAAAGCAGCGGGGTCGTCACCGCGCCCGACAGTCCGCCGGGCAACGCCTCGAGGCGCCCGTCGTGGAAGAGGAAGCGCAGCCGGCTGGCGGGCGCGGCCGGAAGCAGACGATCCTCCAGTCCCAGACGGCGCAGCAGCGCCAGGGCGGGCGCCTTCACGGCCATGGTGTTCGGGCCGCGCTCGAAGACGTAGTCGCCGGCCCGCGCGCTCTGCAGCACGCCTCCAGGCTCCGGCGCTGCGTCGAGCACGTGCGCTTCGATGCCGCCGGCCCGCAGCGCGTGCGCGGCCCCGAGCCCAGCAACGCCGGCCCCCACCACCAGCGCATCGACTTCGTGGCGCGCGCCGCTGCTCACGAAGCGCCGAGGCGCCGCACGGACTCCGTGAAGGCGCGCACGCCCTCCACCGGCGTGTCGGGCAGCACGCCGTGGCCGAGGTTCAGGATGTGGCCGCGCGCGGCGGAGCCCGCTTCGTAGAGACGGCGCACCTCGGCTTCGATGCGCTCGGGCGGAGCCTGAAGCGCGCACGGGTCGAGGTTGCCCTGTACGCTGGCGCGGCTTCCGGCGCGGCGCGCGGCGTCGGCCAGATCCACCCGCCAGTCCAGCGACACGACGTCGGCGCCGGCTTCGAGCATTTCATCGACGACGTGGGCGCCGTCGTTCACATACAGGATGAGAGGCGCGGCGCCCCGGTCGAGCTTGGCCGCGATCTCGCGGTGCGTCGGCAGCACCCACTCGCGGTACTCCTCGCGCGAGAGGAGGCCCGCCCAGGTATCGAAGAGCTGCACGGCCTGGGCGCCGGCTTCGATCTGCGCGTTCAGGTACGCGACCGTCATCTCCGACAGGCAGGCGAGCAGCGCGCGCAGCACGTCCGGCTCGCGGTGCAGCAAGCGCTTCAGCGTGGAGAAATGGCGCGACCCCGAGCCTTCCACGAGGTAGGCCGCCAGGGTGAAGGGTGCGCCGGCAAAGCCGAGGAGCGGCACCTGCTCGGTCTCCAGCTCCGCACGCAACGCGCGCAGGATCTCGAACACGTAGGGGACGGATTCGCGCGGGTCCGGCGTGCGCAGCGCGTTCACCTGCGCCGCCGTGCGGATCGGCTCCGCCACCACCGGGCCCGGCCGGAAGTCGAGGTCGACGCCCATGCCGGTGACCGGGACGAAGATGTCGGAGAAGAGGATCACCGCCTCGGTCCCGACCCGATGCAGGGGCTGGAGCGATACCTCCACCGCCCGCTCCACATCGCGGCACAGCTCGAGGAAGGAAACCCTCTCGCGCACAGCGCGGTACTCGGGCAGGTAGCGACCGGCCTGCCGCATCACCCACACGGGCGGGCGGTCGACGGGCTCTCCGCGGCAGGACCGGAGCAGGCGCTCGGTCCGGTTCATGCACGACCCCGCGCACGACGCATCAGTAGCCCCGTAGGCGGGCCCAGCGCGCGCGGTGCCAGGCCGCGTCGCCGAATGTGAGCTGGGCCGCGCGGGCGCGCTTCAGGTAGAAGCCGATGTCGTACTCGTCGGTCATGCCGACGCCCCCGAACATCTGGACGCCCTCGTTGCCCGCGAGCATGGCGGTGTCCGAGCAGCGCGCCTTGGCCAGTGAGACCAGCGCCTGGGCCTCGGGATCATCCGCATCCACGGCACGGGCGGCGGCCATCACCGCCGAGCGCGAGAGCTGGAGTTCGATGAAGACGTGGGCGGCGCGGTGCTTCAGGGCCTGGAAACTCCCGATGGGCACGTCGAACTGCTCCCGCGTCTTCAGGTACTCGAGCGTCATGGCGAAGGCCTTCTCCGCCAGCCCGAGCATCTCGGCGCAAAGACCCACGGTCGCTGCGTCCACCACGGCCTCGAGCAGCGGGCCGCCCGCACCCACCGGGCCGACCACGGAATCAGCGCCCACGCGCACGCCGTCGAGCGCGACGAGACCCGCCGCCCGGTGATCCACGCGCGCCTGGGGCGTCACGACGAGACCCGCGGCGTCGGCGGGGACCAGGACGAGCGTGATGCCCTCGGCGTCCGACGCGTCGCCGTCGGTCCGCGCCGAGATGATCAGGGCCTGCGAACCGTGCGCGTCGAGGACCTGGATCTTCTCGCCGCTCAACAGCCAGCCGTCGCCGTCCTGGCGCCCGGTGGTCGTCACGTGCGTGAGCTCGTAGCGCGAACCGGCCTCCTGGTAACCCACGCCGAGCACGGCGTTCCCCTCGGCAATTCGCGGCAGCCAGTCCTTCTTCTGGGCCTCGCTGCCGCCGCGTACCAACACTCCGGCCGCGAGCAGCGCCGTGGAGAGCATGGGCTCGGGCGCGAGCCCACCGCCCAGCGCTTCCAGCACGCAGCAGAGTTCGGCCAGGCCCATCTCAGCGCCGCCGTAGGCCTCGGGGATGGCGATGCCCACCCAGCCGAGCTCGGCCATCTGCTTCCAGAGCGCCGGGGTGTAGCCGAGGGGGTCGCGCGCGTCGCGCAGCGCGCGGAAGCGCGAGACGGGCGAGTGCTCCTTCACGAAGTCCGCGGCGGTCTTCGCCAGGAGCTCCTGATCTTCGTTGAGGATGAGCTGCACGGGGGGCCTCCGACGTGGACAGCGCGTCAGTCGGGCAGGCCGAGGACGCGCTTGGCGATGATGTTGAGCTGGATCTCGGACGTTCCGCCCTCGATCGAATTGCCGCGCGAACGCAGCCAGTCCCGGGTGAGCGAAAGCTCGGCCTCGTCGAAGCCCTCGCCTTCCCAGCCGAGAGCCTGGGGCCCGAGGATCTCCACCATCAGCTCGTAGCGGCGTTTGTTGAGCTCCGTGCCGTACACCTTGAAGATGGAGGTCTCGGGACCGGGGCGGTGACCGGCCTTGGCTCCGTCGCGGGTGCGCTGCACGGTAAGGGCGAAGGCGCGCGAGTCCATCTCCGCCTCGGCCACGCGCCCGCGAATCCCCGGATCGGCGATCCGCTCGCCGTCCGCCCCGGTGTAGCTGCGCGCCAGATCGGCGAGCGAGCTTCGCGCACCGCGGCTCGCGCCGAAGGCGTCGGCGATCATGCCGCGCTCATAGCCGAGCAGCGCCTTGGCGACCGTCCAGCCGCCGCCGATCGCACCGAGCACGTTGCTCGCGGGGACGCGCACGTCCTTGAAGTACGTCTCGCAGAACGGCGAGGAGCCCGAGATCAGCTTGATGGGTGCGACCGAGACGCCCGGCGTCTCCATGTCGATGAGCAGGAAGGTGATGCCCTCCTGCTTCTTGACCTCGGGGTCGGTGCGCACCAGTGCGAAGATCCAATCGCACTGCTCCGCGTACGACGTCCACACCTTCTGGCCGTTCACGACGAACTCGTCGCCTTCACGAACGGCGCGCGCCTGGAGGCCCGCCAGATCCGAGCCGGCGCCCGGTTCCGAGTAGCCCTGGCACCAACGGATCTCGCCGCGGCAGATCTTCGGAAGGTGTTCGTGCTTCTGCTCTTCGGTCCCGTATTGGAGCAGCGTGGGGCCGATCATCGTGAGGCCGAAGCCGATCACGGGCTGGGGAATGCGCTGGGCGCGAATCTCCTCGGTGAGTGCCTTGGCTTCGGCGGGAGAGAGACCGCCGCCGCCGTACTCGGTGGGCCAAGTCGGGGCGGTCCAACCCTTTGCAGCGGCGCGCTCGAGCCACACTCGGCGGTCGGGGTGGACAGGCTGCCACTTGCGACCACCCCAGGTGCCGTTCAGCAGGTCGTCGCCCACGCCGAGCAGCGAGGGCGGGCAGTTCTCCGAGAGCCAGGCGCGGGCCTCGGCTCGGAATGCATCGAGGGGTTGATTCGTCATGTTTCGCTGACCTTTCCGGCCGATCAGTGTAACGGCTCGGGGCGGCCCCGTCGCTCGGACGCTACCTTGCTCGCGATGCGGATCCGTCTTGCCAGCCCGCGCGGCTTCTGCGCCGGCGTGGACCGCGCCATCGAGGTGGTGGAGATGGCCCTGGAGCGCTTCGGGCCGCCGGTCTACGTGCGCCACGAGATCGTCCACAACCGCCACGTGGTGGACGGCCTGCGCTCCAAGGGGGCCGTGTTCATCGAGGACCCGGCCGAGGTGCCCGAGGGCGCGTTGCTCGTCTACTCGGCCCACGGTGTCTCCCCGGCCGTGCGGGAGGGCGCCGCAGCGCGCGGCCTGCGCACCATCGACGCCACCTGCCCGCTCGTGACGAAGGTCCACCTGGAGGCCGTGCGCCACGCGCGCGAGGACCACGAGATCGTGCTGGTGGGTCACGCCGGCCACGTCGAGGTGGAAGGCACCATGGGGCAGGCGCCCGAGCGCATGCACCTGGTGGAATCGGTGGAGGACGTGGCGCGCCTCGAAGTGCGCGACCCCGCCAAGCTCGCCTGTGTCACGCAGACCACGCTTTCGGTCGACGACACCGCCGAGATCATGCAAGCGCTCCAGCAGCGCTTCCCCGAGATCGAGCTGCCGCGCAAGGACGACATCTGTTACGCCACCCAGAACCGCCAGAACGCGGTGAAGGAGCTGGTGCGCGACGCCGAAGTGGTGCTGGTGGTGGGTGCGCCGACCTCCTCCAACAGCAACCGGCTGGTCGAGCTGGCGCGCAAAGAAGGCGCCGTAGCCTACCTGGTGGAAGACGCCGACGACATTCGCAGCGAATGGATCGAAGGCGCCGCGAGCGTGGGTGTGACGGCCGGCGCCTCGGCTCCCGAGGTGCTGGTGGACGGCGTGGTGGCTCGCCTGGTCGAGTTGGCGGGCGACGACAGCGAGCTCGAATCGACGCCCAAAGTGGACGAGGGCATCGTCTTCCGCCTGCCCGTCGAGCTGCGCTGAGTCCGAGTACCCGCCCCCCGTAGCTCTCGCGGGGTCCGTTCCTTACCTTCGCCGACCCCATGCCCCCCACTTCCCGACGCACGGACGAAATCTCCGCTGAAGTCGAGGAGGAGGTGGCCGATCTCGGTGATCCCGAGTCCTCCTCGGGCCTGCCCACCGGAGCGCTCGCCTCCCAGGCCGCGCTGCCCATCGAGGAGGTGGGCGCGCGCAGCACGGACCGTGAGATCTGGACGCTGGCCTGGCCGGTGATCCTCTCCCAGGTGCTGGCCAGCGCGGTGTCGCTGGTGGACATCGCCATGGTGGGCCGGCTGTCGCGCGACGCGGTGGCCGCGGTCGGCTACGTGACCCAGTACCTGTGGCTCACCCAGTCGATCCTGTTCGCGATGGGCATCGCGTGCGTCGCGCTGATGTCGCGCGCAATCGGCGCGGGCAACACGGACCGCGCGCGCGCCGCCCACGCGGCGTCGATCACCGTGGCGTTCGCCATCGGCGTCGCCGTGACCATCACGGTTCTGCTGGTGCCGGGGCCGCTGTTGCGCGTGCTGCAGGCGCAGCCCTCCGTAGTCGCGCTCGCCATCCCCTACATGCGTCTGACCCTGGGCTCTACTCTGCTGCTGTCGCTCGCGATCACGATCGAGAGCGCGCTGCGCGCCGACCGCGACACGCGTACGCCGATGCTCATCGCCATGGTCGCCACGGTTGTGAAGGCCACGCTGAACGGCCTGCTCATCTTCGGCCTGCTCGGCTTCCCGCGCCTGGAGCTGGTGGGCGCCGGCATCGCCACGGTGATCGCCCAGGTAGTGGCGATCTCGCTCTTCCTCGCGGCGCTCGCCCGCACCCGGCGCAGCTCGCCGGTGCGCCTGGCGCCCCGCGACTTCCGCGCGGCCCGGCCGCTGCTGCCCGAAGTGGTGCGCATCTCGCTCCCGGCGGTGGCGGAGCGCGTGGTGATGAACGGCGCCATGATGGCCTACTTCATCTTCATCGGGACCTACGGCACCGCCGCCATCGCGGCCTACACCATCGGCATCCGCATCCTCTCGTTCTCGTGGATCCCCGGCGTGGGCTTCTCCACGGCGTCGTCGACGCTGGTGGGCCAGGCCCTTGGCGCTCGCGATCCCGAAGGTGCCGCGCGCGCCGCCTGGCGCTCGGTGCAGATGGCGCTGGTCGTCTCGATCGTGCTGGGGTTTGCCTTTGCAGCCGGTCGCGTACCCCTGGCGAGGTTCTTCACCAGCGACGCCGGAGTGGTCGCGGAGCTCGGCCCCTTCATGCTGATCCTGGCGCTGGCCCAGCCGCTCATGGGGCTGCACTTCACCCTGGGTGGCGCACTGCGCGGCGCCGGCGACACCGTTACGCCACTCGTGGCGGCGATCCTGGGCAACTGGGCGCTGCGCGTGCCCATCGCCTTCGTGTGTGGCACGGTGCTCGACACGCCCGTCATATGGCTCTGGCTCGCCCTGGTCCTCGACCATCTGGCGCGCGCCGTCTGGATGCTGATCTCCTTCCAACGCGGGACCTGGAAGGAACGCCTCGGCTCCTAGCTGCCGTCAGCGGGTTCGCATTTGTCGATACGGAAGCGGTCGCCGATGGCGGGGCCGGGCATTACGAAGGTGCCGTCCAGGCGGCAGCCTTCCACGTCGAGCAGCAGTGAGCCGAGCTTGCGGTGAGCGACGGCGATGGCCGGGTGTCCGAAGTCGCCCTCGTGGCCAACCTGCCCGCCGGAGCCCGCCACGACCCAGACCGTCCCGTCGCTGCCTTTGCGCAGAACATCCACGTCGTCGTCGGGGGCCTCGGCGGCGCGGCTGCCGAGATCCAGCACGCTGGCACCCAGGGCAGCGGGGTCGCCACCCGACGGGCCCACCAGGCGCGAGCGCTCGTAGGCGTGGCTGTGGCCGGACACGACCAGGTCGACGTTCGCCGCCTCGAGCACGGGCAGGAGGGCCGACCACATCTTGGCGGTGCGCCGCGATTCGTCCCCGGCGTGGGTGCCGCCCGAGATGCCGGGGTCGTGCATGAACACGATGAGCCAGCGTGCGTGGGGGGCGTCGAGCGCGCGCGGCAGGAAGCGCATCATCGGATCGTCGGGATCGAAGTCGCTCCCGGACGAGTCGATGGCCACGAAGCGCACGGGGCCGTGGTCGAAGGCGTAGAAGACGTCGCTTCCACCGGGTGGGCCACCGGCTTCACCTGCGTGCGGCATGGAGAAGATGTCGTAGTGAGCGCCGTGGCCCACGCGCGAGTCGGTGCTGTGGGAGCCGTGGTTGCCGAGCACCGGCCAGAGCGGGATCCGGCGCAGGAGTTCCGGGTACATGTCGAAGAGGGCGAGCTGGTAGTCGCCGTCGGAGCCGCTGGGATAGGCGTTGTCGCCCAGCATCAGCCACACGTCGGGCTCGCGCTCGCCGGCGAACGCCACCAGGGCGTCGCGCACGGCGCCGGCGCTGGGTGTGCCGGTGCCGGAGTCGCCGAGCGCCCAGATGCGCACCGGCACGTCGGCGCCCGCTAGCGGCGCGCTGCGGAAGGAGCCGAGCTCGGAGACGGCCTCCCCGGACTCCACCCGGTAGAAGATGCGCGTGGCGGGCTCGAGGCCGTCGAGCACCGCCTCGTGCTCAGCCGCCGGCTCGCCCTCCTCGACGACCCGGTCCAGCCGTTCCGGCTCCGTGCCCCAGCGCACGCGGCCCGCGACGGGACGGTTGCTGCGCCAGCGCAACGTGACGCCGCGGGGCGTCGCGCTCTGGAGGTAGGGACCCCGCACGAGGGCCACGGGCTGACGCTCGGACACGGCGGCCAGCTCCAGGTCGAAGCGCAGGTCGCGGCGCGAGCGCCAGGTCTGGTGCACCTCGACACCCAGCGCATTCGTTCCCGGCCGCAGCGAGTCCGCCGGCGCCCAGAACTCGAGCACGCGGCGACCCTGGCCGCCTCTGAGCCAGGCGCCCGAGGGCAGCTCCGGGATGAGCGGCAGGTAGCGCACGTTCTGCCGAGCCACCTCGCGCCCGTTCACGAACACCAGGGCGCCGTCGTTCGCCACCAGGCGGATGCGCAGGCGCTTCACCTGGGCGGGGTCGGGCACCTGGAAGGTGCGCCAGGCGTAGGTCACGTAGTCGTCGTCGCCCGCGGCCCAGGCGTGGGGCAGGAGCGTGCGCTCGTCGCCGGCGCCGTAGCCGAGCGGCGTGGCGCCCTCCGGCCAGTCGGAGGCATCCCACTCCGGCACGGCCCACGCGGAAGGCTGCGTCTCGACGCGATCCGTGTAGCGCCAGCGCGAGCCGAAGGGCACCAGCATCTCCGCGTCGGGCTCTGTGCCGGAACAGCCGGCCAGACTCACGAGGGCCGCGCCCGCCAGGAGCGCCGGCGCCGCAATCGACCGCAGGCGCGGAATCAGCCTCGCCCTCGCCCTTCGCAGGTGATCACGAGGCCGTCCGGGCCCGCGTCCACGCGGGCGACGCCCCCCTTCTGCAGCTCCCCGAAGAGCACTTGATCCGCGATCGGGTCCTTGAGCTCGGTCTGGATCAAGCGCGCCATGGGGCGCGCGCCGAAGTCCGGGTCGAAACCCTTCTGCGCCAGCCAGCCACGCGCGGCATCGCTGAGTTCGATCTTGATCTTGCGCTCGGCGAGCTGCGTCTCCACCTCGGCCACGAACTTGTCCACGACGCGCCCGATCACCTCGGGCGAGAGCGACCCGAAGGCCACTACCTCGTCGAGGCGGTTGCGGAATTCGGGGCTGAAGAGGCGCTCGATCTCCTTGCCTGTGTTGCCGCGGCGTGCATCACCAAAACCGATGGCGCGCGCCGCCAGGTCCCGGCCCCCGGCGTTCGACGTCATGATCAGGGTGATGTGGCGGAAGTCCGCCTCGCGCCCCTGGTTGTCGGTCAACGTGGCGCGGTCCATCACCTGCAGCAGGATGTCGAACAGATCACCGTGCGCCTTCTCGATCTCGTCGAGGAGCACCACCGCGTAGGGGTTGTTGCGCACCTTCTCCACGAGCTGGCCGCCCTCGTCGTAGCCCACGTAGCCGGGCGGCGCGCCGATCAAGCGCGATACCGCGTGCTTCTCCATGTACTCGCTCATGTCGAAGCGCAGGAACGCCACGCCCAGGGTCCCGGCGAGCTGGCGGGCCAGCTCGGTCTTGCCGACGCCGGTGGGCCCGGTGAAGAGGAAGCTGCCCATGGGACGGTCGGCACCGCCGAGTCCGGCGCGGGCGCGCTTCACCGCACGCACCACCGTGGCGATGGCCGAGTCCTGCCCAAAGACCACCTTGTGGAGGTCGTCCGAGAGGCTTTCCAGGCGCGCCTTGTCCGAGGCGCTGGCGCGCGCCAGCGGGATCTGGGCCATCCGCGCCACCACGGCCTCCACGTCGCGCACCCCCACGGTGCGCCGCTTGCGCGCCCCCGGGCGCAGCCGCACCGCTGCTCCCGCCTCGTCCATCACGTCGATGGCCTTGTCCGGCAGGTGGCGGTCGTTCACGTGCTTGGTGGAGAGGTCCACCGCCGACTTGAGCGCGCCCGCGGTGTAGCGGACACCGTGGTGGTCCTCGTAGCGCGAGCGCAGACCCTCGAGGATGCGGACGCTCTCGTCGCGGCTGGGTTCGTGAACGTCGATGCGCTGGAAGCGCCGCGCCAGCGCGCGATCCTTCTCGAAGTGGCGGTACTCCGGGTAGGTGGTGGAGCCCATGCAGCGCAGCTCGCCGGACTGGAGGATGGGCTTCAGCAGGTTCGATGCGTCCACCGTTCCTCCCTGGGCGGAGCCTGCGCCTAGGATGGTGTGAATCTCATCGATGAAGAGGATGGGCTTGGCCCGCTGCCCGATGGCGTGGATCAGGGCCTTGAAGCGCGCCTCGAAATCGCCGCGAAACTTGGTCCCGGCCAGCAGCGCGCCCAGGTCTAGCGCGTAGATCTCCGCATCCGCCAGGTCTTCGGGGACCCGACCTTCGTGGATGCGCCGGGCCAGGCCCTCAGCCAGGGCCGTCTTCCCGACCCCCGCCTCGCCTACGAAGATGGGGTTGTTCTTGCGCCGGCGCGCCAGGACGTGGATGGCGCGCTCCAGCTCCTGGCCGCGACCCACCAGCGGATCCAGCTTGCCCTCCGCGGCGAGCGCGTTCAGGTTGCTGGCGAAGGCGCC
>CAXMOD010000260.1:0-2145 GCA_964194905.1 uncultured Desulfobacterales bacterium | reverse complement strand
GATCGACGTACCAGAGCCCCTCGCTCATGCGTACACCGGCTCCTGCGCGAGCTCCACCGGGAACGAATCCAGCGCGCGCAGGCGGCGGCGCAAGCTGCGGAAGTCCCGCGGCAGCGCGTTGCAGTAGGCGATGAAGCCGGGAAGCGTGGCGAAGGTGCGCTCCGCCGCGGCGAAGGCCGGATCGGCGCGCAGGTTCTGTGCTTCGCGCACGATGGGCGGCGTCTCGGGGTTCGCACGGTAGCGGCGGATGTAGTCGAGCAGGCGCTCGTGGTAGCCGGGCTCCTCCACGATGGCGCCGATGGTCTTCGCGCGCGGGTGCGTTCCGTCCAGCATCTGCTGCACCTGACGCTCGAGCTCGTCGAGTCCGTCCGGGAACATCTGCAGAAGCTGCAGATCGTAGATCGGGTTCAGGTGCACCACCTGCATCACGTGGCCGATTATGGTGTCGCGAGCCGACAAGAAGCCGGTCGGGTCGATCAGCGAGACCGGGTCGTCCAGCACGCGCAGCAGCTGGTGCAGGTTGAAGTCGATGTCCTTCTGGGCGTAGTAGTCGCGCGACGCCGTCTCGATCACGAAGCGCAGCATGTCGAGGCTGCCGAAGAGGATCTGGAGCCGCGTCGGGCGTTCGCGGATGAATCCCCTGCGCTCCAGCTCGGCGAGGCGTGCCTCGACCGCGGACGGCGAGAGCCACAGGCGCGCCGTGCGGCCCAGGCGCGCGAGCTTTCCGCCGATCTGGCGCGGTCCGCCGATGGCCGTGCGCATCAGCGTCCAGGGCGAAGCCGTCTGGCGCAGGGTACCCGCGCCGGGCGCGGTCGGGGAAGTGTCGCCCATGGCATCCCCATCCTACTACGCAGTCGTGTTACGCGGTGCCGGCCACCTTGGCAAAGGCTTCGACCACCTCGGGCGGCGCCTGCACCAGCTCGATCAGGACGCCCTGTCCGCCGATCGGCGCCTCGCCACTGCCCTTCGGGTGGATGAAGCAGACGTCGTAGCCGGCCGCGCCCTTGCGGATGCCGCCCGGGGTAAAGCGCACGCCCTGCGCCTGCAGCCAGCTCACCGCCGCCGGCAGGTCGTCGATCCACAGGCCCACGTGGTTCAGCGCCGGGTCGTGCACCTTGGGGCGCTTCTCCGGATCGACGGGTTGCATCAGGTCCACTTCCACCTTGAAGGGCCCGGCACCGGCGACGGCGATGTCCTCGTCCACGTTCTCCGACTCGCTGCGGAAGCTGCCGTGAGACTCGAGCCCGAGGATGTCCACCCAGAGCTCGCGCAGCTTGCCCTTGTCGAGCGCGCCGACCGCGATCTGCTGGAGACCCAGCACGCGGAAGGGACGCTCGGCCACCTACCAGTCTCCCAGCTCGGCGACGCGCTCGCGGAGCACGGCCGGCGCCCCGAGGAAGGTGCGGTCGAACATGGCCCGCTTGAACCAGAATTGGACGTCGCACTCCCAGGTGAAGCCGATTCCGCCGTGCAGCTCCACTGCCTCGCGGGCGACTTCCATGAAGCGGTCGGTGATGTGCGCCTTGGCGTGGGCCGCCGACCGCGCGGACTCGTCCGGCAGGTCGTCCCAGGCGTATGCCGCGTACCAGTAGAGCCCGCGCGCGGGCTCCACCTCGACGGCCATGTCCGCGAGCTGGTGCTTCACCGCCTGGAAGTGGGCGATGGTCTGACCGAACTGCTCGCGCGTCTGGGCGTAGGCCACCGTCATCTCGAGGAGCCGCGAGGCGCCACCGAACGCGTCCGCCGCGAGCAGCACCCACGCGGCGTCGCGCACCCGCTCGGCGACGGCGCCGCCGCCGAGCGTCTCGCACGGGGCGTTATCGAGGGTGATACGGTCGCAGCGGCGCGTACGGTCCATGCTGTCGACCGCCTCGATCGAAACACCGCCGGCGCCCGCCTCCACCAGCACCAGCTCGCCGCCGGAGACCCCGATCACGAGCAGGTCTGCACCGGCTGCGCACGGGGCCCAGTTCTTGGTGCCCGAGACCGTGTCGCCCGACACGCTCGCGGTCCACTCGTCGGGGCCCCAGTGGCCCTCGTCCTCGCCGAGCGCGACCGCGCCCAGCGCGTCGCCCGCCGCGAGCCGCGGCAACCACTTCGCCTGCTGTGCGTCGCTGCCGCCCTCGAGAAGTGCCACCACCGCCA
>CAXMOD010000259.1:0-21375 GCA_964194905.1 uncultured Desulfobacterales bacterium | reverse complement strand
ATCGGGTAGACCTTGGAGACCATCGCGACGGAGATGTTGGGATCGGCTTCGATCGCGGCGATGGCGGCGCGGATTCCCGCGGCACCGCCGCCGACGACGACCACGTCGTGCTGGATGACTTCCACCGCCCTGTCTCCTCGTAAGAGCCAGTTCTCGTAGAGGTCCGATTGGTAGCGAACCGCTCCGGGGGTGAAAAGGAAAGCCCCCGAATCCACTGCGAATCCGCGTGGAAAAGGGGGGTCGGGCCGGTTCCGGGTGGACCTACGGTCCCGGCGGACAGCCCGGGTCGTCGGGCACGGTCTCCAGCTCGAACAGGTTCCCCTCTGGGCCGATGTCGACGACGGAGGGGTCCGCGTCACAGAGGCCGTCGCAGAAATTGACGATCTCGCCCGTCGAGAGGAAGTGGCCGAGCTGCATGAGCGAGGCTGGGATCTGCCCGCGGCGAGCGTGGGGATCGCAGGGGCCGGTCTTGATCGCCTGGTTGGTCAGGGGCGGGATGAGGGGCTCGCTGTTGGGGTCGCCGATCACCAGCGCACCGGTGTCGTAGACGACGAGCGCCGACGAGAGCGGACCCGCCTGGTCCGGGATCAGCGGAAGCCCGCTCAGGAGCGAGCCATCCAGGCTGGGCAGGTCCAGCGTGCGCGCGCTGATCTCGGTGGCCTGGTTGCTGACCTGGTGGTCGAGGAAGGCCATGGTCATGAGCACGTTGGGCGCGGGGCCGCTCCCCGGGAGCCGGTCATCGCTCACGTGGGTCGCGTACCCACTCGGCTCGCCGCTCGTCCACAGCTCCTGCACCATCCCGAGGCCCAGGATCTGGGTCATTGGGTCGAAGCCGACGCTCAAGTCGAGCAGGTCCTGGAACCCCAGGCCCAGGAACACAGGGCCCTGGAAGGGCCTCGCCCGCTGCACCAGCAGGCTGAAGTTGATGCCCGGCACGTCCACGTTGGCGTTGCGCAGGTGAGGCGCAACCGCAGCGAAGAACGTGCCCATGACGCCGCCCAGGCTGACGCCGAAGTAGTCGTAGTGATCCGAAGGGTCGAAGACCCCGTGACCGCCGTGCTCAGGGGGCGCCTGGAAGGCGGGGTCCCCGTTGAACGCCCCGAGACGCATCATCTCGGCCAGGACCAGCTGGTTGGTCACGCCCTGACGCAGGCGATCCGGCAGGGTCGCGAAATCCTTCAGGCTCAGCGCCACGCGAAGGGCGATGTAGATCGGGACGTCCAGATTCGAGAGACCCCGCCAGTGGGTGGCGCCGGCGATCAGCGAAGGGCCGACGACCCCGTAGGTGTCCTCCGCGCTGCCGAGCGAGTCGTTGAGGGAGCGGCCGAAGCTCGGTCCGTCGCCGAAGAGGCCATGGCCTACCACCAGCGACGTCACCGGGCCGTCGAGCGCCTCGCACGGAATGGAGATCCCGTAGGTGGGGTTCGTGGTGGTGCTCCACACCGGCGTGAAGCCGTCGGGGCCGACCACCAGGAAGCCCACATCGTCGGGAGCCACGACCGGGTCCATGTCCAGGAAAAGCGGCACCTGGTAGACGCCCGTGACCTTGCGCCAGGTGTGCTGACCCTCGGCACTGCAGTCGAACTCCTCGACCGCCGCGGTGAAGGTGGGCGACGCATCCTGATCCTGGCCCGCCAGCCAGTCGAGGGCCTGGTCGCGCATCGAGAGCATCTGGCCGGTCAGGTTCTCATCGCTGGCGATGGTGAAGTCCCAGGCCAGGACGAGCTCGTGGCGCTGCACGCCGTTCAGCCAGAGGCGGAAGAAGAGCTCCTCGAAGTCCGAGCGGCGTGCCTCCACCGCCGGGATGGTCGTGGGCCGACCGTCGCGCAACGCGGCGAAGACCGGCTCCGCCTCCACCGGGTTTCCGTCCACGTCCATCAGGTTGCGGAAGGCGACGATGTAGCGGCCGGCGGGCTCGAGCGACCGCCCCGGGCGCAGGAAGAGGACGCGCCGGAAGGGGTCCACGCCCTCGGACAGGATGTCGGGATCGTCTACCCGCGCATCGTTCTCGAGCCAGTGGAGAACTCGCTCGTCCTTCCAGAAGTGCTTCGACTTCCGCAGCAGCACGGTGGGGCTCTGCTCCGACAACGAGGTGAGGTCCGTGCTGCGGTTCGGCTCGGCCAGGAGCCGCGCCGCGCCCGAGGCCGCCAGGTCCACTTGCTGCGGGAAGTGGGTCAGGATCTGGGCCGTGGGGTTGAAGCCGTCGCGCACCTCGAGCATCGACGCGGGCAGCGGCGTGGGGATTCCGCCCTGATCCTGCGCGGGCATCCCGACCTGCGGGAAGGCGAGCTTGGCCGAGCCGCCCTGGACCTGGCGGAAGAGGTCCGACGGGTAGGGCAGCAGACACTCGACGGCGTTCAGCGTCTCGCAGACATCCGCATCGGCGAGCTCCACCGTTTCGAACGCGACGGACTCCTGGAACCCCATGCCGCCGGGGTTCGGAACGCGCGCCACGAGCTCGTGCCAACCGGCGTCGGGCACGGACAGGGTGGCCTCGGCGCCGTCGGGCAGCAGCACGAGGGCGGCGCTCACGTCGTTGCCGTCGAGCTCCAGGGTCAGGTCGGCGGGATCGGCGAAGCCGAGCAGCCGAATCTCCACCTCGACGTCCCCGGTCTCGGAGAGCTGTTGGGGCAACGGAGCCTGGAAGCTGATGACGCCCCGGCTGGGGCAGTGGAAGGCCGTCCCGGCGAGCAGCGCCAGGGCGATCAGCGAGAAGGTTCGGATCCCGTTCGAGCGCATCGTGCAGCACCTCTGCCAGTTCCGCAGCCGCAGTCCGCCCACCGGGCTCCGAGGAGGCTGGATTCTACCACCGGGTCAGGGGGACTCCCCCACAATCTAGGTGAGTGCCACCGGCTCCTGCTGCGTGACGCAGTGAATGGCTCCCAGGCCCACCGCGAGCTCCCTGGAGGGGATCGGGACGACCCGTCGCTCCGGGAGGAGCTCCCCCAGCAGGTCCAGCGCGCGGGCGTCCTCTGGCACGCCGAAGGTGGGGACCAGGACGACCCCGTTGGCCAGGTAGAAGTTGGCGTAGCTCGCCGGGACCGGCGCGGAGGCCATCACCACCGCAGGCGGCACCGGCAGCTCCACCACCTCCAGCCCGGCCTCCCGCAGCGGGGCCAGGGTCGCCTGCTGGGGCACCGCCACCACCCGACCCGGAGCCACGAAGCGCGCCAGCTGGTCTATGTGGCCGTCGGTGTCGTCGCCCTCGATCTCGCCCTCCACCCAGACGACGCGGCGCGCCGCCAGGTGGTCGGCCAGCAATCGCTCCAGGGACTCCCGGGTGCGGGCAGGGCCGCGTGCCGGGTCGAGCAGGCAACGGCCCGTGGTCAGCACCGTGCCGCGGCCGTCGCCTTCGATGGCGCCGCCCTCCAGCACGATGGGGCATGCCACGCGCTCCACGCCGGCCGCCTGGGCCACGGCGGCCCCCGCAGCGGCGTCGCGCTCCCACGGCGGGTACTTGCCGCCCCAGGCGTCGAAGCCGAAGTCGACGGCCAGGCGTCCGCCCGCGTCGTCCACCAGGAAGACCGGGCCGCAGTCGCGCATCCAGCCGTCGTCGGTGGCGATGCGATGGAAGCGCACCCGCGCCGTATCGACGCCGCCCTCGCTCAGCGTGGCGCGCGCCGCATCCTCCAGCGCCCCGTCGCTCACCAGCAGATTCACGGTTTCGTCCACGTGGAGGGCGTGCACGATGGCGGCGAAGGCCTCGCGCGCCTGCGCCAGGTGGCCCGGCCAGGTGTCCGGATGGTGCGGCCACGTGAGCCACGTGCCCGCGTGCTCTTCCCACTCCGCGGGCCACCGGAAGCCCCGGGCTGCAGGCGTGGCCTCCAAATCCGCCTCCTCCGACCTATCGCGCAACGAAAACTCCGCTCGCCGGCCCACGGGCCGCTCGCTGCGCGGCCGCTTCGCGGCCTTGCCGCGCGGGCCACCGGAAGCCCCGGGCTGCAGGCGTGGGTGCGTCAGTCACGCAGGCGCTTGGCGAGGTCGCCGAAGGCATCGATGCGGCGATCGCGCAGGAAGGGCCAATCGCGGCGCACGCGCTCGACCGCGTCGAGATCGCACTCCACCACCAGCACCTCCTCCTCGTCGGCGGAGGCGCGGGCCAGGACGCGCCCGAAGGGATCGGCCACGAAGGATTGCCCCCAGAAGCGGATGCTCTCCTCGCTTCCGACGCGATTGACAGCGACCACGAAGACTCCGTTGGCGATGGCGTGCCCGCGCTGCACTGTCTCCCAGGCGTCGTGCTGGGCAGCGTCGACGGCGTCGCCCTCGTCGAACTGCCAGCCGATGGCGGTCGGGTAGACGATCAGCTCAGCCCCGGCCAGCGCCGTGAGGCGCGCGGCCTCGGGGTACCACTGGTCCCAGCACACGAGCGTGCCCACGTTCGCCGCGCGGGTGGCGAAGCTGCGGAAGCCCAGATCGCCCGGCGTGAAGTAGAACTTCTCGTGGTAGAGCGGGTCGTCCGGGATGTGCATCTTCCGGTAGCGGCCGGCCAGCTCCCCGTCGGCGTCGAGTACCACCGCGGTGTTGTGGTACACGCCCGCAGCGCGGCGCTCGAAGACCGAGCCCACCACCGTGACCCCGTGCGTCGAAGCGGCCTTGGCCAACGCCTCGGTGGTCGTGCCCGGCACGGGCTCTGCCAGGTCGAAGCGAGCCGCATCCTCACTCTGGCAGAAGTAGGGCGTACGGAAGAGCTCCTGGGTGCAGACGAGACCGGCACCGCGCCCGGCGGCGTCGGCGATCCCGTCCAGCGCACGCGCGAGGTTGGCTTCCGGGTCGTCGCCGCAGCGCATCTGGATGAGTCCGACCTTCAGGATCCGGCTCATGCGGCCGTGAGTACCCCATCCCGAACGTGACCGCCCCTGTCACGCCGGGGGTCGAGGCTCCCCCCATGCGCAACGCCATCCTCGGAATCCTGCAGACCCTCGGCACCGTGGGTGCCTTCGTGCTGGCGGGCGTCGCGGCCGCCGCCCTCTACCCTTCCGCCATGCCCCTCAGCGCGCCGCCGGACCCCGCAGCCCCCGCCACCGAGCCCGCCGGCGAACACTCCGAGCCCGCCGGCGAACACTGGCTGGTGGACGGCTACAACGTGATCCAGGTGGCCCTGCTGGCCGGGCGCGAACGCGACGATTGGTGGGCCGAGGCACGCCGGGCCGAGCTGCTGGAGCGGGCCGACGCGTTCCAGACCGGCGCTGCGGCGGTCGAGGTGGTGTTCGACGGGCCCGAGCCCGCCCTGCCGCGGGAGGGCGCGCGCGCCGTCTTCGCCCCATCGGCCGACGACTGGATTCTCGCGCGTGTCGTCGAGGCCCCCTCCGGAACGGCGCCACCCACCGTGGTGACCGGAGATCGCCGGCTCGCGGCCCGCGCGCGCCACCGCGGCGCCCGCATCGTCACGCCGGCTGACTTCCTCGCGCTCTGCGCCGGCTAGGGTGGCCCAGGCGGGGTGCGGTCGTAGACGGCGGGGTTGGCGCAGTGGGGCATCGGCTCGCCGGCGAGGCCGGCCAGCAGGTTCTCCACGGCCAGGTCGGCCATGCGCGTGCGCGTGGCCACGCTGGCGCTTCCGATGTGGGGCGCGAGCACCACGTTGGGCAGGTCGAGGAGGGGGCTCGCGGCTTGGAGCGGCTCGCGCTCGTAGACGTCGAGGGCTGCGCCGCCCAGCCGCCCCCCAGCGAGCGCCTCCGCCAGCGCCGGCTCGTCCACCACCTCGCCCCGAGAGGTGTTGACCAGCAGCGCGCCGGGCTTCATGCGGGCCAACGCGCCGGCGTCGATCAGGTGGCGGGTCTCGGGGGTGAGAGCCACGTGGAGGCTCACGAAGTCCGCCTCGGACAGCAGCCGCTCGAGGCCGGTCTGCTCGACCCCGAGCTCGGCGGCCTCGGGCTTGGGCCGACGCGACCAGCCCAGGATCCGCATGCCGAAGCCCCGCGCCCGACGCGCCACCGCCAGGCCGATGGGTCCGAGGCCCACGAGGCCGAGGGTGGAGCCGTGAAGATCGCGGCCCAGCAGTCGGTCCGGCTCCCATGTCCTCCAGCGCCCGGCGCGAAGCCAGCGCTCGGCCTCAGGAATACGGCGCGCGACGGCCAGCAGCAGCGCCAACGCCAGGTCGGCGGTGGTCTCGGTGAGGACGCCCGGAGTGTGCCCCACCGGGATGCCACGCCCGTTCGCCGCCGCGAGATCGACGTGATCGACCCCCACCGAGCAGCTCGAGATCACTCGGAGGCGCGGGCTGGCGGCCAGAAGGGCCGCGTCGATCCGGTCTGTGAGCAGGCAGAGGAGGCCTTCCGCGCCCTCGACGCCCCGCGCCAGCTCGCCCGGCGGCGGGCCGTCGGGGTCGGGCCACACCTCGAGGTCTGCGCGCTGCGCCAGGCGTTCCAGCCCGCCTCCGGGCAGCCGGCGGGTGACGTAGACCCGGGGACGGCCGGCCATGCCGCAGCATGGCACGAATCGAAGAAAGCGGCTTCGGGGTCAAACCCGCGGGGAACGGGTTGACCCCGCGTCTCCACCAAAATAGGCTGCAAAGTTGCCGCCCGTGGGTGGCAAGTGCATTCCAGGGAGAGTGCTTTGGTCCGGCTCCGTCGGACCGCCCTTGCAGACCAGTTCGAGACGCCGAGAGCCCCCCCTACGCTGGACGTGTGCCAGCGTTCTCGGGTCGCGTGGAGAAGGACGTAAGCGATGAGCGAGCACCTGCCTGGCCACGAGATCCGCGAGACGACCACCCTCCAGTTTGCGCGCTGGGTGGTGAAGCACCGCTTCTGGGTGGCCCTCTTCCTCATCGCGACCACGCTCTTCTTCCTGTACCCGACGGTCAACGCCATCACGACGGGACTCGGCTTGCCGCTGCCCGGGCCGTCCGTCCGGCTCGACGCGAGCGAGCGCGCCCTCTACCCGCAGCACCCCTTCATCGCCGCGCAGGACAAGTTCGCCTCCACCTTCGGCACCTCCGCGGGCGTGGCCGTGGCCGCGGTCGTGAAGGAGGGCACGATCTTCACGCCGGAAGTCCTGGAGAAGATCAGCATCATCACGAAGCGGCTCGACGGCGTCGGCTACGACAGCCAGACCGAGGCCCGCGACGAGATGCGTTACGAGCTGGAGGAGCAGGGGCTCGAGCCGAAGGAGATCACGCCGCTCCTCGACCGCGCCTACCCGCCCTACCCCGTCAACCACTACCAGATCAACGGGATCGCCCACGGCTCGACCCGCGTCATCCAGATCGAGCCGGACGGCTCGATCACGTCCGACCTCCTGATGAAGAGGGTGCCGGAGACCCAGGAGGAGGCCGACGCGCTGCGCGAGCTCGTGCGCCAGAACCCTCCGTTCATCTTCGGCCGCCTGGTGTCGCGCGACGAGATGGGTGCGCTGATCACGGCCGGCTTCGTGACCGACCGCCTTGCGAGCCGCGAGGTGTACCAGGCCATCTTCAAGCACGTGATGCAGATCAAGGCCGATATCGAGGACCCGGCCTGCAACGCGCAAGAGAGCGGGAACCCCGTGAGTCGCGCCGCCCGCAGCCTCAAGGGCTCGATGACCCGGCTCGTGGTGGGCTCGTCGTCCGAGCGCCACTTCCCGCCGGGCTGCGACTTCCAGATCTTCGTGTCCGGCGGCCCCGTGCACGTGGGCTGGCTGCTGAAGCACGCCTTCGAGATCGGCCTGTTCGTGATCCTCACGGTGATCGTCACCTTCCTGCTGCTGCTGATCTACTTCCGCCGCCTGCACGGCGTGCTCATCCCGTTCATCGCCGCCATCGCCACCGCGATCTGGGGACTGGGATTCACCGGCTGGGTGGGCATCACGTTCGACCCGCTGGTGCTCGTCATCCCAATGATCATCACCGCGCGCTCCGTATCCCACACGGTGCAGATGGCGGAACGCTTCTTCGAGGACTACGAGGTGATCCTCGAGCGCATGGGCGGCGACGAGGAGGGGGCCAAGATCGAGGCCGCCACCGTGGCCATGGGCGAGCTGATCGTGCCCGGCACACTCGGCATCGTCACCGACTTCCTGGGCCTGCTGGTCATCCTCATCACGACGATCCCCCAGATGCGCGACCTGGCAGTCTTCGGCGCCTTCTGGGTGCTCACCATCCTGTTCACGGTGGAGATCCTCCACCCCGTGATGATCTGCTACCTGCCGCCGCCCCACGACGCCGCGCACTACACGCCGGGCTTCATGGTGCGCTTCCTGCGCGGCCTCGGGAACACCGTGACGCACTCGGTGGGCAAGTACGTGGTGGCGGGCATAGCGCTTGTGCTGCTGTCGGGCTCGCTCTACATCGTGTTCACGCGCTCCACCATCGGCGAGTCGAACCCCGGGTCGTTCCTGCTCTGGCCGGACCACCCGTTCAACGTCGCCACCGCGGAGATCGCCGACCGCTTCGGCGGCGTGGACTCGATGGTGGTCTACGCCAACGGCGACCGGAAGAACGCCAGCGCCGACGCGGCACCCGTGGCCGCCATGGAGGAGTTCGAGCGCTTCCTGTTCGTGCACACGAACCTGGGGGCGTCGGTGTCGCTCGTGCCGTTCATCCGCGGCTCCTGGCAGATGAACCACTATGGCGACCCGAAGTGGCACTTCGTACCCGGCGACTCGGCCACGGTACGCAACAGCATCTTCACCCTGCAGACCAACGGCCCGCCGGGCTTCCTGCGCCCCTTCATGACCGACGACGGCAAGGACGCCAACATCTCGTTCTTCTACCCGGACCACAAGGGCGACACGATCCGCCGCGCGGTGGCGGTGGCGAACCACTTCATCGAGGAGAATCCGCTCGGCGAAGTCTCGGTGCGCCTGGACAAGGACGCGGCGGGGCCCACGGCGGGCCTGCTCGGCTCCGAGGGCCTGGCCGACGCCATGTACTACATGCTCGGCCCCGTGATCGACTTGTGGGAGCCGCGGGACCACAGCCTCGAGGTGCGCGTGCGCCAGAATGGCGGCTACGCGCCCGCCGAAGTGAAGGTGCCCAGCCGGGACGGGCTGCCGGATTGGCTCGAAGAGTTCCGCGAAAAGGCGATCAGCGACTACGAGGAGACGCGCGACGGCTGGCCTGATGACAGCTACTTCCCGTGGCCCGGCAGTCTGGAGGGCTGGGACGAGTCCGACGTGAACTACTGGTGGGCCAACGAGGACCTCGGCCTGCGCGCCGTGGCCGTCAACACCAAGGACCTCATCGTCTACGACCTGAAGGCAGTGGATGGTGTGCCGAAGTACCAGATGACCAACTCGTGGACGCGCGGCATGCAGTTCGTGATGGCCGGCGGCTCCATGGGCGTGCTGGCCGCCATCAACGACGAGGGGGAGCGCGGACACATCGCCAACATCTCGCTCATCCTGCTGGTCATCTACATCCTCCAGGCCCTCACGTACCGCTCGCTGTGGAGCGGCACCATCATCGTCATCCAGCTGGCGACCGCCACGATGATCTCGCTGGCCTACATGGCGCTGAAGGGCGTGGGCCTCAACGTGAACACGCTGCCGGTGCAGTCGGTGGGCGTGGGAATCGGCGTGGACTACGCCATCTACATCGTGGACCGCGTCCGCCAGGAGGTGACGGAGACGGGCGGCGACATCGACGAGGCGATCCGCCGCGCGATCCGCACCACGGGCATGGCGGTGACGTTCACGGCTTCGACGATCGTCGGCGGCATCTTCACCTGGACGGCCTCGAGCCTGCGCTTCCAGGCGGAGATGGCCCAGCTGCTGGTGATCCTGATGGTGATCAACATGATCGGCGCCATCACGATCGTCCCGGCCTTCTACTCCATCATCCAGCCCAAGTTCGCGCGCGGGCTGATGAAGGAGGAGGAGGCGACCTAGGCGCGGTCGAGGAGTTCCAGGATCCGCGCGGCGTTCTCTTCCACGGCGCGGCCGGTGATGTCTACGCTGCGCCAGCCGTGGCGCCGGATCACCGCGCGCGCGTGGCGAAGCTCCTCATCCACGACGTCCGGGTCCGCGTACGCCGCGTAGGGCGAGGCGCCCAGGGCTCGAATGCGCGCGCGGCGCACGTCCACCAGCGTCTCCGCCGACACGAGCAGCGCGATCACCTTGCTGGTGTCGAGGTCGAGGAGTTCCCTGGGCGGCTCGATGCCCGGCAAGAGAGGCACGTTGCCGGTCTTGAAGCCGCGCTGGGCCAGGTACATGGAGAGGGGGGTCTTGGAGGTACGCGAGACGCCGGTCAGCACCAGGTCCGCGCGAAACAATGTGTGGAGGCTCGCGCCGTCGTCGTGGCGCACCGCGAACTCCACGGCCTCGACGCGCTGGAAGTACTCGTCCGAAAAGCCGTGCAGCAGGCCGGGCTCGCCAGCCGGCTCCGCGCGCAGGTGCTCACCCACGTGGGAGACCAGCGGCCCCAGCAGGTCCACCACGGGAACTCCCTGCTCGGCGGCGTCTTCGCGCAGCCCTGCCGCCAGGCGCTTGTTGACCAGGGTGAAGCAGATCAGCGCTCCCGACTGGGCCGCGCTCGCCACCACACGCCGGGCCTGGGCGTCCGTGCGCGTGTCCGCATAGGTGCGCAGGCGCCACGGCGTCTGGAACTGGGCCATCGCCGCACGCACCAGCACGCTCGCCGTCTCTCCGGTGCCATCCGACACCACGAACACCTCGGCCCGTTCCGCCATCGGGGCTACATTACCGCCCCATGGCGTATGACCCCAAGGCCATCGAGGCGAGGTGGCAGGCTGCCTGGCGCGAGGAGGGCACCTTCCGCTCCCGGGTCGATCCGTCCCGGCCCAAGTACTACGTGCTCGACATGTTCCCCTACCTGTCCGGCGAGGGGCTGCATGTGGGGCACCCGAAGGGCTACATCGCCACCGACGTGCTGTCGCGCTACAAGCGCATGCGCGGCTTCAACGTGCTGCACCCCATGGGTTGGGACGCCTTTGGCCTGCCGGCCGAGCAGTACGCGATCAAGACCGGCACCCACCCACGCGAGACCACGCGCAAGAACATCGCCACCTTCCGGCGCCAGCTTACGTCGCTGGGCATGGACTACGACTGGGAACGCGAGGTGGACACCACCGACCCGGGCTACGTGAAGTGGACCCAGTGGATCTTCACGAAGCTGTACGAGCGCGGTCTGGCCTACGAGGCGGAGGTGCCCGTCAATTGGTGCCCGGCGCTCGGCACCGTGCTCTCCAACGAGGAGGTCATCGACGGCAAGAGCGAGCGCGGCGACCACCCGGTCGTGCGCTTGCCCATGCGCCAGTGGATGCTCAAGATCACCGATTACGCGGAACGCCTGCTCGAGGACCTGGAGCCCCTGGACTGGCCCGAGTCCATCAAGAAGCAGCAGCGCGAGTGGGTCGGCCGCAGCGAGGGGGCGCGGGTGCGCTTCCCCGTGGCGGGGAGCGACGAATCCATCGAGGTCTTCACCACACGGCCCGATACGCTCTTCGGCGCCACCTACATGGTCCTGGCACCGGAGCACCCGCTGGTGGAGGTGATCACCAGCGACGCGCAGCGCGAGGCGGTGCGCGACTACGTGAAGGCGTCGGGGCGCAAGAGCGAGCGCGCCCGCATCGTGGACGTGAAGACCAAGAGCGGCGTGGACACCGGCGCCCGGGCGAAGAATCCGGCCGGCGGCGCCGAGATCCCGGTGTGGATCGCCGACTACGTGCTGGCCAGCTACGGCACCGGCGCCATCATGGCGGTGCCCGGTCACGACGAACGCGACTGGGAGTTCGCGCGCGCCTTCGATCTCCAGATCGTCGAGGTGGTGAAGGGCGGCGACGTCGGCGAGGCCGCCTTCGCCGAGCCCGGCGTGGCGGTGAACTCGGACTTCCTCGACGGCCTCGCTACCGAGCAAGCCAGGCGCAAGATGATCGAATGGCTGGAAGCCGAGGAGCTCGGTCACGGCGAGGTCACCTACAAGCTGCGCGACTGGCTCTTCAGCCGGCAGCGCTACTGGGGCGAGCCCTTCCCGCTCCTCCACCTGGAGGACGGCGGGGTGAAGCTCGTGGGGCCGGACGAGCTGCCGGTCACGCTCCCCGAGCTCGACGACTACGCCCCGCGCGACGGCGGACGTTCCCCCCTCGAGTCGGCCACCGAGTGGATCCACACGACGGACCCGGAGACGGGAGCCCCCGCCAAGCGCGACATCAACACCATGCCCAACTGGGCGGGCAGCTGCTGGTACTACCTGCGCTTCTGCGATCCGGGAAACGACGACGCGTTCTGCTCCGAGGAAGCGGAGCGCTACTGGATGCCGGTGGATCTCTACGTGGGCGGCGCCGAACCCGCGGTGCTGCACCTGCTCTACGCGCGCTTCTGGCACAAGGTGCTCTACGACGTCGGCGCCGTGCACACGAAGGAGCCCTTCCAGAAGCTCCTCAACCCCGGGCAGATCCTCGGACACAGCTACCGCTACTACGATGACAACCTGGGAGACGATCCCAACGCCACGCCGCGCGCCTTCCCGTCCTCGGCTGTCCGCGTGGAGAGCGAGACGGCGCGCGCCGCGGCCACCGGCGAAGGGGTGAAGGCGCGCTGGGTGCACGCCCGCGACGTGCGCTGGCAGGACGAAACTCCGCTCCATCCGACCGAGGACGATCTCGTGCTGGAAGAAGTGGTGGAGCGCATGTCCAAGAGCCGGGGAAACGTCGAGAACCCCGACGACGTGGTCGCCGAGTACGGCGCCGACGCGCTGCGCCTCTACGAGATGTTCATGGGGCCGCTGGAGAAAGGCGCACCCTGGTCCACGGAGGGCATCCCGGGCGTCTTCCGCTTCCTGCAGCGCGCCTGGCGCGCCGTGGCGGAGGGCTCTCTCGCCGACGACGGCACTGCCGAGCAGGAGCGCCTGCTGGCCCGCACCGTGGCGGGGGTGACCAAGGACATGGAAGATCTGGGCTTCAACACCGCCATCTCGAAGCTCATGGTCTACGCGCGCGACGTGGGCTCTCCCATGCCGCGCTCCGGTGCAGACGCCTTCGTGCGCATGCTGGGGCCGCTGGCGCCCCACGTGGCCGAGGAGCTGTGGCGCACCCTGGGCCATCGGGAGAGCGTGGCCCACGCCCCGTGGCCGGAGGCCGACGCGAGCCTGCTCGACGAAGACATCGTGTCCCTGGTGGTCCAGGTGAACGGCAAGAAGCGCGACGAGATACGGGTTCCGGCCGACGCGAGTGACGACGCGGTGCGTGAAGCGGCCCTGGCCTCCGAAAACGTGCGAAAGCACCTCGGAGACCGCGAGCCGAAGAAGGTGATCGTCGTGCGGGGCCGGTTGGTCAACATCGTCGACTGAGCGCTTGCCGCCGACGCCGGGTTCGGACCACAATAGCCACGTGACGGCCTCCAAACCCAGGGAGCAATGAGCGAGCAGGTGAGCTGATGTCCCCCCAATCCCCGCCGGTCGGCCTGCTGCTGATCAACCTCGGGAGTCCGTCGAGCCCCACGACGCGGGACGTGCGGCGCTACCTGCGAGAGCTCTTGATGGACCGCCGGGTCCTCGACATTCCGGCGTGGCGCCGCTTCCTGCTCGTGCACCTACTGATTGCACCGCTGCGCTCCCGCCGGTCCACGCAGAACTACGAGAAGATCTGGACCGACCGCGGATCTCCGTTGATCACTCACGGATTGGATCTGCGCGACCGGATCCAGGAGCTGGTGGGCGGCGGGGTTGCGGTCGAGCTCGCCATGCGCCACGGCGACCCGTCCATCCCGGCCGCACTCGACAGGCTGCGCGCTCGAGGATGCGATCGACTGGTGGTTTTCCCGCTCTACGCTCAGTCCAGCTCGGCGTCGACGGGGTCCTCCGTCGAGGCGGTCCTGGCCGAGCTCTGCCGACACCCGACCGTCGTGCCGGTGCAGGTCGTCCCGCCGTTCTACGCACACCCTGCATACCTCGAGGCAAGGGCACGGCTCGCCCGGCCGGTTCTCGAGCGCGTTCGTCCGGACCTGGTCCTGTTCAGCTTTCACGGTCTGCCCGTGCGCCAGCTTCGCGGGGCCGCTCACGACCTCCGTTGCCTGCAACAGGCGGACTGCTGCTCCCGTGAAGGCGCCCGCCGTCACTGCTACAGAGCCCAGTGCCTGGCGAGCGCCGCGTTGCTCGCCGAAAGATTGGGGCTCACCGGCGAGCAGTACTCGGTGAGCTTCCAGTCGCGTCTCGGCCGAACACCCTGGATCGAGCCCTACACCGACCGGGTGTTGGCCCGAGAGGCGGAACGAGGCCGGCGACGCGCCGTCGTGATCAGTGGCTTCGTCGCAGACTGCCTCGAGACGCTGGAGGAGATCGCCATTCGGGGGCGCGAGATCTGGTGTCGGCATGGTGGCGAGTCCCTCGACCTGGTACCGGCGCCCAACGCTGACCACGCCTGGGCGGAGGCCGTCGTCGAAATCGCACACGAGCCCCTGCTCGGAAAATCCTGGCGGGAACCAGCTTGAGTGCCATCCGAAGCACGAGCCCCGAAGCCGAAACGCGCGACCTGGACGTAGCGATCGTCGGGGGGGGCATCTCCGGCCTCGTGACCGCCTATCGACTGTCTCGCGCAGAGTCGGAGCGCCATCCGTCGGTGCGTCTGTTCGAGGCCAGCGATCGTCTGGGCGGGCTGGTACGGACGGAGCGGCAGGGAGACTGGCTGTTCGAGGCCGGCCCCGACTCGATGGTGACGGCGAAGCCGGCGGCGATCGACCTGTGCCGAGAGCTCGGACTCGGCGACGAGCTGATTGCTCCCCGCTCGGTCGCGACGTTCTCGGTGGTGCACGATCGCCGCCTCCATCCGCTGCCGGCGGGATTCCGCCTGATCGCCCCGACCGAGCCGTGGCCTCTGCTGCGCTCCGGGTTGTTCTCCTGGCGGGGCAAGCTGAGAATGCTGCTCGAGCCCTGGGCCTCGGGCCGCGCGGCGGGCTCGCCCGGCGACGGGCCGCCCCCGGACGAGACCGTGGAGAGCTTCGTGGTCCGACGCTTCGGTCGGGAGGCCTACGAGCGCGTCGCCGAACCGGTGCTGGGCGGGCTGTTCGTCGCGGATGCGACCCGGCTCAGCGCGCGGCGTGCGCTCGGCCCCTTCGTCGGACTCGAGCAGGGAAACCGCAGCGTCCTGCGGGGCCTTCGCGCTGCGTCCGCAACCCATCCCGCCGCGCCGGCACAGTTGACCTTGAGGCGCGGACTCGGCTCGCTCGTCCAACGTCTGGCCGAAGAAATTCCCGCACCCTGGCTGCAGCTCGGATGCGCAGCCAAGGGGATCCGGCCCTTGCCCGACGAAGGATGCTGGCAGGTCGAGACCGCTTCGGGAAACTGGCGGGCGCGCGAAGTCGTTCTGGCCTGTTCCGCGCCCCGCTGCTACGAGCTGCTCCGAGGGACGGCGCCTGCGGTCGCCAGCGCACTCGAAGAGATCCGCTTCGCATCCTGCATCACGGTCAACCTGGCCTACCGCCGCAGCGACCTGAGCTTTCTACCGTCCGACTTCGGCTTCTTCGTGCCGCGGGCGGAGCCCTATCGGATCCTGGCGGCGACCTTCTCGAGCGAGAAGTTCCCGGCTCGGGCACCCGAACAGCACGTCGTCGTGCACACCTTTCAGGGCGGCGCTCTCGATGCCGACGCGTTGGACCTGGACGACGCGACGCTGACAGCGCGATCGCACGACGACCTCGCCCGTCTGATAGGGGCCGCGGCTCCGCCGCTGTCGAGCAGAGTGTCTCGTTTCCGGCGGTCCATACCGCAGTTCGACGTGGGCCATCTGGATCGGGTCGCGGCCCTGCAGCGCGCGATCGAACGGCAGCGGGGTCTGCACGTCGTCGGCAGCGGACTGGGCGCCTACGGCCTGCCCGACTGCGTGACGTCGGGCGAAGCGGCCGCGAGCCTCGTGGGAAGGGAGGCATAGGTGACAACCCAGAACGGGTACAAGCCCTCCTTGATCTCCTGGAACCTGACCCGGGCGTGCAACCTGCGCTGCCCCCACTGCTACATGGAGGGCGGCCGGAAAGCGGAGAACGAGCTCACGACCGACGAATGTCTGGGGTTGATCGACGAGATGAAGGCCGCCGGAACGGAGATGCTGATCCTGACCGGCGGCGAGCCGCTTCTGCGCAAGGACATCTACGAGATTGCCCAGAGTGCATCGAGCCAGGGGATCTGGGTGGTGATGGGAACCAACGGCGTACTGCTCACCGACAAGGTCGTCGAGAAGATGATCGAATGCGGCGTGCAAGGTGTCGCCATCAGCATCGATTCACTCGAGCCGGCGAAGCACGATCATTTCCGCGGTGGGCCGGATGCCTGGGAGTATTCGGTACGAGCGCTGGACATCTGCCGCGCGAATGGCCTTCAAGTCCTGGTCCAGACCACGGTCATGGACATGAACTACGCCGAGATTCCCCAGATGCTGGCGTTTGCCCGCGAGAAGGGAGCCTGGTCCTTCAATCTCTACTTCCTCGTCCAGACCGGGCGCGGCCAGCAGATGAACGATCTCTCTCCCGAACGAACGGAAGCCATGCTCTCGAACCTGGTGGACTGGCAGGACCAGTACCGTCCCATGCTGGTGCGCTCGAAATGTGCGCCGCAATTCAAGCAGCTCGCCTACGAGAGGGGAGTAGGAGGCCTGGAGAGCGGCGGTTGCATGGCCGGCACCCAGTACTGTCGGATCACGCCACAGGGCGATGTGACCCCGTGTCCCTATATGACCGTCGTCGCAGGCAACGTGCGTGACCAGAGCTTTGGCGAGATCTGGCGAACGTCATCCGTCTTGCAAGAGCTTCGCGACCTGAAGCAGCTCAAGGGACGCTGCGGCCGCTGCGAGTTCAACGAGCTGTGCGGCGGCTGCCGCTGCCGGGCCTACGCCGTCCATGGTGACTATCTGCAGGAAGACCCGGCGTGTCGCTACCAGCCCACCGGACGACCGCTGCAGATCGAGGCGCTTGACTGGAGCCCGGAAGCCCAGGCCCGCCTGGAGCGCATCCCGCTCGCCTTCATCCGCGGGAAGGTCAAACAGGGGCTGGAAGCCTACGCCCAGCGCAACGGGATCGACCTGATCACATCCGACGTGATGAAGGAAGCTCTAGCCGGCGACGAGCGATCCGAGATGTTCGGCAAGATGCCACGCTTCTCGAAGCCGGACTGAGGGGCAAGCCGCGGCCGAAGGCCGCGGCGCGCAGCGAGGCCAAGCCGAGCGGAGTCGACAAGGCCGGTTACATCCCGAAGAAATCCTTGGCCTGCTCGAGCACGTCGACGTCGATTTGCGCCAACCCGTTGTCCTTCGCGAACCTCTCGATCCCGGTCTTGGCCATCGGTCGCGCGAATTCGGGGATGTTGGCCAGCCGCTCGCTGGCCTCGGCAGTCCAGGGAAACGCCGCGCTCGAGCCGTCCGGGCTCGCGCCCATCTCCTGCATCACGCCGGGAAAGGGGCACTTGGCGGCTCCATCACCCTCGGGCCCGACCTGCACCCCCAGCGAGCCGACCATCTGGGTCTCGTAGGGATTGGTCAGCATGGCGATCTCGCGGTCGCAGTTCGGACACCGGTACAAAATGCTCAGTGAGCCGCCTTCGGGGGGCTTCGCCTCGATCAGCTTCATCGCCTCATCGCACGACACGCAGAGGAATTTCATGCTTTCTCCTCGGGGGCAGACGCGCGCTCGGCAGCGCGTCGGCAGACCTCCGCGGCGATCCGCAGCATGGGCTGCCAGGAAACCAGCGCGGGCCCTTCGGAAGGGGCGGAGGGGGAGTCGCCCCGATCGCAGAGCGCGGCCAGCTCGGGATCGAAGGGTATGCTCCCCAGGCAGGGAAGATCGAGCTTCACCTGTGACTGCGCAGGGAACAGCGGCTTGACCTGCCCACAGTCCGAGCAGTAGTAGCCGTCCATGTTCTCGACGTAGCCCAGGATCCGGTTCGGGGTCTTCTCGAGTGCATCGATCGAGCGAGCCACGACCCCGGTTGCCAGATCCGAGGGAACCGTGACCAACACGAACAGCGCCGCCGGGCCCAGGAGCTCGGCGTACTGCACGATCCGCTCGGCGCCCGGGGGCAGGTCTACCAGCAGGTAGTCGAGCTTCCCCCAGTCCATGCACGCCAGGAGCTCCCGCAGGACCGTGAACTCCTTGGTCGCCCGCCAGGTGTGCGACGACCCGCTCGCCACGCTCTCGAACTCGACGGAGCGCGGCTCGGGGACCAGGCTGCCCATCGAGACCACGCCGATCCCGTCCCGCGTCGTCGGGACCTGGGCTCCGCTCTCGCCCGGAATCAGCATCCGGTCTTGCAGGGCGCCCAGCCGGGCTTGCGAGGGACCGTTGAGGTCGGCGTCCAGGATCGAGACCGCGTTCCCCAGCTCGCGCAGCGCGCAGGCGAGCTGCATGGTCAGCGTGCTCTTCCCCACGCCCCCTTTCCCGGATCCGACCGCCAGCAGGCTGCGCACGCCGGAGAGGCTCCGGGCCACGCTCGCCTGCTGGGCCTGGACCTGCTCCAGGACGTGTGACCCTCCGTCACCTGTGATGTCGTAGTAGCTCTTCACGCTCGACTCCTCGGCACCATCACTGTGTGTTCGAGTCCGGGATCCCTACATAGCGGGTGTAGGTCCGCTCCCTGTGGAAGCCCATCGACTCGAGCCTATCCCAGGAGATCTCCTCGCTGGAGACCCTGGGAATCGTCACGGCCAGGGAGCCGGCCTGGCAGGCCACCCGAACCACGATCTCCAGCAGGACGGCGGCGTCGCTGCCTGCCTCGCCCCGCTGCGACGTCCCACCGAGGGCGACGATCTCGCGCCGAGCCGGCAGGTCGCGGAACAGCGCGCAGGCCTCCACCCGCGTGTCGGAAGCGATGGCCAGCCCCCGGATCTGATCCTTGCGGTTCTGCAGGGTCTCCACCGCGCCCTCCCAGCTGCGGGATACGGCCGGATCCAGGGCCTCGTAACGCAGGAGATCGTCCAAGCTCGCGGCACTGACCCCGCTCGCGGCCGCGGGGGGCGCGAGCGGCTTCGTCAGCGTGAAGTCGGCGAAGGTCTGCTCCGACTCGTACCCCGCGGCCTCGAACAGGCTTCGCACCGCCCGCAGGTCGTCGGGCACCTCCGCCACCATCCGAGGCGGGCCCAGGACGGCGAGCTTCTGGCCCAGCGACTCGAGCAGGTGCCGAGCGTGCCCTTGCCGCAGGAAGCCGGGATGGACACCGATCCGGTGAATCAGGGTCTCCCGCTCCCGCTTGGCGCCGGTGACCACCGCGATCGGATCGCCGTCGGCCGACGCCACCATGCAGCTGCTGGACCAGACGTTCAGCTCGCGGATCTCCCGCTTGAAATCGTCGCCGGACAGCCTTTCCTGCTCCGGGAAGTGCGGGACGTAGCACGCGTTCAGCGCGTCGATCAGGAACGCGATGTCGTCGGTTCTGCAGAAGCGGTAGGAGGGCATGCTCTCGGCGCCTACTTCTCGCGCGACTCCGCGTCGTCCGTCAGGAGAATCCGCATGGCAGCCAGCTCGGTGAGCGGGCTCACCTCGTTCAGCGGCTCCCTGTGTTCGCTCTCTCGTGCCGCCGGCTCGGTCCGGCGGACGGCGGGACAGCGCGCCGCGTCGGGCTCCTCGCGGCGCTCCGATCCCGAGTCGGAAGCGGAATCGGGACCGGAGCCGTCGCCTTGCTGAGCGACCATCTCGGCCATAGTCTGCAGGCCCAGTGCGATCCCGGCTTCGACGCCCTGCAGGTCGATCTGCGGAGTCCCCTGCTTTCGGGCCAGCTCCTCGATGCGAGCCTGGGTCCGATCCCGCATGAAGCCGGCGGGTACGCGCAGGATGCGCGCCGTCGCGTCCGCGGTCCACTCGAACGCCGAGAACAACGGGTTGCGCTCGGCGTCCCGGGCCACCAGGCGCCTTCCGTCGCTCTCGGGCTCCGCCTTCGGCTCGGGGACGTCCGCTCCGTTCCCGGGCGAGCCGGGAAACGCCATGCCGGTCTCCTCCTCGATCAGATCCCGGGCAAAGTCGAGGGTGATGGTGTTGAGCCTGCGCAGGCGGGCCGACTTCTCGATCCGCGCCCGGGTGCGGCGCCGCAGGTAGGCCTCTTCGATTCCGCGCAGCGCGTGTCGCGCGTCCTGCGTCCATGCCAGCTTGCGCCCGTCGTAGGTGGGCTCGTCGTCGGCGCCGCCCTCGCTCTGGACCAGGCTCTCGACCATCTCGGCCGTCAGGAACTCGAAGGTCTTGCCTCCGCAGACCGTACACACCGCGGGGTTCGGCTCGCTCGCCGTGAGTCCGCAGCCCTTGCACATCGCCACCGACTGCTCGTGCGCGCGCCCGATGGCGACCGCCTCGGCCAGCTTGTCCATCGGCGCCTGCTTGGGCATGAAACGCTCCATGGCCTCGTCCAGGAGCGAGCTGGTGATGACACTGTGCCCCTTCTCGAGCGCCAGGCGCAGGATCGCCGTGCGCGCGATGCCCACGACCATCTTGGGAACCCGCTCCATCCGCTGCTCGGCCTCGCTCGTCCAGCGGATGCTCTCCTCGGCACGGACGTCGAGCTCCGGGCGGACGAGCGCCGTGGTCAGCAGCAGGTCGCACTCGCAGAGACGCAGGAGGTTCTCGGAGTTGCTCCCGAGCGCGCTCTCGTCGGGGTCGCTGTGGACGCCGATCCGGCCCAGGACGAGGAGCCAGGGCTGGGCCTTGCGCGCGTGGTCGAGGACCTTCTGGAAAGTCTTGCCGTCGAGCAGGGTCTTGGTGACCTCCATGCCCTCCGCGCCCGCCATCTGCTGGGCCACTTCCAGGTGGGACTGGTAGATCTGGGCGAGGCCCGTGTCGATGATCTCCTCGTGGAGCTGGTTCTGCTCCTCGAAGCGGAACACCTTCGCCGCCTTCTCGGTGAGGACTCCCACCAGCCCGTTGAACACCATGTAGTGGAGGTAGGGGTCGTACACGCCGATCAGCTCGACACGCTTGTCGAACGCCCGGGCCAGCGCCAGAGCGGTCTGGAGCGCCCCGAACGATTGCGGGCTGCCGTCGATGCCCACGAGGATCGTGTCCCGCTCCGGCTCGCCTTTCTTGGGCAGGTGCTTGACCACCCACGCATCCTGGCTGCAAGAGCGGGTCACACGCTCGCACACCGCGCCGATCTGGCTGTCGCGCTGGCGACCCAGGCCCAGCGCTCCCAGCACGACGAGGTCGCTGTCCGACTCCTGCAGGTCCCGAAGCACCTCGACGTGGTGCTTTCCGTCCATCATGCGGCCCTCGAAGGGCAGCTCCTCGTTCTTGCAGAGCTGCTTCATGCCCTCCAGGTAGCTGTCCGAGATCAGCTCGAGCCCCATCGTGATCAGGCTGTCGTGGATCTTGCGCTGCCGCTCCAGCTCGTTCTCCTCCAGATACTCTGCGGGCAGGGAGTACTCCATCTGCCTGAAGCGGTAGTCGTGCATCTTGGCCGCGTAGACGTGAGACCCGACCAGCTCGGAGTGGAAGGCCTTGCCGATGCGCAGCGCGGACTCGATGGCCCGGTTGGAATGTGCC
>CAXMOD010000258.1:0-4126 GCA_964194905.1 uncultured Desulfobacterales bacterium | reverse complement strand
TCGGCCTCACCCACGTGGCGCTCCCCGTGAGCAACCTCGACGACAGCGCCGAGTTCTACGCCCGTTTCGCGCGCATGCAGGTGGTGCACCGCCGCGACGGCGTAATCTGGCTCTCGGACAAGACGCGTCCTTTCGTGATCGTGCTGGTGCGGGTGGAGACGGTGGAGCACCCGTTGCTGCCCTTCGCGCACCTGGGTGTAGCTTGCGAGACGCATGACGAGGTGGATCGCCTGTGCGGACTCGCGCGCGACGAGGAGCGCCTGGTGGCGGGCCCCCTCGACTACGGTCCGCCCGTCGGGTACTGGGCGTTCATCCGCGACCCGGACGGTCACACCCTCGAAGTGTCCCACGGCCAGGAAGTGGGCCTCACCGTCGATCGGTCGGACCCGGCGTAGGCGTGGCCGAAGCCTTCACGCTGCGCGTGTACCGGCCCGCGGACGAGCCCGCCGTCGCCGCGCTGTGGCGCGAAGTCTTCGCAGACGACCCGCCCCGCAACGACCCCGTGCGCGACGCGCGGCGGTCGCACGCGGCCCAGCCCGAGCTCTTCTTCGTGGCCGAGAGCGATGGCCAGGTCGTGGCCACCTGCATGGGTGGCTTCGACGGCCATCGCGGCTGGGTTCACAAGCTCGCGGTGCACCCGTCTCGCCGGCGCCAGGGAATCGCCGCGGCGCTGATGGAGCACCTCGAGCGCGCCCTCGACGCGCGCGGCTGTCCCAAGTTGAACCTCCAGGTGCGCGGAAGCAACGCCGAGGTGATCGCGTTCTACCGGCGGCTCGGCTACGCGGAGGAAGACCGCGTGAGCCTGGGCAAGGTTCTGGCCTCGGCGCCGGAGTAATGTTCAGACCGGGGCCGGCTGGCGCACCCGAAGGGTCTCGCGCCAGATGCCGTCGGGATGTGCTCGCTCGGGCGGCTCGATCCGGAGCAACGTGCGCAGCGTGTCGAGTCGGAGCGACAGGAGATCTTCCCACGGCAGCTCGGCGAGGAACGCGGCGCGCCTTCCGCGCCGCCAGGCGCGCCAGTCGTAGTGCAGCCAGCGCCAGCCGCGATGCCCGTACACCTCGAGGGCGGCGCCCAGGGTCAAGAGGCCTCCGCTGCGGCCCGGGCGCTGGCCCAGGTCGAAGGCGAGCAGCGTCGCTTCGCCCACGTCGTCGGTGCCGTAACCGGTGAGCACGTGCAGGAGGTCGTGGGACAGGATGAAACGGTCGCGGAACCACGCGCGCAGCGGGTCGAGGCGCGGGACGCCCTCCTCCGCCTCCCAACGCGCTTCGACGTCGCGTTGCAGATCGCGCAGCGCGAGGGACGGGAAGCCGTTCTCGTCGAGGAAGTCGAGAAAGGCGTGGCCCAGGCTGCCCTCAGGCATGCGCGCCAGCGCCGCCCGGTCCGCGAGGGCGTCCGCGAGCGAAGGCTTGCGCGCCAGGAGCTGGCCCCCGTACGGACCGGAGACGAAGCGCTGGAACGTGCGCTCGAAGTCGCGGCGGCCGATGGCGTAGAAGAGGTCGACGGCTTTCGCGGTGTCTTCCGGGTCATCGAGAAGCTCGCGCAGCGAACGGAACGCGCGCCGCCAGCGCGTCTCGAGCGGCGGGGGCTTGGGAATCTCGGGCAGCTCGTGCGGTGTGGTCATGGAAGCTCCAAGGAACCAGTCACGTGGTGGTTTCGGGTGCAGGTGCCGGTACGGGCACCGTCACGTCCGGTCTCACGTCGGGCAGCGGACCCTGCGGCGCGTCAGCCGCCTCGAGGGAGACGGCGCCGAGGAAGATGTCGGCGGCGCGCTGCATGCGCAGCTGCAGAGAGTCGTCGCTCTCGTCGTACAGCCACTGCAGGATGGTGCCGTTCGACAGACTGTCGAACGCCAGGGCGAGGCTGCGCGCGTCCGGGCCCCGGGCGAGCTCGCCGCGTCGTTGCCCGCGCTCGATCAGCTCTTCGAGCAGTGCGAAGGCGGCATCTCCCTCTCCCTGGGCCGCCCCGCCTTCTTCGAGTCCGACGCGGATCTTCACGATCTCGCGGAACGCCCCGCGGTAGAAGCCGTGGAAGTTCTGGATGCCCCAGCCCATGTGATCGAACAGCGCGCGTACGAGCGCCGGCGTTCCGCTCTTCGCGTCGGCAAGGGCGCGCGCGAGCATGCCTCGCCAGTAGGCCAGCACCTCCTGGGTGATCGCATCGATGAGATCGTGCTTGGACGGGAAGTAGTTGAAGGCCGTGGCGCGGGCGACACCGGCGAGTGACGCGACGTCGGCCATCGAAGCCTGCTCGAAACCGTGGGTGGCGAACAGGGTGCGCGCCGCGTCGAGGATGCGAGCACGCTGGAGCGTGCGGTTGAGTTCGCGGCGGGAGAGCTCAGCAGCCATATTGGACTCGAGTCTACTATTATTCTGGACTCGAGTCCAATATATTCTGGATACGCAACTATTGGATTTATCTATCTGTTTTCATCAAGGAATCTAGGCCAGAGGCGACCAGCGCGCCGTACGCAGCAGCCGGCTCTCCCAGCGATCGCGCAGCTCGAGCGCGTCGTGCATCCAGGTGCCGGGCGCCTTGTACTCAGCCGGCACCTCCCGCGAGAGCAGCGGCAGGATGCCCTTGGGTTGCACGACCTTCTGCCACAGCACCACTTCGCCTCGCCGGCCGCTGCCGAAGGCCGTGCGGAAGGCGGCCTGCACCGCGAGCAGAGCGCGGCCGGTCTCCGCGTGCCGCTTCATCTCCTCGGCGTAGTGCGCCCCGGAGCGCTCGACGTAGCGCTCGAGCAGGCCCTCGTGGGGCCAGACCGTGTCCTCCATGAAGAGGACCGGATCGCGGTCCGCGTCGCTCGGCAGCGCCGCCAGGTCCACCTCCTGGAGCGGCGACCAGGGCAGCGGGATCAGCATCTTGGCGTTGACGTCGTGGCGCAGCGCGTCCACGCCGCGGGCCCAATCGGTCAGGTCGCCCCCGTCGATGCGCCGCACCAGGCGTTCCCAGGCGGCTCCGTCGCGGATCGCCGTGAGGGTGATGACCCGGTACGAGGATCCCGTTCCGTGGGCGTGGTGCAGGAAGTAGAGGAGGCGCGCGTCGTCCCCCTTTGCCAGCTCCGGCAGCCAGCCGTCGCGGAACGCCTCCTCGAAGCGCTCCTCTTCGCGCCCTGCGACCTCATGGGTCTCGTGCAGGAGCAGCACCTAGAACGCTTCCACCGCGGGAATGACCTCCTTGGTGAGGATCTCGAGGGGAGTCATCTCGTGCACGTTCGGCATGTTGAAGATCGCCTGGTCGATGCCGAGGTCGGCCAGAGTCCGGCAGTGATCCACGAGGTCGGCCGCCGATTGCTTGCCCGCGGCGAGGTGCACCGTGCCAAGGGTGGTCTTCTCGATGTCGGCGTAGTCGCGGCCGGCGTCTTCGCAGTGGCGCTTCAGTACGTCGAGTTTGTGGCGCAGCACGTCGGTGCCGATCTGTTCGAAGAGGTTGCACGCATCCGCGTAGAGTGCCACGAAGCGCAGCGTCTTGCGCTCGCCGAGTCCGCCGATCAGGATCGGCGGCCGCGGCTGCGAGACCGGCGGCGGAACGCAGAGCGTCTCGGCCAGCTGGTAGTGGCGTCCCTCGAAGGGTCCGTCGTCCGACGACCACATCTGGTGGGCGATGCGCAGCGTTTCCTCCAGGCGCTCGAAGCGCTCGGCCATGGGCGGGTAGGGGACGCCGAGGCCCGCGTGCTCGCGTTCGAACCAGGCGGCCCCGATGCCGAGCCAGGCGCGCCCGCCCGAGAGCACGTCGAGGGTGGTGGCGGTCTTCACCAGCACGCCCGGGTGTCTGTACGTGACGCCGGTGACCATGGTCCCGAGCCGCACGCGCGACGTCACGCCGGCCAGGAAGCTGAGCGTGGACCAGCCCTCCAGCATCTCCAGCTCGGCGCGGCCCACCGGTGGGATCTGGAAGAAGTGGTCCATGACCCAGAGGCTGGCGAAGCCGCCTTCGTCGGCGCTGCGGGCGATGGCCTCGAGTCGGGGGGCCAGGTCGGCGGGGCCGCCCGGCCAGGTGAAGCTGGGGATCTGGAGTCCGATTTTCATCCCACGATTCTACTATGCTGGCCGCCCACGCGAGGAGACCCCATGGCCTACGAGACGTTGCTCACCGATCTGACCGATTCGGTCCTCACCGTGACGCT
>CAXMOD010000257.1:0-4033 GCA_964194905.1 uncultured Desulfobacterales bacterium | reverse complement strand
CAGGCCTGGTTCGAGGACCAGCCGCTCTGGATCGCCTACGACGGCGCCCGCGGTCGCAGCGAGCGCACCGTGCGCATCGAGCAGGTGGTGATGGACAAGGCCGAGACCCGCCTGAACTGCTTCGACCTCGACAAGCAGGCTCGACGCCAGTTCCAGCTGCACCGGATCGCCGCCGCCCACGTAGTTTCCTAGCTCGGCTCGCCCGGCGCGGTACTCTCCCGGCTCCATGACCCAGAGCACACCCCCCGCCCCCGTCGAACGCCGCAAGCGCTCGATTCTCAAGCGCCTCCTCCGCATCGGCGGCGTTCTCGTGGCCCTCCTGCTGGTGGCGGCAGGCGCCGCCTGGCTCGGGCGCTACGAGATCCTGCGTCGCATGGAGGGCCTGCCGGCCTACACCCACTCGACGGGAGTCGAGCGCGTGGAGATGGTGGCCATGCGCGACGGCGTGCGCCTCGCCACCACCATCTATCTGCCCCGGGGCGAAGGCGAAGGCGAGGGCGAGGGCTCCTGGCCCACGGTCCTGATCCGCAATCCCTACGCGCGCTTCGACGTCGTGGTGCGCGGCTGGTGCGGCCGCCTCGTGCGCTACGGCTTCGGCTGCGTCTACCAGGACGTGCGCGGCCAGGGCGAGAGCGAAGGCGAGTGGACGCCCCTCGAGAAAGAAGGCCTCGACGGCCACGACGCGGTCTGGTGGCTGGCCGAGCAGCCCTTCCAGGACGGCAACATCGGCATGATCGGACCGTCCTATCTGGCGGCGGTGCAGTGGGCCGCGGCGGCGCAAGGCCTGCCGCCCGAGGTGAAGACCTTCGTGCCGTCGGTCTTCAGCACGAACTCCCACGGCGTTCTCTACCAGGACGGCATGTTCCGCCACGAGACCTTCACCGCGTGGGCATCGATGATGCGCAAGCCTGGTCCTCCGGACGACGACGCCGGGGCGCGCTACCAGAAAGCAATCCACCACCGCCCGCACAGCGACGTCGCCGATCACTTCTTCGGCACGGCACTGCCCTGGTACCGCGAGTGGATCGAGAGCCCCGGGCTCGCGGCCCCGCTCTGGCAGCGCGAGGACTTCCTGCGCCTCACCGGGACCCCGCAGCGCCTCGACATCCCTGTGCTGATGATCGGCGGCTGGTACGACGTCTTCCTCGGCCCGCAGATGAAGGACTGGCAGCGCCTGGCGAGCCGCACGAAGAGCCGATTCATCGTGGGACCGTGGACCCACGTGGGCCGGGGAGGCGAGGCGCTGGAGACGCCCGGCGCACCGGGCGGACTCCTGCAGTGGGACCCGCTCCTGGATTGGCTCGGTCACCACCTGCGCGGCGAACCCCTCGAGAACGGACCCGGCGTATCCACCTACGTGATGCGCGACAACCGCTGGGTCACGCGCCCGAGCTGGCCTCCCCCGACGAAGAACGTGCGCTTCTACCTGCAACGAACCGCCGACGCCACGCGCTGCGGCGGCGGCCGCCTGGCGGAGACGACGCCCACCGCCCCGGAGCGCGCGAGCTACGCCTACGACCCCGCGAATCCGGTCCCCACCCGCGGCGGCGCCGGCATGCTGGCCTTCATCCTGCCCGGCTTCGACGGCGCGCCGCCCGCCAACGTGTGGCAGGACGGCCTGTGCGATCGGGCCGACGTGCTCTCCTTCGTGAGCGAGCCGCTCTCCGCACCGCTCAGCGTGGCGGGGAAAGTGGACGTGGCGCTCACGGTGGCGTCGGACGCGCCGGACACGTCCTTCACCGCCAAGCTGGTGGAGGTGATGGCCGACGGGCGCGCAGTCAACATCCGCGACGCGATCACCTCGCTCGCCTACCGCAACGGCGCACCGGCACCGCTGCCGTACACGCCCGGGAGCTCCGTGGAAGTGCGCATCCGCATGTGGCCCATCGAGTGGACCGTGCCGGCCGGCTCGCGCCTGCGCCTCGACGTCTCATCGTCGGACTTCCCGAAGTTCCACGCGCACTCGAACCGCGCGGGTCTGTGGTCCGCGCAGACCGATGCCGTGCCGGCGCAGCAGACCCTCATCACCGGACCGGGCGTCCAGGGCTGGGTCGACCTGCCGGTGGCGGTGGACGCTCAGACGTCCGCGGTCTCCAGCAAGTAGCTGACCACCACCTCGTTGTGGTCCTCGTCGAGGATTGCGCGCACGCCGTCGGCGCCCTCCGGGACCTGGTCCGTGATCAGCTCCTCGATGCGCTCGCGCACGTTGTCCCAGAACTGGTCGCCCACCTGGTCGGGCCGCTCCGCCGCGTAGCGCACGGCGTCGATCAGCTCGGAGGGAACCGGCACGCGACGCGTCTCACGCGCGCAGCGCGCCGCGCCCAGCCAGCGGCCACCTCCGGCAGGCGGCCTGGCGAACGCGTGATCCAACCGCACACGAGCGGTTCGTCTACAACTCACCCTGCGAGTCCACCCATCGCGGGCGCCGGCTGCGGTCTCACCCCTCCGCCTGGCCACCGGTCTGCCCGCTGTGCAATCCGCGCATTCCCAGTTTGAGGGAAGGTCGGTGGCGAGTTCAAGGAAAAGAGTGAGTCGCGCGGGCCGGCTGAGGTATTACTGCACAGCCTAGAGCAAAGACCCGACACGCATCCGTGGACGCGCCCGAGCGGTCAAAGCGAGAGCGGGAGCTCGAGGTGGCGGTCGTATACGAGGTCGCGGTGCGCGATCAGGATGGGGTCGAGGGCCTTGTCGGTATCGGGGTCGCTCATCTCGAACACAGCGCGGATCGCGTCGGGCATACGACACTGCTCCTGCGGCAGCGGCCGGAAGAAGCCCATGAAGGTGGCGCTGTAGATGTCGAGCGCCGTGAGCGCGCCGCCCATGTAGTAGTCGCTACCGGCTTCGCGCTGCGCGTGCAGGCGCGCCGCGAGCGCGCCCAGGATGTCGACTACGCGCCGGTGCGCCGCGTCGCCGCAGCCCGGCCGGTAGCCGTACTTCGGCGCCAGGTACGCGGCCATCGGCTCGGGGAAGCCGCGCGCGCCGTCGCCCTCAAGACCCAGCGCCACACCCTCCAGACGCCGGCACCAGCCGAGGCCCATCTCGCCGCAGATTTCGTGGGAGAGGCCCAGCATGATTGCGCGTTCGCTCGCGTCGGCGGGGATCAGGGCCGGGGCGGGCGCGAGGCGCTCCGCCAGGAGCAGGATCTCGGCCCAGCCGCCGCGCGGCGGCTCGTCCTCGTACATCACCACCGGCGCACTCTGCTGGCCGGTCCACTCGGTGACCGGGTTGTCGCCGGGCGCGAGCCGCACGGCCACGAAGGGGATCCCTTTCACTTGCAGGATGCCCTTGGCCGACTCGCCCCAGGCGCTCGGTACGCGCGGCACCGTCACCATGCGTACGCCGCTGCGCTGCCTGGCTTCTTCCAGCTCCACGAATTCGATCGGCACGGCTCTCCTCGTCAGGTCGCTTCCGGCAGCGTGAACACTTCGATGGGCGCCTGCACGCCCTTCAACGCGTGGCGGCCCAGCGAGACCAGCTCCTCGTCCACCCGCGCGGCGAAGGCGCCCGAGGCCACCACCGTGGTCTCGAGCTGCTTCGACAGGCTCTCGAGTCGCGCCACCTCGTTCACCGCGGGTCCGGTGACGGTGAAGTCGAGCCGCCCCGGTACGCCGATGTTGCCGTAGTGCACGTCGCCCACGTGGAGCGCGATGGCCGCCGAGAGCTCGGGCTCGTCGGCATCGCGCGTGCGGTTGAACTCCTCGATGCGTACCAGCGCCTCGCGCGCCGCAGAGAGCGCCGCGAACGGCGCCAGCGGGTCTGCGCTGATCGGGAAGATGGCGAGCACGGCGTCGCCGATGAACTTCAGTACCTCGCCGCCGGCATCGATCGCCGAGCCCGCGGTGGCCTCGAAGAACTCGTTCAGGAAGTCGAGGTAGCGTTCCCTGGGCAGCCTCTCCTGGAGGCGCGTCGAGCCGCGCAGGTCGGCCCACCACACCACGGCCGGGATCTGCTCGCCGTCGCCGCGCTGGATGAGCCCCTCGAGCACGCGCGAGCCCGACTTGTGCCCGAGGTAGGTGTCGAGGAGCGTGCGCGC
>CAXMOD010000256.1:0-6916 GCA_964194905.1 uncultured Desulfobacterales bacterium | reverse complement strand
GATCCGGAGGCCACCCGGGACGCCATTCAGGTCGTTCGCGCGGTGGCTCCGGACGTGTACGTGGTGGCGCGCGCCCGCTACGCGCAAGACCTGGACGATCTGTTCGCGTGCGGCGCCAACGAGGTGGTGGCCGAGGAGGTCGAGTCGAGCATCGATCTGGCGAGCAAGGTGTTGCGCCGCTTCGACGTGGCGCCTACCGCGGTGGCCCACTTCGCCGAGGAGATGCGCGACGAGGGCTACGAGCTGCTGCGCGGTCCGCTCGGAGTGCGAATCGACCCCTGGCTCGCCGACATCCTGGATGAGATGGGCACCGAGTGGGTCGAGGTGCCCGCGAGCGCGCCCGCGGGGCGGACCATCGAGGAGCTGCGCATTCGCGAGCGGACCGGGGTGATGGTCGTCGGCGTCCGCCACGAGGGTCGCACCCAGACCAACCCGGATCCATCGACCCCGATCCACCCCGGCGATGCGCTGCTGGTGCTGGCCTCGGGCGAGGAGCTGCGCGCGCTGCGCGAGTTCCTGGAGTCGGGCGGCGCTTGAAGCTCCTGGCCCTCGACTTCGACGGGGTGATCTCCGACAGCGCACCCGAGGCTTTTCGGGTGGCGCTGCGTACCTGGCGGACCCTGCGCCCGGACACGCGACTGGGCGACGAGATCTACGACGTCTTCCTCGAGATGATGCCCCTCGGAAACCGTGCGGAAGACTACTGCGTCGAGCTGGCCGCCCTGGAGTCGGGTCGCGTGCTCCGCGACCAGGCGGAGTACGATGCCTTCAAGGCGGAGCTGGATGCGGGGGAGCTGCGTCGCTTCCACCGGTGCTTCTACAAGGAGCGCTCCGGCCTCTTCGAGGCGGACCCCGCCGCGTGGCACGCGTTGATCGGACCGTACGCGGCGTTCCTTTCGCTGTTGCGTCGCCGCGGGTCGGAGGTGGAGCTGGCCATCGTCACTGCCAAGGACCGCCGCTCTGTCGGGCGGCTGCTGGAGGCCTACGGCGTGGATGACCTCTTCGGGGAGGGACGAATCCTCGACAAGGAGACGGGGGTCTCGAAGGCGGCGCACCTGGAACACCTTCAGCGCGCCGTGGGCGTCGCCTATCCGGAGATGACCTTCGTCGACGACAAGCTGAACCACCTGGATGCGGTGGCGCCGCTCGGGGTGCGCTGCGTGCTGGCCACCTGGGGCTACAACGGTCCGCGGGAGCACGCGGCTGCCCGGCAGCGCGGATTCCTGGTGTGCGACCTGGAGGACGTGGAGGGTAAGCTCTTTCCATGAGCAACCGTTCGTTTGGCGACCGCCTGCTGGGAAGCGTCCGGCTCGACGCCGAGGTGTTCGAGGAGGTGGAGCACGACCCGGATGCGCTGGCCCAGGCGGCCGGCGTGGTGGCGCTCGCGGGACTGGCCCAGGGGCTCGCCGCAGTGCCGGATCAGGGCGTAGGCGGCGTCTTCGCGGGCCTCATCGCGAGCTTCTCCATGTGGATCCTGGCGACGGCGATCGTGTGGGCCGTGGGCGTGAAGATCTTCGAGCACACCTCGGACTTCGCCGAGCTGATGCGCACCCTGGGCTTCGCGTGGGCCCCGCAGCTGATCTTGGTGCTGGCGATCCTCCCGTTCGGACCGCTGCGTGCGTTGCTCTGGATCGCCGTCTCCATCCTGGTCCTGGCCGCGTTCGTAATCGCAGCGCGCCAGGCGCTCGACGTTTCCACCGGGCGCGCCGTTCTGATCTGCGCGCTCGGCGTCCTGCCCGCCGCGATCTTCGGCGCGCTCTTCGTGGGCGCGTCGCTGTTCTAGGGGGCGGGTCTCGGGAGCGGTTCCGACTGCGCGAGCTGCCGCTTCAGCACGGCGGGATCTTCGGTGGGGGCGTTGCAGACCCGGTTGCGGCACACGTACGCCGTGGCGCGTCCACCTCGCGCGGCGCGGTGCTCCACCCAGGGAATCGTCTTCTTCAGAGCATCGATCGCAGCGGGCTCGACGAGCGCAAAAGCCCGGTTCGGGGCGTGGGTGCGCCGCACCGGAACCAGCAGCGTCTCGAGGCCACTACCGGTCACCACCACCACCTCGCGCGTCGGCTCCAGCGCGAAGTCCAGCGCCAGCAGCAGCTCGGCGTGGGCGGTCGGCTGCGTGCGCAGCCCCGCCGCAAAGGCGGAGAAGAGATGCGAGACCCGCTCGGCGTATGCAGGCGTTCCGGTGAAGGCGTGCAGTCGGAGCAGATTGCGGGCCGCCACCGAGTTGCCGGAGGGGAGTGCCGAATCCGCTGCGGTCTTCTCTCGCGCGAGCAAGGTCGGCGCATCGTCGGCGCTCCGGAAGTAGGCGCCCCCGACGGCGTCGGCGTAGCGCAGGTCCTGCAACGCCTGGAGCCCCACGGCCTCGCGAAGCCACGCGGGATCCGCGTCCGCTTCGTAGAGGTCGAGGAGCGCGGCCACCACGAAGGCGTAGTCCTCCAGGAAGGCCGGTCCGTCTCCGCCCGCGACGCGCCGCAAGCGCCCGTCGGCGCGCCGGTCGTCGAGCAGGAAGCGCGCTGCACGACGGGCGCGCTCCACGTAGTCCGCTCGCTCCAGCGCGAATCCCGCCTGGGCGAAGGCGGAGATGGCGAGCCCGTTCCACGCTGCGAGGACCTTTTCGTCGCGCAACGGCGGCGGTCGCCGCGCGCGCGCGCGGCGCAGGCGCAGGAGTTTTCCGGCGAGGTCCGCGGGAGGGTGCTCGCCGACCACGTGCAGCACGCCCGGCTCCACGCCCACGCCGTACCAGGTGATCACGCCGCGGGCGTCGTCGCCGAGCACCGCGCGGAGCTGCGCCGCGGACCACGTGAAGAACGCGCCCTCCTCACGCTCGCCGTCCGGGTTCAGGCTATCGGCGTCGGTCGCAGAGAAGAAGCCGCCGTCGGCTGCGCTCATCTCGCGCGCCAGGTAGTCCAGCGTCTCACGCACCACGTCGGCGAAGTCCGTGCGGCCCGTCGCCTGCCACGTCTCCAGGTAGGCGGAAGAGAGGAGCGCGTTGTCGTAGAGCATCTTCTCGAAGTGCGGCACCTCCCAGCGCGGGTCGACGCTGTAGCGGTGGAAGCCTCCCCCCACGTGGTCGCGGATGCCACCAGCCGCGATCCGCTCCAGGGTGAGGACCACGCTGTGCAGCGCCTCGGGATCGCCGGTGCGCCGGTGGTAGCGGAGCAGGAAGCGAAGCGGGAAGCCGGACGGAAATTTGCGCGGGCCGAGCGCACCGCCCCACTTGGGATCGAAGCGGACGGCGGAGCTCGCGGCGGCTGTGTGGAGCGGTGCGGAGTCCACCGGCCACGAGGCGAGCGCCGGGCTGCCGGCGAGCTGCCTGGCCACGAACGCGCCGAGCCGGCGCGCCGAGGAGTCGAGTCGTGTCCGCCGCGCGTTCCACTCCTCTGTGATGGAGGCGATTGTCTTCAGGAAGCGATCGCGCGGGATGTAGGTGGCCCCATAGAACGGTTCGCGGTCCGGGGTGACCCAGACGTTGAGCGGCCAGCCGCCGCTGCCTCGCAACGTGTGCAATGCCGTCATGTAGACCGAGTCCACGTCCGGACGCTCCTCCCGATCGACCTTGATGGCGATGAAGCCGGCATTCAGGGCGGCGGCGACCTCGGGATCGTCGTAGGTCTCATCCTCCATCACATGGCACCAATGGCAGGTGGAGTAGCCGATGGAGACCAGCACCGGACGCTGCAGGCGGCGCGCCGCCTCGAAGGCCTCGTCGCCCCACGGGCGCCAGTCGACGGGGTTGTGGGCGTGCTGACGCAGGTACGGGCTCTGCTCGAGCAGCAGGCGGTTGGTGTAGACGGGGCTCCCGTCCGGACCCCGGTGCCGGCTGCGCGGCTCGTAGTCGGAGCCCTGCGCGGTCAGTGCCTGTGCGAGTGCGGCTCGGAGGGCGGGAGGGTGGGGCTCCGCGCCAGGGAGAGCGGCGGGCAGCGAGGACGCCGACGAGCCGCACACCACTGACGCGGCGGCCAGCGCCAACGCCGGCAGCGCTGCTCTGGCGGCGTTCACGATCCGCCCTCCAGCCGCTCCAGGTGCCCGCGTCCGGGAACGTGGTTGATCTCGATCCGAATCCCGTCCGGGTCCTCGAAGAGCACCGAGTAGTAGCCCGGGGCGAAGCCGTCCTCCCGGGGCCCGTGGACGATCGTCGCGCCCATCTCCACCAGAAGGTCGTGCAGGGCGTCCACGTCCTCGCGAGCGCGCGCCCTCAGGCAGACGTGGTGGAGCCCGACGCGCCCCTGGACGAAGCGGTCGCCTTTCGAGTCGTCGGAGCCGTGCTGGATCCCGATCGCCGTGCGGCCGCCGATGCAGTAGTACACGCGATCGGCATCGACGAGTGGGCGCAGGCCCAGGAAGGGGAGCAGCCGACTGTAGAAGGCCCGGGACTCGTCCCAGTTCGAGACGGTCAGCATGACGTGAGCGATGCCGTTGATCTCCATGCGGCAAGGGTACGGTTCTGTTAGCCTTTCCGCATGGTCGACCTCGGCTTTCGCATGCACGCGGAGCGCACTCCCAACCCCAACAGCATCAAGTGGGTCTTGGGCGACCCCGTCGTCGAGCCGGGCGTCGCCGCCAACTTTGCGGAGCCCGTCGGCGAGGCGGTTTCTCCGCTGGCCGCGCGTCTGTTCGCCGTGCGCGGAATTACGGGCGTCTTCCTCGCCGCGAACTTCATCACCGTGACCAAGGAAGACGAGGTGGACTGGCAGGACATCGCCCAGGAGCTGGTGGACGCCATCAAGGCCCACGTGGATTCGGGCCAGGCCGCCACGGGACCCGACTACGAGCAGGCGTCGTCGGGAGAGAGCGGGGAGATCGAGGCGAAGATTCGCGAGATTCTCGACGCGGAGATCCGGCCGGCCGTGGCGATGGATGGGGGCGACGTCGTCTTCGCCGGCTTCCGCGACGGTCGCGTCGAGCTCTACCTCCAAGGCGCCTGCGCCGGTTGCCCCAGTTCCATGGCCACGCTCAAGTTCGGCATCGAGGCGCGCTTGCGCGAAGAGATACCTGAGATCACTGAGGTCGTGGCCCTCTAGGCCGCGCCTCGTCCTCCCCCCGCGGAGACGCATCGGACGTGACCAGCTGGCGGCATGCGCAGCGCCGTGGGCGCGGACTTACTCTCCGCGGGAAACTCATCGTGTTGCTGCTGCTCGCGCTCGCGGCCGGCTCGGCCGGAGCCCTCGCCAGCTGGGTCGGCCCGGCACCCGAGGCTGGCCTGATTACGGCGTCGGCCTCGGTGGTAGCTGGCCTGCCCGTCGCCCCGGCCGTCTCGGCCCGTCTGCCGGACCCCGTCTCTCGCCCGTCGGCGGAGCCGCGCTTTACCTACGACGCGGGCTTCACGGAGCGGGTGGAGCGCGTGCTGAAGCAGGGCCGCGTCTCGCTGGGGCACGTGATCGCGATGGACCCCACGACCGGGAAGCTGCTGGCCTCGGTGTCCACCGACAGCGAACGCTTTCCCGTGACGCGCACCTATCCCGCGGCGTCGCTCATCAAGGTGGTGACCGCCGCGGCCGCGCTGGATCGCGACCCGGGGGTGAAGGAGCGCACGTGCCGCTACGTCGGGAGCCCATGGCGCCTGACTCGCGCGCGGGTCGATCCGCCGCGCGCCGGCATCGAGACCACCTTCCGCAAGGCGCTCGCCATCTCGAACAATCAGTGCTTCGCCCAGATCGCCGTGCACACCCTGGGCAGCGAGGCGATGCTGGACGCCATCGCCCGTTTCGGCCTTCTCGACGAGCCCGCTCCCGGCTACGCCGCCGGGAGCGTGGATCCGACGAGTGACGACTACGCCCTGGGCAAGCTCGGCTGCGGGCTGGCGGGAACGCGAATCACGCCGCTGCACGCGGTGCAACTCGCAGGCGTGCTCGCCGATGGCCTGATCCACGAGCCGCTCTGGCTGGAGGGAGTGCCGCCCACGCAGTCGCCCCGGCGGGTGATGACCACGGAGTTGGCATCCGAGCTTCGCGATCTGCTGGTGACCACCACCGCGCGCGGTACGGCGCGCAGCGCCTTCCGCGACCCGCGGGGTCGGCCGCTGCTGGGCTCGATTCGCGTAGCGGGCAAGACCGGCAGCCTCTCCGGGCGCGACCCCACCGGGCGCTACGAGTGGTTCATCGGCCTGGCGCCGGCCGACGGTGAGGCGCAGATCGCCCTGGCGACCGTCGTGGTGCAGAACGACCTGTGGTGGCGCAACGCCTCGCAGATCTCCGCGGCGGTGATGAAGAGCTGGTTCTGTCCGGACCACACATGCAGGTAGCCGTGCGGCCGGCCGACAAGGCCGACCTGCCGGCGATCGACGCCCGTTCTGGGACGTGCGCTGGTACCAGCGGGTCCTGCGGCCGGTCAGCTGAAGTCGTCGCCGCTGAACGTCGCGAGCCTCTCGGTCCACCACGCCGGCGCCGCGCCCATCAGGGTCTGTAGGTCCCAGTAGTCTCGCCACAGCTTGATCTTGCCGTCGGCGAGGACGTGGACCGAGACGAACGGCAGGCGCACGGACTCGCCCGTGTGCCAGTACCACGTCTCGGCGTGCTCGGTGACCACAGTGTCGCCTTCGCCGACCATGCGAATCAGCTCGTGCTCGTAGCGCTCGATCGGCTCCAGGCCGATCTTCAGGCGCTTCACCACGTTCCCCGGTCCGGTTGCGCCGGAGTCCGGCGTCGGTACGTCTTCGTAGTGACCGTCGGGAGCGAAGAACGACGCGATCCGTTCCCAGTCGCGTTCGTACACCACCTTCCAGAAGGATTCGATCAGGGCCTTGCTGTCCATCGCCCGATGCTACCCTTCCCGCCTGGAGGCATGCCATGCACCGGCTGCTCGTCCCCCTCTTCGTCCTTCTGGTCGCGAGCCCCGCCCTGGCGGGCGACGTGATGATCCACGTGGGTCACAACAAGCTCGATCCCGCCGTCGTAACGGTGAAGGCCGGCGATACGGTGGT
>CAXMOD010000255.1:0-5437 GCA_964194905.1 uncultured Desulfobacterales bacterium | reverse complement strand
CAGTACGTGAAGAACCCGGGCAGCCAGGTGGCCCGTGCGGCCCACGCGCTGCGCGCCGGCTTCCGCATGGTGCTGACCGGAACGCCCGTCGAGAACCGCCTCGAGGAGCTGTGGAGCCAGCTCCACTTTGCCAACCCCGGCCTGCTCGGCGGGCGCGCGGACTTCGACGAGCGCTACGGGCGGCCCATCGCCGAGGGTGACGAGGGGACGGCCGCTCGGCTGCGCGCGCGCATTCGCCCGTTCGTGCTGCGCCGCCGCAAGCGCGAGGTGGCTCGGGAGCTTCCGCCCCGCACCGAAGTGGTGCTGCACTGCACGCTCTCCGACGAGGAGCGCGCGGTCTACGACGCGGTGCGCGCGGCCACGGTGCCCGACGTCGTCACCTCGCTGCAGAAGGGGGGCAACGTGATGGCCGCGCTCGAGGCGCTGTTGCGGCTGCGCCAGGCGTCCTGCCACCCGTCCCTGGTTCCAGGGCAGGAGGCCGAAGGGTCGGCAAAGCTTCGCCTGCTTCTGGAGGAGCTGGACACCGCCGTCGCCGAGGGCCACAAGGCGCTCGTGTTCTCCCAGTGGACGTCGTTCCTCGACCTGCTGGAGCCGCACCTCGTCGCCGCCGGATTTCCGTTCTCCCGCCTCGACGGCTCTACCCGAGACCGCGCCGGGGTGGTCGAGGGCTTCCAGGCGGAGGACGGCCCGCCCGTGCTGCTGGTATCGCTGCGCGCCGGCGGCGTCGGGCTCAACCTCACGGCGGCCGACTGCGTGTTCCTTCTCGACCCCTGGTGGAATCCGGCGGTCGAGGACCAGGCGGCCGACCGCGCCCATCGCATCGGCCAGGACAAGCCGGTGGTGGTCTACCGATTGGTCGCGGAAGACACCGTCGAGGAGCGCATCCTGGTGCTCCAGGCGCGCAAGCGTCAGCTCGCCGAGGCCGCGCTCGGCGAGGCTGCTGCCGCGGCCGCGCTCACCCGGGACGACCTGCTCGCGCTCCTCGACGTCTGAGCTAGGCGCCGGAACCCTCTTCGTCCACCCGCTTGCGCAGGCAGGCCTCGCACAGGCAGGCGGGTTGCGTCCCCTCGGCCAGGCCCTCCAGGCGCGGCTGCACGGGCGGGAACTCCGCACACCAGCAGGTCTCCTCGCCCAGGGCTGCCCCGCAGCGGACCTCGGCGTCGCACTCCGGGCAGCGCGTCGGCTCGGCAGGCTGCTTCAGCGGCTGGGTCGGCATCTCAGCCCGAGCTTCTTCAGAGGTCGCGGGCGAGGCGGAGGCCGCTGAACTGCCAGCGCTGGTCCGGGTAGAAGAAGTTGCGGTACGTGGCGCGCACATGGTCTGCGGGGGTCGCGCACGAACCGCCGCGCAGCACGAGCTGGTTGGCCATGAACTTGCCGTTGTACTCGCCCAGCGCGCCCTTCGGCGCTCGGAAGCCCGGGTAGGGCGCATACGGGCTCGCCGTCCACTCCCACACATCGCCGAAGAGCTGCGCCGGGCCGGCCGCGTCTCCCTCGGCGCGCGCGGGATGCAGCCGACCCGAGTCGGCAAAGTTGCCGCGCAGCGGGCGGCCGGTGGCTGCCACCTCCCACTCCTCCTCGCGCGGTAGCCGGGCGCCTACCCAGCGCGCGTAGGCGTCGGCCTCGTAGAAGCTGACGTGGGTCACCGGCTCGTCGGGTCGCACCTCGCGCGGGCCGGCGAGTGTGAGCTGGCGCCAGCTCGCGCCGGGCTCGTCTCGCGACCAGTAGAGCGGTGCCTGCCAGCCCTGCTGCTGCACGCTGCTCCAGCCGTCGGAGAGCCAGAGCTCCGGCCGCGTGTAGCCCCCGTCTTCGACGAAGGCCTGGAACTCGCCACAGGTCACGGCGCGCGAGGCGAGCTCGAAGGCGTCGAGCCAGGTGCGGTGGCGGGGCCCCTCGTTGTCGAATGCGAAGCCGTCCCCCGCGTGGCCGATGTTCCGCAGGCCTTCCTCCCAACCGTGCCAGGTGAGCGGCGGCGCGGCGCCCGGAGTCGGCTCGTTCGTCACGCGGCTCGCACCCGTAGCGCGGTAGGCGGGCTGGAGCGGATTGCACGAAAAGAGGTGCTTCACGTCCGTCAGCAAGAGTTCCTGGTGCTGCTGTTCGTGGTGCAGCCCCACGATCAGCACGTCATCGAGCTCCGGCGTCAGCGCCTGGTTCTCGAAGAGCTTGGTCACGTGCTCGTCCACGTGATCGCGGTAGCGCTGCACGTCTTCGAGCGAAGGGCGGGTGATGAGGCCGCGCTGCGGGCGCGGATGCTGCTCTCCGATCGAGTTGTAGTAGGAGTTGAACAGGACCCGGAACTCGGGGTGGAAGCGCCGGTAGCCGGACTGCGCCTGCTCCAGGATGAAGGTCTCGAAGAACCAGGTGGTGTGGGCCAGGTGCCACTTTGCGGGGCTCGCGTCGGGCATGGACTGCCCCGCCGCGTCCTCCGGGGAGAGGGGTTCGCACAGCGCTCGCGTGGCGTCGCGCACTGCTTCGTAGCGGGCCAGCAATTCATCGGAAGGCATCGGGCGACGCTAGCCCCCTGTCGGGGCGTTTCAAGCGCGGGGGTCACGGCGCATGCCGTAGACGATGGGCCCCTGCGGAAGCGGGATCTCGCACTTCACGTCGAATCCGAAGCGCTGGTAGTAGGGCACATTCTCCGGACGCGAGGCTTCCAGCCACGCCACAACGCCGTTTGCGTCGGCGTGGCGCAGCACGGGCTCGATCAGCGCGCTGCCGACGCCCTTGCCCTGGTGGGGCGGGTCGGTGCCGAGCACACCCAGGTACCAGTGCGGCTCTCGCGGTTGCGCCGTTTCGATGGCGCGGATGCCCCCCACCACGAGCGGCACACGCAGCCCAACGAGCGGCAGGAAGCGCAGCGCGAACAGCAGCTGCCGCAGGGCGCCGGGTTCGGGCGCATCGGGTGGGCCCCAGATGGCGCCGCCCTCGAGGCCGGTGGTGGTGAGCACCGTTCCCTGCGGCAGATTCTGGCGCATCAGCGTGGCGAAGCCGCGGTGGCTGAAGTGGCGCCAGGCGCGATCCGAGGGGAAGAACCAGCGGTGCGTCGGGTCGTCGCGGAAGGCGCGTGCGAGCGTGTGCGACACCGCATCGATGTCGGCCGGGGTGACGGCGCGTACGCCCTCGGGCAGCTCGAGTGCCGACGGACTGGCCACGGCCGGAGGCTAGCCCCGCTCCGCGCTCATACGAAGGGCGCGATCGCGTCGAGGGTGCGTGCCAGCTCGTCACGGTCGGTCGAGGTGGGCACCAGGATCACTTCGTCGGCGCCGGCGTCGCGCGCCTGGGTGAGGGCCTCGCGCAGCGCAGCTTCGCCCGACGCGGTGCAACGCGCGGCCAGAGCCGCGGCGGCCGCCTCCCCGAAAACGGCCAGGTAGCGGCGCGCGTAGGCGTCGAGGCGTTCCGCGGCATCGGGACCCAGCGCGTACCAGAAGCTCGTGACCAGGGTGGGAGCTGCGCGGCCGGCGTCGCGCCAGGCCTCGCGGGCGAGGACGAAGTGGCGCTCTACCTCGGCGGGATCGGGCCCCAGGCTGAAGCCGGCCAGCCCGTCGGCCCAGTGAGCTGCCCGGCGCAGCGGCTTCTCACCGGCCGCTGCGATCCAGAGCGGGGGACCGCCGGCCTGGTACGGGAGCGGACCGACGGGCGGGGTGTCCGGGAGCGCGGGCTCGCCGGCCCACAGACGCCGCAGCTCAGCCACCTGAGCGTCCATTCGCACGTGGCGACGGTCGAAGGGAGCACCCACCACGCGGTAGTCTTCCTCCCGACCCCCCACGCCGACGGCGACCGTGAGTCGGCCCGCTGCCAGCACGTCGAGGGTCGCCAGCTGCTTCGCGATCCAGGCCGTGGAGTGCATGGGCAGTACGACGGCGGTCGCCACGATGCGCACCCGCTGCGTCACGGCCGCGGCAGCCGAGAGCGTGACGAGCGCCTCGGGATTGCCGAAGGAGATGCGCTCACCCGCCGCGAGGCTTGCGAAAGGGCCCGAATCGACGGCATGTGACCAGGTGAGGATCTCCTCGCGTCGCGTCGCCGGGACCATCGTCGGCAGGGTCATGCCGAGCTTCACGCCGAGGCCCTCGCGAGCGCGCGAGCGAGGAGGGGAGGGTCCACGTTGCCGCCCGAGAGCAGCACGCCGCAAGCCCCGCGGCGCTCGCGCAATGCCACCGCCAGAGACGTCGCGCCGGATGGCTCGAGCACGAGGCGCTGCTCCGTGAGCGCGAAGGCCATCGCGTCCAGCATCTCCTCGTCGCTCACCAGCTCCACGCGCGAGACGCGCTCGCGCACGACCGGCCAGGTGTGGCGGCCGGGTGTGCGCACGCGCAGTCCGTCGGCGATGGTGCGCGGCGGTGGGACCGTCACCCGTTCGCCTGCCGCGAGGCTGCGAAAAGTGTCGTCCCCGTCTTCGGGCTCGCAGGCCACGATCTCCGCCCCGGGGCAGAGGGCCGCCAGCGCGGTTGAGCAGCCCGCCATCAGCCCGCCGCCGGAGACGGGCGCGTAGAAGTAGTCGAGAGAGCCCGCGTCGTCCAGCAGTTCGAGAGCCGCCGTTCCCTGGCCCGCCGCGATGCGCACGTCGTCGTAGGGTGGCACGGGCACGAAGCCGCGTTCGCGTGCGATCTCGTCGGCGCGTCGCTCACGCTCCTCACTGTCGGGGCTCACCAGCACGACCTCGGCGCCCGCCGCCTCGGTGCGCAGGCGCTTGGTCGCCGGCGCATCGGTCGGCATCACCACGACGGCCGGGATCCCCAATACTGCCGCGGCGCGCGCCACCGCCTGCGCGTGGTTGCCCGACGAGTGCGCCACCACGCCGGGTACGTCGGGCGGAAGCGTGGTCATCAGGCTGAAGGCGCCGCGGATCTTGAACGAGCCGGTCGGCTGCAGGGACTCGGGCTTCAGAAGAAGCTCGCAACCGTCGAGCGGATGGCGCAGGAGCGGTGTGCGCAAGACATAGGGGCGAATGCGCTCCGCTGCGGCACGAATCGCATCGAGGGTGAGTTCCTCCAGCACGACCGGAGGGTAGCCACTCGACCGGGTTGTCACCTCGGTGCTGAGGTAGCCTGCGCGCGGAGGAATCGTCATGGAACTCCCTCTCGCGGGCGGCTGTCTGTGCGGCCAGGTTCGCTATGCGTGCGACGCCGAACCCGTCACCGTCGTCGCGTGCCACTGCCGCGATTGCCAGAAGGCGGGCGGTGCGCCGTTCACCGTCAACTTCGCCGTACCCACCGCGGCACTGCGCATCACCCGCGGCCAGCCGCGCGAGGTGCGCGTCAGCGCCGACAACGGCGCCGTCGCGGTGCGCGCGTTCTGCGGCGACTGCGGCAGCCAGCTCTACGCGTGGAGCGATCGCTTCGTTCAGATGCGCAGCGTCAAGGCGGCCACGCTCGATGACCCCGCGACGGTCGCGCCGCGCGCACACCTCTACGTGAACAACGCGCTCCCGTGGCTGAAT
>CAXMOD010000254.1:0-11678 GCA_964194905.1 uncultured Desulfobacterales bacterium | reverse complement strand
CGCCGAGGTCAACGTGATCGCCGCGACGGGCCTCTACTGGACCGAGGAGCCCTGGCTCGCGGGTTGGCCGGCCGACGCGCTCGTCGACTGGCTGATCCGCGACATCACCGACGGCATCCAGGGCACCGACAGCAAGGCGGGTATGATCAAGTGCGCCACCGACCACCTGGGACTCTCTCCGTTGAACGAGAAGCTGCTCCAGGTGGCGGCGCGCCTGCACCGCAAGACCGGCGTTCCGATCAGCACCCACACATCCTGCGAGCACAAGACCGGCCTCGATCAGGTGCGCGTGTTCCAGGAGGAAGGTGTGGATCTCTCGCGCGTCGTGATCGGCCACTGCGGCGACACCGAGGATTACGGCTACCTGGAGGAGATCCTGGCCTCGGGCTGCATCATCGGCATGGACCGCTTCGGCCTCAACCACATGCTGCCCATGGACAAGCGCGTCTCGACCGTGGTGGAGATGTGCAAGCGCGGTTACGCCGACCGCATGGTGCTTTCGCACGACGCCTGCTGCCACATCGACTGGTTCCCCGGCGGCAAGGCCGGCGCCGCCATGCCGCAATGGAACTTTCGGCACATCTCGGACGACGTGATCCCCGCGCTCCAGAAGGACGGCCTCGACGACGAGACCATCCGCAAGCTCACCGTCGACACCCCCCGCCGCGCCTTCGAGGGACAAGGGGCGTACTAGGGCGCGTCTGCTAGATGCCGATGCGGTGACTCACCGTGTCCGGATCACGCGGATCCCGAAGCGCTCGCGTATCTCGCAGAGCGGCTGGTCCAGGTAGGGCCCGTAGGCTTCGAAGGGCCAGCGCTCGCGCATGCGCAGCGAGCGCACGACGGCGATGCTTGCGAGCTTCACCATGCGCCACAGCATCGTCGGCCTGAAGGCCGCCAGGGCATCCCGGAAGAGGCCACGCGTCTCGCGGCGGCGCAGCCCGATCAGATAGGGGCGTATCGAGCCCGTCACGCCGAAGAGGCTCCAGCGCGCCAGAATGACTTCGCCCAGGAGACTGGTGTCGCAGCCGAAGACGACGTGCGCGATGTCGTGAGAGTGCAGGCCAAGGCTCAGGTCTCGCGGGAGCTCGGCCTCATCCATCAGTCCGCGATTCCGGCGAATGTACTCCGCCAGGCCTTCCCGCAGGGTCATCGACGAATCCTGCGCTTGATAGGCCATCGCCGTGGCAGCAGGTGTCCCGGAAGCCCGGACTTGCACGGCCTGCGGGGGTGTCGAGATCGTGCTGGCCACTGGGGAGTCCTCCCATGGGGCGCAGCATGAGGATAGGACAGCTCCGGAGCGTCAGTTGGCGCTGACGAAGTCGATGGCGCCGAAGAGCTCCTCGAGACGCGCGAGGTCCTCGTCCGGGAGCGGGCCCTTCTCGATGGCCTCGATGTTGGCTTCGAGGTGGTCCGGATTGCCCGTGCCCGTCAACACGACATGGGTGCCCGGCTCGTGGCGGCAGAAACGGTAGGCGGCTTCCACCACGTTCTTTGCGCCGCCTCCGCTCACGAGGAACCCGAGCGGGTCGTCGGGGTCGAGCGTGCCGGCGGGGAAGACCCCCTCCTTCTCGAGCTCGGCACACAGGCGCGCCAGCTCCTCGGGCTGGGAGAGCGCGCGACGGACGGCGAACATGATGAGTGTCCCGATGTCGCCTTCGATTGCGCGGCGGAAGACCCGCTCCCGCGCCGATCGGTTCAGCAGGTTGAATCCCACCATCACCACGTCGAAGTGACCGTCGTCGAGGGCGCGGGGCAGCATGGCGTGGCCCGGATCCCGCGCGAAGATCTCGCTGATGGCGAGAAAGCGGATCTTGCCCGACGAGCGCGCCCGCTCCAACACCGGCACGTACTCCTCGACCGCACGCTCGTAGTACTCGGGGAGGACCCCGTGGAGGTGCAGGATGTCGATGCGGTCCGTTTCGAGAGCGGCGAGGCTGTCGTCGATCTGTCGCTCGACGTGGGCAGCGAAGATCCGGCGTTCCTTGTCCAGCGGGAAGGCCTTGGAGGAGATCACGACCTCCTCGCGCCGCCCCTTCACACCCTGGCCGACCGCGCGTTCGGTCCCGTAGACGCGGGCGGTATCGACGAACGTGACACCCAACTCGAGGGCATGGCGCACGAGGTCGGCGGCCTCGGCCTCGGACTTGCCCTGCGCCATGCCGAGGCGGGAGTGCCCCCCGCAGCCGAGACCCACCACGCTCACCTCGAGCGCAGTGCGGCCGAGTCTGGTGGTGATCCGTGAATCGTGGAGTGCCATCTCTGTTTCGTTCCTCGCCAGTGTGCCACGTCTGGCCTCGCCGCACGGTAGCCCCTACCGTTCCGCCCTGAAGCGGCGGGAACCCCTGTTGGAATCGGAACGTACGGCCTGCATCGAGTGTGACCTGATCGTCTCCGTCGCGGAGCTGCGCGGCGGCCAGCGGGCCGCGTGCCCGCGCTGCGGTCACGTGCTCAGCAGCCTCACGCCCGACGGACTGACCCGTTCCCTGGCGTACGCGGTGGCCGCCGGGATCCTGCTTCTGATGGCCAACGCGTCTCCGTTCCTGTCCCTCGAAGCCAACGGGCTCGAGAAGGTGATGACGCTCCCGCGCAGCGCGCAGGAGCTGTACCGCGATGGCCACGCGACTCTGGCGGTCCTGGTGCTCGGGCCGATCGTCGGAATTCCTGGCCTCATGCTGGCCATGATCGTGGCGTTGTTGGTGCCGCTGCGGCGGCGACGCTCCGCTCCGTGGCTGGTTCCGGCCGGCCGCTTCCTCTTCCTCCTGTCTCCGTGGAGCATGGTGGAGGTGTTCGTGATCGGGGTTCTGGTAAGCCTGGTCAAGATCGGGGCAATGGCCACCGTGGTATTGGGCATCTCCTTCTGGGCCTATATCGGATTCGCCGTCTGCTTCACGGCTGCACTCTCGGGACTGGATCGGCTGGAGATGTGGCGCGAGATCGAGGCTTGCGCCTCGTGAGTTCGTTCCCCGCCGGCAGCGCAGCGGCCGAGGGCCTCGCCTGCTGTCACGTGTGCTTCAAACTGGCACCCGCGGAGCGGCACGAGTGCCCGCGCTGCGGCGCGTCGCTGCATTTCCGCCTCCCCGACAGTCTGCAGCGGACCGTCGCCCTGTTGGCGACCGCAACGCTGCTCTACATCCCGGCGAACGTCCTGCCCATCATGACCACCGCCCAGCTCGGGCAGGAGATCGAGAGCACGATCCTCGGTGGTGTCGTTTTGCTGGTGCACCACGGGTCGTACCCCATCGCAGCGGTCATCTTCATCGCGAGCGTGCTGGTCCCGATCAGCAAGCTCCTCTCGCTTTCCTGGCTCTGCTGGACCGTGTCCCGGCGCCATGCGGCGACGCACCAGGAGCGCACACGCCTGTACCGCGCGACCGAACTGGTGGGCAAGTGGTCCATGACCGACGTCTTCGTGGTCGCGATCCTGGTTGCGCTGATTCAGCTCGGGGGCATCATCCGCATCACGCCGGGACCCGCCTCCGTCGCGTTCGGAGGCGTGGTGATCGCCACCATGCTGGCCGCGGAGTCGTTCGATCCGCGGCTGATCTGGGACCAGCTTGGAGAAGGCGATGGCTGAGGCGTCCGCCACGGTGAGCGAACGTCGCCGTATCTCGAAGATCTGGGTGGTGCCGATCGTGGCCCTGGTCCTCGGGCTGTGGATGGTCCTGTACACCCTGCAGACCCAGGGTCCGGAAGTAACGATCGTCTTCAGCACGGCAGAGGGGATCGAGGCCGGCAAGACGCGGATCAAGCTGCGCAGCGTGGAGGTGGGCCTCGTGGAGAGCGCGGGTCTGGGCGACGACATGGAGAGCGTCGTCGTGAAGGCACGGATCGACAAGGCGGCCGCTCCGCTGCTGCGGGACGACACCCAGTTCTGGGTCGTGCGGCCTCGCATCGGCAAGGAAGGCGTATCGGGTATCGGCACGCTGCTGTCGGGCGGGTACATCCAGCTCGCTCCCGGGAGCGGTCGCGAGGGTCGGCGCGAGTTCGTCGGACGCGAGGAGCCTCCGGTCACTCCCGCCGGGACGCCTGGCCTTTCGCTGCGCCTGACGAGCGACCGCGCGGGTTCGGTGGGCACCGGCGACGCCGTCCTCTACAAGGGCTTCCGCGTCGGCCGCGTCGAGAGCAGCGAGTTCGAAGTGGAATCACAGCGGATGCACTACGGCGTCTTCATCGAAGCGCCCTACGACGACCTGCTGACCTCGTCGACGCGATTCTGGAACGCCAGCGGATTCAGCCTCAGCACGACCGCCGATGGAGTCGAGCTCCACACCGGGTCGCTGGAGACGATTCTCTCGGGCGGCGTCGCGTTTGGTCTGCCGGAAGGCATGGAGCCGGGTTCTCCGTTGGAGAGTGGGGCTGCGTTCGAGCTCTATCCCGACTACAAGAGTGTCAACGCGAGGCCGTACCGACACGGCCTGCACTACGTCGTGGACTTCGAGCAGTCGGTGCGTGGACTACGACCTGGTGCGCCGGTGGAGTACCGCGGGCTTCCAGTCGGGCGTGTCGAACGGATTCTCCTCCAGGAGCTGGTGGCCGATGGCCTGACGGGCGAGGGCACGTCGATCCCGGTGTTGTTGCGCCTGGAGCCCGGACGACTCGAGCTGCCGGATTCGGAGGTCGGCGTGAAGGCGCTGCGTGACGCGATCTCCAGCGCGGTGAGTAACGGCTTCCGCGCCAGCCTGGCCACGGGAAGCCTGTTGACAGGGAGCCTGTACGTCACCCTCGACATGTACCCGGACGCCGAGCCGGCCGTGATGGGCGAGTTCGCCGGGCATCCGACCATTCCCTCGGTGGCGAGCGGGCTGGAGGGGATCCAGCAGCAGGTCTTCGCGCTGCTCGAGAAGCTGAACGCACTGCCGCTCGAGGACGTCGCGGACTCGGCCGCCCAGGCGGTCGCCCATCTCGAAGCGCTCATGGCGAGCCGGGAGCTGCAGGCGCTGCCGGCGTCGCTGGAAGCCACGATGGTCGAGCTCGAACGGGTGCTCGCGTCCGTGTCGGACGACTCGCTGCTGCAAGAGCGCCTGGGTCGCACCCTGGGCGAGCTCGAGCGAACGCTCGAGAGCCTTCAGGCCGTCCTCGGTACGCTCGAGGACCAGCCCAGCTCCGTCCTTTTCCCCCGAGAACCAGAGCTCGACCCCGAGCCGCCGGCAGGATCGCAATGAGAACCATCGCCCTCGGGTCCGCAATGCTTCTGCTCATGGCGTGCGGGGGATCGACGCCCGCCCGCACCCAGTACCTGCTGCGCGCAGACAACCCGGAGCGGACGCTGCGGGTTGCGTCACCGGCACGGGTAGGGATCGCGCGCGTGTCGATTGCCCCGTACCTCCACCAGTCGGGCATCGTGGTGGAGACCGAGACGGGTGAGGTGCGGCCCGCGCACCATCACCGATGGGCCGAGCCCCTCGAGGACGGTCTGCTGCTGTTCCTGCGAACGGAGCTCTCGACCGCGTTGGGTGTGGAGGTCGGGATCGACCGCGCCATGCGTTCCCAATGGGAGTACGCGGTCCGGATCTTCGTCGAAGAACTCCACGGCACGATGTCCGGGCGCGCGGTGCTCGTGGCGAGCTTCAGGATCGAGCGGCAGGGCGCCAACCCCGAGACCGCAGCCTACAGGTTCGTCCGCTCCCGGGCGCTGGGCGACGAGGGCTACGACGCCCTGGTGGCTGCCCAGCGCGATCTCGGGCGGGAGCTGGCGCGGAGCATGGCCGACGGCCTGCGGGAGCTGGGCCTGGCGCCGTAGCTCAGGGCGCGCCCGGCTCCTTCGGCGCCACCGGGAGCATCACGTGGGAGGGGTGGGCGCGGCTGCGCGAGACCTCCCAGGTGGGGGGCGCGCCCTCGGGCACCTGGGAGAAGTGGTCGGTGTCGGCACCCGCGAGCGCGATCCGGATCGAGTGTCCCTCGCGGAACAGGTACGAGGTAGGCAGCAGGTCGAAGACCAGCTCGGCCACCTCACCGGGTCGCAGCGGCCGGCCGTCGGTGCGACGCAGCGTGCGGTAGGGCACTAGCTGGCGGTACGGGGCCGGCGTGGTCGCGAGCTTGCGGTGCAGCGCGCGCAATACGCCCTCGGTCACGTAGGTGACGCTTCCGTCGGGCGCCACGTCCTCCAGGTAGGCGAGAAAGGCACCGTCGTCGGCGCTGGAAGCCACGTAGAGGGTCACGACCGGGTGCCCGGTCACCTCCACATCCCGGTCCAGCGGCGGGCTGTCGTACGTGAGCAGGGTGGCGTCGGCCGCGGCGCGTTCTGCGTAGGCTACGTCGTAGCCCATCAGGCTGTCCCAGCGCGCACGCGTTCCTGTGCGGTGGTTCGGATCCACGGTGTGGCGGTCTGCGGCGGAGCGCGCCTGAGGTGCGTTGGGCGAGAGCTTCCCGTCGGCCGCGAAGTAGAGGCGCAGCGGATCAGACGGCGGAGGCCAGGCGGACGCCGCCTTCCAGCGGCCCTCGACCATCGTGTAGTAGTGAACCGGCGCATCGTTCACGAGGCCGGTCTGCTCCTGCTTCAGGTAGCGGTCGAAGAACTTGAGCAGCTGGCCGCGGTGGTCGAACTCGGTCGGGACGCCCACGGCGCTCTTCACCTGGAAGCGCGCTCCGTGGTCCCAGGGTCCGAGGATGAGCCGGTTCTCCGGGTTGGTGAGCGTCAGGTGGCGCTTGATGGCGGCGTGCGCGTAGCCGCCGTCGAACCAGCCGCTCCAGCCGTAGATGGGCGTACCGGATCCGTCGAGCTGCTTGGCGAAGGCGAAGGGGCTGAAGTCGTCCGCCGTGTTGGCCTCGGTGCCGTCGTCGCGGTAGGTGCTGTTCGCCGCGAGCTCGGCGACGTCCCAGTTGTCGACGTGGTCCTTCAGGGCTTCCTGGAGCAGCGCTTCACCCTCGGGCCCGTCCACCGGGCGCACGCCCAGCACCATGAAACGTCGCCAGCCGAGCATCTCGGCCAGGTGCGGCGGCACCTCGTTGCGGTCGAGGGCGCCGTTGAAGAGACCCCATTGCTTGGCGAAGGACGCGAGCCGCAGGCCGCCGGGAAAGGCGATGTCGGCCCAGGCGTCGAAGAGCGAGAAGCGCGGCGCCACCGCCCGCACGGCGGGGTGCTGGTTCACCGCGAGGAACTCGGCGGTGGTCCCGTCGTACGACGTGCCGAACGCGCCGACCGTTCCGTTCGACCAGGACTGGGCGATGATCCAGTCCACGATCTGCGCGCCGTCGCGGGTTTCGTCGGGGCTCCACGGGTAGGGCCGCGTGCCGAACGAGGCGCCCGAGCCGCGCGCGTCGACCGAGAGCCAGGCGTAGCCCTGGCGTACGAACGACTCGGCGCGTTCGCCCGGCGAGTCGAAGAACAGGCTGGCAGGCCAGCGCAGCTGGGCCCCGCGCCAGTAGCGGGTCTGGTGCAGGATGGCCGGAAGCTTGGCGCCTTCTTCGAGCCCCTTCGGCAGCCACAGGTCGACGGCGATGCGGACCCCGTCGCGCATGCTCAGGTAGAAGGAGGTGCGCAGCGCGCCCGCGTAGGCGTCGGGGCCGGGATCGTAGGGGCGAGGCACGTTGACGATGGCGTCGCTCGCCGTGATGGGCGGAGCGCCGGACGCGTCGGCGGCCAGCAGCGGGAGGGCCAGCGCGACGAGCGCGAGGAGGCGAACGGCGAGGCGCGGATAGGTCGGGAAGGTCATGGCGGGAGGGTAGTCCCGGAAGATCGCGCGGCAGCCGGCTTTTGGCTCTCGAGAGACTCTCGACAATCTCTCGAGAATTGGGCAAAAGAAAACCCGCCAAGTGGCGGGTCAAATTTGCGACGACGATTAAACAATTATAGCACGGATCGATTCGTCCGCAATGGGTCAGCGAACGATTTCCGATTTTGGGTCGAAAGAGTTGAAGAAACCGCGTTTGATTGCCCGAAACGAGGCTCTCGAGGGTCGAAAACCAGCCGTTCCCGTCAGTGCAGATCCGCGCCGGCCGCCAGGGTTGCCGGTCCTCGACGGAAGAGGCGTCGTGTCAGCAGGATGGCGACCGTTGCCAGCCCGAGCGCCAGTCCCCACCAGATCCCAGCCAGGCCCATGCCGCCGCGCAACGCCAGCCACGAACCGATCGGGAGGCCGAGCACCCAGTAGCCCAGCAGGTTGTAGCGGGCGGCCGGAGCGGTGTTGCCCATGCCGCGCAGGACGCCGCAGGCGACCACCTGCGTGCCGTCGAACACCGCGAAGGCCGCCGCGATCGGGAAGATCGCCGCCGAGGCGGCGATCACCTCGAGGTCGGGCGTGTAGATGCGCGGCAGCCAGCCGCGCAGGACGATGAAGCTGAGCGCGAAGACCGCCATGATGCCCGCACCCATGGCAATGGTGATCCACGCGGAGCGCTGGGCTTCGTCGGGTCTACCGGCGCCCAGCAGGTTGCCCACGCGGGTGGCGGCACCCTGCGACACGCCCATGGGGAACATGAACGCGAACGCCGCCACGTTGAGCGTGACGTGGTGCGCGCCCAGCGACGTGGCTCCGAGTCGGCCGGCGATCAGCGTGGACGCCGAGAAGGCCCAGATCTCGGCGGCCATCTGGATCGCCACGGGCACGCCCACGGCCGCCATCTTCCAGAGTTCGCGGCCGGCGAAGGACTCGCGGCTCCACGGCACCCAGGCCCCCTCGTGTAGATCGAAGCCTCGGACCAGGCCGATCAGGGCCAGGCACATCACGATCCGGGTGAGGGTGGTTGCGATGCCCGCGCCGAAGAGGCCCAGCTCCGGCATGCCGAGGTGGCCGAAGATGAGCGCGTAGTTGAAGAACGCGTTGAACACATTCGCGACGGCGACCACCCACATGGGCGGGCGCATCAGCTCCCGGCCCAGCAGGTACTGGCGCACCGCGACGAACACCAGCAGGAAGGGCGCGCTCGGAATCTGCACGGCCACGTAGCGATGGGCCTCCGCGACGAGCTCCGGGTCCTGGCCGGTCAGTGCCAGGAAGTCGCCGGCGAAGGCCCAGAGGACGGCCATCGGGATGGAGAGGAGCAGCGCCAACACGACACCGCGCTGCAAGGCCCGACCCGAGGCTGCGCCGTCGCCGCGGCCGTGGGCCTGGCTCACGAGCGGGTCCATGCCCATGAGCACGCCCTGGAAGAAGAGGAACGTTCCGAATATCCAGACGCCGCCGAGCGAGACGCTGGCCAGGGCCTCGCGGCTGACCCGACCCACCATGGCCGTGTCCACCGCGCCCATCAGCATGGTCCCCACCGTGGCGCCGACGACCGGGAGGGCGAGCTGGGTGACCTTGCGGATCTCTGCGGATAGGGGGGTCAAATCGGGGGACTCCGAGGAGCGCCGGAGCATACACGCAGGTTGCTACCCTTCGCTGCATGAGCCCTCCCGATCCTGCGGCCGTCCGTGCCTACCTGCTTGACCTGCAGGACCGCATCTGCGCGGCGCTCGAGAAGAGCGACGGCGCCGCGTCGTTTCGCGAGGAGCGCATCGAGGGCGAAGGCGGCACCCTGGCGAGACCGCGCGCGCTCGAGGGTGGCGAAGTCATCGAGAAAAGCGCCGTTCACTTCACTCATTCACGCGGCCGGGGCCTGCCGGCTGCCGCCACCGAGAGCCGTCCCGAACTCGCCGGTCGCCCCTTCGAGGCCATGGCCGTCTCGCTCATCGTCCACCCGCGCAATCCCTACGCGCCCACGTCCCACGCGAACATCCGCTTCTTCCACGTCGAGGGGGACGACCGGAGGGACGCAAGCGCCGGCTCCGCCGGCGCGCGCAGCGAGGCGCAGCCGAGCGAAGTCAACAACTGGTGGTTCGGCGGCGGGCTCGACCTCACCCCGTACTACGGGTTCGACGAGGACTGCGTTCACTGGCACCGCGTGGCACGCGACGCCTGCGCGGAGCTCGGCCCCGACGCCTACCGGCGTTACAAGAAGTGGTGCGACGAGTACTTCTTCCTGCACCACCGGGGCGAGCCGCGCGGAATCGGCGGACTCTTCTTCGACAACCTGGACGAGCCCGACTTCGCCACGTGTTTCGCGTTCTCGCGGAGCGTGGGCGACGGCTACCTCCAGGCCTACATGCCCATCCTGGAGCGGCGCAAGCAGACGCCCCACGGCGAGCGCGAGCGCGACTTCCAGCTCTACCGGCGCGGGCGCTACGCCGAGTTCAACCTCGTCATCGACCGGGGCACGAAGTACGGCCTCCAGTCGGGCCGGCGCGTGGAGTCGGTGCTGGCGTCGCTGCCGCCGCTGGTGAGCTGGCGCTACGACTGGCGCCCGGATCCGGGCAGCCCCGAGGAGCGCCTCACCGAGCACTTCCTCGTGCCGCGCGACTGGCTGGCCGAGTTCTAGCCCTACCGCGGCCTCGTCCTCGCTGATCGCTCGGACTTGGGCTCGCGGGCTCCGTTCGCCTACGGCTCACTGCGCGCAAACGGCCTAGGGGCCGTTTGCTTGCCCGGCGTCGGGCGCGATTCGTACGGCCCGGCGGCCGAGCAGGTTGAGCTTGAACTGACGCAATACGGCCGGCTCGACGCGGCTGCCGTCATCGGTTTCGAAGAAGAGCGCATCCTGCGGGCATTGGACGATGCAGGCGCCGCAGCGCACGCAGCGCTCGTCGTGAGCGAGCGCCACCTGCTTGCGGTCTTCCAGCTTCTCGAAGCACGCCTCGGGGCAGACCTCCCAGCAGCTGTAGACGCCGGCGCAGCGTTCGAGGTCCAGCGTGATCTTCCAGTCCTGTCCTTCGAAGTGGGCGCTTCCTTCCAGCGGCGTGCTGCCTGGGTAGTCGAAGGTGAGCAGCCCGGTGACCGCGAACGGTGCCAGCATGCCCGCGATCAGCGCGGGTGTGCCGCCGCCGGCCGCAGCCACCACAGCCAGCGCGCCCAGCGACGCCCCGGCCCCGAGCACGAGCCTGCGTGGTTCTGGGAGCCGGTCGTAGGTCGTAAAGACGGCCACGGCCAGCGCCGTCACCAGCAGGACCAACGGCAGGGCCCAGGCGGGGTGCAGCCAGGCGGCCGCGCCGCCCAGCACGATCGAGATGGGCACGGCCCAGCTCGCCGCCATCTCCAGGCGGTCGCGCAGCGGGAAGGTCACGCGCCGCATGGCGTCGTTCTTGGCGCCGTCTGCACGCAGGTATTGCGGAATGTCCTCGGCCCGCACGGGACCGAAGCGCACGCGCCAGCGGGCGCGGCGGAAGACCTGCAAGCCCTCGACGCCCGTTGCCGCCAGCTGCGGCAGGATGACGGTGCGGTGTCGCACGCGCTCGGCGACCCCACAGGTCTTGAGCGCGGTCACCACCTGGTGGGTGGTCAGGTGGCCGCCGGCAGCCGCGCACCACACGTTGATGCCCTTGGCGGGGGCCACGACCAGCCAGGCGTCGCAGCCGCGCAGTGCCCGCAGCACGCGACGCACCGTGAGGTCGTAGTTCGCGGTCAGCAGGACCGGGCTGTTCTCGTCGGGCCGGCCCACCACGCGCAGGCCCGCGGCGGTAGGCCACGGAACCAGCCGGAGGGCCGTCTGCAAGATGTCCTTCGTGCAATCGGTTGCGAAAGATGCCGCGCTCATCTGCGCTGGGCCCGTACCAGGGACAGGCTTCCTGCGAGCCAACGCGACTCGCCTCGGATCGCCAGGCCAGCCTCGCTCAGCTCGGCGGCCAGATCCGGCAGCGGGCGCGAGACGGAGCCCGCCAGCAGCCAGGCCGCCAGCCACTGCGGGCCGCGCAGGAGCGCGTGCAG
>CAXMOD010000253.1:0-1603 GCA_964194905.1 uncultured Desulfobacterales bacterium | reverse complement strand
ACGCGCGCACTGGCGAGTGGCGCCTGGCGGCACTGGCTCGCCTACGCGGTCTGTCTCTGGCTGCTGGTCTGGTCTCACCTGTTCACGGTCTTTTTCGCGGCGGCGCTGGCGCTGACTGCCGTCGGCGGTGCGCTGTGGGGCTCGCCGGCCCCCGCGAGGCGTACGCGCACGGTCCGAGCCGTCGTCGCCCACGTGGCGGCGGGGATGCTCGTGCTCCAGACCATGGCACCCAACCTCGCGCAGATCCCGGACTGGCGGGAGCACTTCGTCGGGCGCAGCAACACCCAGCTCTCGCTGCCTGCCGTGGGTCACTTGTGGGCGCTCGCGGCGACGGGATTCCAGGCGAGCCACCGGGGCGCGCCGCCGGAACGCGTCGAAGGTGCGTACCCCTCGCTCACCACGCTCGCGAGGGAGCGCCCCTGGACCCTGCCCGTGGTCCTGGCCCTGATCCCGCTGCTGTGCGCCGTGGGCGGAGTGCGCGTGCTCGTGCGCGGCGGGCCAGCGCGAGCAGTGGCTCTGGGGCTCGTGGGGTCCGTGCCCCTGGCCCTCGTGGCGACCTGGCTCCAAGGTGGCCAGTGGTACCCGCGCTTCGCGCTCTGGTCGCTCGTCGCGGTCGCGGCCTTCGCGGCCATCGGGCTACAGACCCTCCTCGAGCGCACGCCCGGCCGCACGCGGCCGGGCGCCGTCGCCGGCGGGCTCGCCCTCGGCGTGGCGGGCTTCGCGTTGCTGGTCGCGCCGCAGCTCTACCTGCTCGTCACGCGCCCCCAGCTCCCCAGCTACGAGGCCGTGACGTTCGTGCACAGCGAGGGCGGGGAGCGCGCACTGGGCGCCGTCCTCGGACTCTCCGGCGGCAACATGCACTTCGTTCTCTACGATCCCTGGCTGCGCGAGTTCGAAGACGCCGCCGGGCTCGAGGCGCTGATGGATGAGTCGCAACGCCAGGGGCGACCTCTCTACGTGATCTACGCATACGCCTACAAGAACCGAGACGTACGCCCCTCCGCCTTCCGGCTGCTCGACGACCCGGTCCTCTTCGAGGAAGCCGCCGTCTTCCACGCCATCGTCGACGAGCGCATGGTGCGCGTCCTGCGCTTCACGGGCGCGAAGGGATGAATCCCCGCCGAGCGCACCTTCTCTGGGGAGCAGTGCTGGCGGCGCTGCTTCTCTTCTTGCTGCTCGCGCCGAAGCCCTGGTCGTTTCCGATGGGCCCGGACTTCTTCGGGCCCCGCGAACGCCCGCTGGCCGCGCACGCCTGGATCGCATCGTGGTGGGCCGCTGCCCTCAACGGCGGACTGGCGCTCCTCTTCTTCGCAACGGCTCCGCTGTGGGCCGGACCCTCCGACGAGGTGCCCCTTGCGCGCCCGCGCCGCAGCCGCGCCTTCGTGATCGGGCTGCTCGCTGCGGCGCTACTCGCCGGCGCGCTGCGCTGGCCCCTCGCCGGCACCGGCCTGTGGTCCGACGAGGCCTGGACGGTGCAGCACACCATCGCCGGCCACTGGAAGCCCGGCCGCGACGGCTCCGGCGCGCTCGTGGCCAAGACGCCCAGCTGGGCCGAGACACTCTGGGTCTACTGGCAGCCGACCAACCAGGTCCTCTACAGCGT
>CAXMOD010000252.1:0-5853 GCA_964194905.1 uncultured Desulfobacterales bacterium | reverse complement strand
CGCGGCGCGTCCTCGTCCTGCGGGTCGGGGTCGGTGCGCACCAGGTAGCCGGGGTGACCGCCGCCGACGCGTGTGGTCTTCATGCGCCGGCTCGCCGCCAGGTCGGCGGGGCCGAACGAGATACCCTGCATGCGCGGGCTGGCGGCGCAGATGGCCTCCACGTTGCCCACGCCCACGGCTGTTTCGAGGATGGCGTGCAGCAGGATCGGGCGTTCGAGGCCGGCACGTGCCTCGAGCTGCGCGATCAGCTGGTCCACGTAGTGGATGTCCCAGGGACCCTCGACCTTGGGAATCATCATCACGTCGAGCTTGTCGCCGATCTCGGAGACGAGGGTGGTGATGTCGTCGAGCGCCCAGGGACTGTCCAGGCTGTTGACGCGGGTCCAGAGCTGACAGCCGCCGAAGTCGGTGTCTCGCGCGATCTTCACCAGGCCCTCGCGCGCGGCGATCTTGTTGTCGGCCTGGATCGCGTCTTCGAGGTTTCCCAGCAGCACGTCGCATTTGGCGGCCAGGTCCGGGACCTTCGACGCCATCTTCGGATTGCTGGGATCGAAGAAGTGGATCATGCGGGAGGGGCGGAAAGGCACCTCCCAGAGCGGCGCCGGGGCGCCGATCGCCTTGGGCTTGAAGAAGTCTTTGGGGGATCTCATTTCGCCTCCTCGCACCGCCGAGAGACGGTACCGCAAGCGACAGTCCTGCTCGCAGGGCTGTCCCCGCCCGGCACTCAACTCTCGTAGAGTTTCACGACCTCCACCGTGCCTGCCGGCGCCGCCTCCAGGCACAGGTCGCACAGCACGCACTCGTCGAGGTTCTCTTCTGCGATTTCCACGCCGGAATCGCCGGCGCGGAAGATGCTCACGGGGCAGACCTCCTCGAGCTTCTTCGCGATCTCGAGGTTGTCGGCCACGTCGTCGGCCACCCTCACGTCGATGAACAGTCCGGCCATGGTCAGCTCCCCAGGCGCTTCGTGATCAGTTCGGGGATTTCTTCGATGCGCTCGGCCACCGAGATTCCAGCGGCCTCCATGCGGGCGATCTTCTCGGAGGTGGTGTCCTCCTTGCCCTCGACGATGGTGCCCGCGTGGCCGAAGCGCATGCCCTTCATCTCGTCCATGAAGCGGCCGGCCATGAAGGCGACGATCGGCAGGCGCGAGTCGTTGGCCTTCACCCACTCGGCCAGCTCCGCTTCCATGCGCCCGCCCGGCTCCGAGTAGATGGCGATGGCCTTCGTGTCCGGATCGGCCTCGAACAGCGGCATGAGCTCCGCGTAGGTGGTGCCCACGATGGCATCGCCGCCGATGGAGACGCACGTGGACTGGCCCAGACCGGCGGCGGTCAACGTGGAGGCGATCTCCGTCGTCATGCCGCCCGAACGCGACATGATGCCGATGGGACACTTCTTGTAGGCCTGACGTGTGTTCGCGGCGGGTCCGCCCACGCCGCCCATCTTGGCCTCCTCCGGCGAGATGATGCCGAGGCAGTTGGGCCCGATGATGCGCGCGCCGCGCAGGTTCGCGAGCTCCACGGCCTGGGCCACATCCTTGCGCGGCACGTTCTCGGTCACCACCACGATCAGCTCGACGCCGTTCTCGATGGCCTCGAAGAGGGCGTCCTTCACGAAGGCCGGCGGCACCGAGACGATGGAGCCCTCCACGCGGCCGTGCTTCGCCACCACGTCGCGCACGCTGTCGAAGACGGGGACACCGTAGACGTCGCGGCCGGCGCGGCCGGGAGTGACGCCACCCACGATGGTGGCGCCGTAGTCGAGGTTCTCGCGGGTCAGGTTCACGGCCTCGCGGCCGGTGATGCCCTGGATCAGGAAGCGCGTGTCCTTGCGGATGAGGATCGACATCTACGCGACTCCCATCTTCGCCACGGCCTTGCCAGCAGCTTCATACATGGAGACGCTGCGGTCGCAGTACTCCACGCCGTACTTCTCGAGGATCTTGAAGCCCTCGTCCTCCCACGAGCCGGGGATGCGGAAGATGGTGATGACGTCCGCCGGGTCCTTGCCCGACTCGATGCAGCCCTTGATCACACCGCGCGCCACGATGTCGACGCGCGTGTTGGAGACCACGTTCATCATCACGGCGATCTTCTCGACGCCGGGCTTGCCCAGGATCAGCTTGGTCAGCTCGCAGGCCTTGTTCACCGACGGGTTGCCGCCGATCTCGCAGTAGTTGGCCGGCTTGCCTCCGTGCTTGCGCACGGCGTCGAACAGGGTGAGGGAGCCGCCGCCGGCACCGATCACCAGGCCCAGGTTGCCGTCGAACTCGACCACGTTGCCGGCCACACCGCGGTGGTCGGTCTCGTTCACCTTGCGTCCGGCGATCTCGAAGGCCGTGGGCTCGCGAGCCTGGCGCGTCTCGTCCTCGCCCACGCCCAGCTCCGCCAGCAGCTTCTTGTGCCGGCCGCGCGCCTCGGCCTCCATGTCGACGTGCCCGTCCAGCACGATGAAGCGGCCGTCCTCGAGACGCGCCAGCGGATTGATCTCGGCGAGGGTGAGGTCGTACTCGAGGAAGGTCTTCATCAGCTCGAAGACGATCGGCGTGAGACGGTTGAGGTCCGCACCGGAGACACCGACGGCCGAGATCGCTTCCTTGGCGATGCGCGGCGTGAGCGGCAGGATGGTCGAGAACCAGGTCTTGGAGACGTGCTCCGGGTGCTTCTCGGCCACCTCCTCGATGTCGATCCCGCCCATGTCGCTGAACAGCAGCACCGGCAGCTTGCGGCGGCCGTCCCAGGTGACGGAGACGAAGTACTCCTGGGCGATGGGGCTCTTCTCCTCGACGAGCACTGAGCGCGCCTTCTGGCCGTTCACCAGGATGGGCAGGATCTCGTCGAAGAGGGCGGGGCACATGTCCGCGGTGTCTGCGAACTTCACCGCGCCCGCCTTCATGCGTCCGCCCGAGAGCACCTGGCTCTTGAGTACGACGGGATTGCCGATCTCGGCCGCGATCTCGCGGGCCTCGCCCGCGGAGTGGGCAACCCGGCCGCGTCCCAGCGGCAGTCCGCGGCGCTCGAAGAGCGCCTTGGATTCGTACTCATAGAAGCGCATGGGGGGTCCTCTGGCCTCGTAAGCGCGCGAACAATAATGATTTTCCGGGTATCGGGCAATGGGCTAGGGTAGCCGGCGACGCGAAATTCCCAGCGCCGCCGGAGCCCAGCCGAGCCCACGCGAGCCCACCCGACCCCACCCGACCCAGAGGGAGCCCCCATGCCGAAGACTCGCGCCTACGCCATCTCGAACGAAGCCATCCAGAAGGAGACCGAGCGCGTCGCCGGCGACCTCGACCAGTTCGACGTCGCCAACGTGATCGCGCTCGACGAGCTCGAGTTGCGGGATCCCGGTCCCCGGGATGTGCAGCTCCGCATCCTGGCCGCGTCCTGCGAGCACAACGTGGACCACGCGGCCCTGGCCGACACCGTGAACATCACGGCCAGCCGCGGGGGCAAGATCTACCCGGGCAACTCGGCGGTCGGCGAGGTGATCGGAATCGGCTCGGAGGTCACGAAGTTCGCGGTGGGCGACATCGCGCTGACCCACTGCAACGGCGAGCCGGACGAGTTCGGCTACCCGCTGCGCATCTGGGCCTACGACCAGCCCGAATCGATCGGCTGGTACTCCGAGGAAGCCGTGGTCGGTGACTGGCAGCTGGTGAAGGCGCCCCTCGAGTGCGGTCTCAACCTCTGGGAGATGGCGGCGCTGCCGCTGCGCGCGCCGACGGCCTACCACCTGTGGCGCCGCGCGATCGGCATCTATCGGCTCAAGGTCCCCCGCGAGCGAAAGGCGGTGCTCAACGTGCTGTCGTTCGGCGGCGGCGTGGGCGAACTCTTCCTGATGTTGGCGAAGGCGGAGGGACACAACGCCTTCTTCTGCTCGGGCAGCCCCGCCCGGCGCGAGGCGCTGGAGAAGCGCGGCATCCAGGGTATCGACCAGAAGGCCTTCAACCGCTTCGCCGACAAGGCGGACGTGAAGGCGTTCTCCAGCGAGGTCAAGAAGCTCACCGGGGGCGAGGGCATGCACGTGGTCTGCGACATGCTGCGCGGCCCGGTCTTTCCGGCCGGCTTCGCGGCGGCGGCCCGCCAGGGCGTGAACGTCTCGGCCGGTTGGCAGCTCTCCCAGGCGATCTCGTACAACTCCACGCTGGCCTCGGTGAAGCAGGTGACGCTGGACCACACACACTACGAGACGCTGGTCGGCGTCGAGGCGGCCACGGAACTCTACGGATCGGTGTTCAAGCCGACGGTGCACGGGGAGATCTACGCGTTCGACGATCTGCCGCGCGCCTTCGAGGAGATGCACCAGAACACGCAGACCGGGATTCCCATCGTGCGCGTCGCCTCCGAGATGCCGGAAGCCGTGCGGGATCTGGTCCCGTAGCGAGGCGAGCCCGGCGCATCCTGCGCAACGTCGCCGTCGGCGTGGTGCTGGCTGTGGTCGTGCCGGTCGTCGGCTGGCTGGACGTGTTCGGCTCCTTCGCGGCGGCCGAGCTGTCGCGCGAGGACGAGCCGCCCGTAGCGCGGGCGGCCGAGGCGCGCCGGGTGCTGCTCGTCTCCATCGACGGGCTGGCGCCGCGCGTCCTGGCCGAGACGCCCACTCCCACCCTGGACCGGCTGGCGTCCGAGGGGCGTGTGGCGGAGAGTGCCGAAACGGTGGTCCCGAGCAGGACGCTGACTTCGCACACCAGCATGCTCTCCGGGCTCACACCCGAGGAGCACGGCGTGATCTGGAACCGCTATGCCCCCTGGCGTCGCTTCGAGACCCGGACGGTGTTCAGCGTGTGCCGTGAGCGGGGCCTGCGTTGCGGCCTGTTCGCCGGCAAGCGCAAGTTCGCCCACCTGGCGGAGAACGAGCCGGGCGTCGAGCGCTGGCTCCACGGGAGCAGCGCGGAGGAGGTCTTCGCGGGGGCCGCCCGGTACCTGGCGGCACGCGACCCCGACTTCACCATGCTGCACCTGGCGGAGGTGGATCGGGCCGGACACGCAGACGGCTGGGGCAGCCCGGAGCAGCGGGAAGCGCTCACTCGGATCGACGCCGCGCTCAGCGCCTTCCTGGACGACGTGCGCGGGGTCGGAAGCGGGCGCCTGGTGGTCCTCGTCACGGCGGACCACGGCGGCCACGGCACGCGCCACGGGTCGGCCGCGCCCGAGGATGTGGCGATTCCCTGGATCCTCTGGGGCGAAGGGATCACGCCGGGCCGGATCGACGGCACCGTCTCGACGATCGACACCGGCCCGACGGTGTTGGCGCTGCTGGGGGGCGTGCCGCCGGAGGGCTGGGGCGGTCAGGCGCGCTGGCCGGCCAGCGCGGCCTCGAGCGCGCGGTAGGCGTCGAACCCTTCGGCCCGGCGCCGTCGCTCACGCGGTCGCGTCAGGCGTAGTGGCTGCGGCGCTTGGTCGCGATCTGCCGGTCGAGCTCGAAGATCTGCACCTTCTGCCAGCCCTCGGGTGCGTTCTCATCGCGCTCTTCATCGTCCTTGGCACGCACGAACTTGTGCCCGTGCAGGCGTGTGGAGACGATGCCGAGGTCGTCGCGCCCCGGGAAGTCCTGCTTGCCGAGGATCTCCGTCGCGGCGAAGACCGTGTCGCCCGAGAAGAGCGGCGCGGTGTGTCGGCCCGTGGTGTAGATGACGTCGCCCAGCGCATTGTCCGACACGTCCGGCGACGAGAGTCCGAGGCAGAGCGTGAAGGGGATGCCGCCGAAGATGATCAGCTTGCCGCCGGCGTAGCGCGCCGGGTCCTGGTCGATCATGAACTGGTTGCAGTGCACCTGGCTGGTGTTGTCGAGGATCGCGGTGAGGGCGATGTGCTCGTCGGTCATCACGCGACCACGCGAGTGCTCGATGCGCGT
>CAXMOD010000251.1:0-8726 GCA_964194905.1 uncultured Desulfobacterales bacterium | reverse complement strand
AGCTCGAGGCGCGATCTGCGATCAAGAAGCCCATCATGCTGCACGCCATCCTGGAGACGGCCCTCGGCGTCGCGAACGTAGAGGAAATCTGCGGCGCGAGCCCCCGCATGCAGGGCCTCTCGCTGGGGCCCGCCGACCTCGCGGCCTCCCGTCGCATGAAGACCACACGCGTCGGCGGAGGCCCTCCCGGCTACCTGGTCCGCGCCGATCCCGTCGCCGACCAGCCGGACGCGTCGCGCGCGGTCGCGCAGCAGGATCTCTGGCACTACACGCTGGCACGCATGGTCGACGCCTGCGTGGCCAACGGAATCCTGCCCTATTACGGCCCCTTCGGCGACATCAAGGACACCCTCGCGTGCGAGGATCAGTTCCGAGCCGCGTTCCTGCTGGGTTGCGTGGGCGCCTGGTCGCTGCACCCGGTGCAGGTCGACATCGCCAAGAGGGTCTTCACTCCGCCGGTCGACGAGGTGCGCTGGGCGCGTCGCGTGATCGAGGAGATGGGCGACGGCTCGGGCTGCGTGATGATCGACGGCAAGATGCAGGACGACGCCACCTACAAGCAGTGCAAGGTGATGGTGGAAGCCGCCAAGCTGCTGGCCGGCCGCGACCCGGAGCTGGCCGAGGCCTACGGCTTCTCCAAAGCAGATCTGTCCTAGCCCCAGACGTTTCCCAATCATTTCCGAGTGGTTGCGCAAGCCTTGACAATTAGCAAAAAGGCTAATTATAATGATTAGCGATCTTGCTAACTCTCAGGAGGACCCCGTGGCCGACGAATCCGCGATCGTGATTTGCCACTTCCGCGTCAAGGCGGGTTGCGAGGACGAGCTGATGAAGCTCTTCTGCGACCACGACGCCGTCCTGCGACGGCTCGACCTGGTGACCGACGAGCCCGGCGTCGTGTACCGCGGCGCCGACGCCGCCGGGCGGCCGATGCTCTGGAAGATCTTCGTGTGGAAGAACGAGGCCGCCGCCGGGGCCGCCCATCAGCATCCGGACGTCGCGGAACTGTGGGAGCGCATGGAACCGCTGTGCGAAGCGCGCGACGGTGCCCCCAGCATGGAGTTCCCTCACGTCCAGCGCACGATCCTCTAGCGTGGCTGCGCGCAGAGACGGCGTCGCCGAGGTCAGGGCGACCGAGGCCGTATTCCACGCCCTCGCCCACGCTTCGCGTCGCCAGATCCTGCTCGTGCTCCACGCACGAGGCGACCGGCTCTCCGCCGGAGACATCGCGCGACGCTTCGCGTGCAGCTGGCCGACCACCACGCGCCACCTGAAGGTGCTCCAGGATGCGGGGCTGGTCAGCGTGGATCAGGAGGGCCGTGAGCGCTTCTACCGTCTCGAACGCGAGCGGCTGGCCTCGACGGCAGGGGGTTGGATCGACCGCTTCACCCGCGGACGCCGCCGCGGCTAGCGGTCGCCCTTCCCCACCCCGCTCATGAAGTCGGCCGGCCCGCCCTCTTCCGGTGCGGGAATCTCCACGAGCCGCTCGTCCACGTCGTCGTACTCGAGGCGCAGCGCGCGACTCATGATCGCGTGCATCTCGTAGAGCGCGGTGACGTAGGTGAGCTCGAGGATCTCCACGTCGGAGAGGTGGTCCTCGAGGCGCGCGAAGGTCGCGTCGGAGACGCGGCCGTTCTGGCCTACCAGCTCATCCGTGTAGGCGAGCACTGCGCGCTCGACGGGGCTGAACGCGTCGGAGCCCGACCAGCTGGGGACGGCCTCGATTTTCTCCTCCGAGAGCCCCACGCCTCGGGCCGCCTTGCAGTGCTGGGAGAATACGAAGTGGCTCTCGCGCAGCCAGCCCGCTCGCAGCTGGCCGAGCTCGCGCAGCCCGGGATCGATCTTGCGCTCCTTGCTGCGGTAGAAGCCGAAGCCCGCGACGGCGTGGCGGAAGACGTCCGGCACCACCGCGAAGACGGTCCACCAGTTACCCGGCGTGCCCGTCGCGGTCCCTGGCTCCGCCACCGGATCGCGCCCGCCGAACAGCATGTCGTAGATCTGCTGTACGTCGGGCGGCGCTTCGTCGCGGGGAATCTGGCGCAGGCGCGGCATCGGTCTAGGACAGCTCCAGCATGCGCTCGATGGGGCGCAGCGCCTTCACGCGCACATCCTCGGGAACGCTGACCTCGGGCTCCAGGTCCCGCAGGCAGAGGTAGAGCTTCTCGAGCGTGTTGAGCCGCATGTAGGGACAGCGGTTGCACGCGCAGCTCTCGTCCATGCCAGGCGCCTGGAGCAGTTCCTTGTCCGGCGCCTGCTCGCGGATCGAGTGGAAGACACCATCCTCGGTAGCGATGATCAGCGTCTTGGCCGGCGATTCGACGGCGCGCCTGATGATCCCGGTCGTCGAGGCGATGAAGTCCGCCTGATCGAGAACCGCCTGGTCGCACTCCGGGTGGGCCAGCACCTCGGCCTCGGGGTGACGCGCGCGCAGCTTCGTGAGCTCCTTGGCGCTGAACTGCTCGTGCACGATGCAGGTGCCGGGCCAGAGCACCAGGTCTTCGCGACCCGCCTCTTTGGAGACCCAGCGACCCAGGTGGCGGTCCGGCCCGAACACGATGGGTGAGCCGGCAAAGTGCTGGACGATCTTCGCCGCGTTGGAGGACGTGCAGATCACGTCCGAGATCGCCTTCACGGCGGCCGACGTATTGATGTAGGAGATCACGGTCGAGCCGGGATAGCGCGCGACGAACTCGGCGAACTCGTCCGGCGGGCAACCGTCGGCCAGCGAGCAGCCCGCCTCGAGGTCCGGCACCACCACCGTGCGCTCGGGGTTCAGGATCTTGGCGGTCTCGGCCATGAAGTGAACGCCGCAGAAGACGATGACGTCGCGGTCGACGCTCTGGGCCGCCCGGGCCAGGGCCAGCGAATCGCCGACCACGTCGGCCAGATCCTGGATCTCGTCGTCCTGGTAGTAGTGAGCCAGGATGACCGCGTTGCGCTCCTCCTTGAGCGCGAGGATCGCCTCCTCGAGATTCTCGGGCAGCGCGTCGCGGGGGTGGGTCGCGGCCATGCCGGAAGCTAGCGCACGGCCTCGTCGCGGTCGTCGAAGGGGTCCTCGCTCGGATCGGCCGCGATCAGAAGCGTAGGCACGCCCAGGGGTTCGCCGCGCACGGTGCAGACGCGGGTGCCGGGCTTGGCGCCGGGACGAACCCCGGAGACGGCGAAGCCCGCCGCGACGAGGCGCTCGCGGGTCGCGTCCACGTCGGGCACACGCCACGCGAGGCCCCACAGGCGGTCGGGGCCGGGGCGCGACTCCTGCGGCTCTGCAGATCCCACCACCTCCACGGTGGCGCCCCCGACCCGGAAGAAGAGGATGCGCTGCCCGCGATCGTCGAAGGTGCGGTCGAGCGCGAGGCGCAGGCCCAGGATGTCGCCGTACAGGACGCGCGAGCCCTCCAGGTCCGGGCTGAAGACCACCAGGTGGTCGAGCGCCGTGACGGTTGCGTCATGCGCCGCCGTGGGCGCCACCTCGGGCAGGCTGCCCGCTCTGTGCTCGATCGCCAGCAACATCAAGCCACGAGAGGCCTGGGCCGGCATCAGCACCGCGGACCAGCGGCGCTCGGCGGAGCCCTCGGCTGCCACGCCACGGCCCTCGCGGGGACGCGCCACGTTCACGTCCCAGGCGTTCAAGCGCACTGCGAACGCCTCCGCGTCGTCGGTCGCGAGGGCCAGCGCGAACAGCCCCTCTCCTTGCTCGTCGAGACGCTGGGCCAGCACGCGTCCCTGGGCGCCCTCGCCGCCGTCCGGTGACAGCAACTCGAGGTAGCTGTTCTCGAGCCGGAAGAGCGCGTTGGCGGTGCCGGCGTCCGGGTGGGTGCCGCGCCAGGAAGGCTCGCGGCCCAGCAGCGTGGCCGTTGCGCGCACCGCGGCATCGAGGTCGCGTACGCCCACGACGACGTGGTCCAGCGCGGTGATCGCCCCGGTACGGGCCCCCACACTCATCTCTCCGGAGCCTCGCACAGCCCGCCCGGCCTGCTCAAGGCGGCGCTGGCCCGGCGCCAGCTAGAGATCCCAGAAGAGGTCCTCATTGGTGAGCTCCTCGGCGGGCTCCACGCTGGTCGCGCCGGGTGTCTCCGACTCGATGCGGCGCAGCTGCTCCTCCAGGTCGCGCGTCTCGGTCTCCCAGTAGTCCTCGGTCCCGAAGTGGGGGAAGGTGGGCGGGAAGGCGGGGTCGCTCCAGCGCCTGGCGATCCACGCCGCGTAGTGGATGAAGCGCATGGCGCGCAGCGGCTCGGCCAGGCGCAGCCAGCGCGGATCGAAGTCACGAAACTGACGGTACGCCTCCACTAGCAGCGCCCGCTGACGGGCGCCCTCGGCGTCGCGTCCCGGGACGAGCATCCACACGTCCTGCACTGCGGGGCCGACCACGAAGTCGTCGAAGTCGAGGAAGAAGAAGCCCTCGTCGCCGCGCAACAGATTGCCCACGTGACAGTCGCCGTGGATGCGGTGCACCGGCACGCCGACGCTGCGCTCGTCGTAGAGTGCCGCCACGCGCTCGGCGGCCCGCAGGTAGCGCGCGCTGCAGGAGGGCGGCAGCCGCTCGCGCAACAGCTCCAGGGGCTCGCGCACGAACGTCTCCGAGGTGAGCCGACGCCGCGCCGGGGCGTCGTGCAGCGCGCCGGTGTTGTGGATGCGCGCCAGCAGGCGCCCGAGGATCGCAACCTGTTCGTCGGAGAGCTCGTCCGGGGCGCGGCCCCCGGTGCGCGGCCACACCGCGTACCAGATGCCCTCCACGCGGTGCAGGGTCTCGCCGTCGGCGAAGGCCAGCGGCGAGCACACGGGAATCTCGGCCTCGCGCAGGTCCGCCAGCAGGCGGTGCTCCTCGAGGATGGCTTCGCGGCTCCAGCGTGCCGGCCGGTAGAACTTGGCCACCACGTGGCTCCCGTCCTCGAGGCGCACGTCATAGACACGGTTCTCCAGGCTGTTCAGCGCCGAGCAGTGGCCCGTGGTGCGGAAGCCGCCCGCCTCGACGGCGTCGAGCACCGGATCGGGGGTCAGCCGGAAGAAGAACTCGCTTTCGGCGGGCACGCGGCCCACGATAGCCCCTCGATTGCCCCTCCGTAGGCCTTTCGTTAGCTTTCTCGGGTAGTTGCGGCAGAAGAGCCGCGCCAGTGCCACGCCGGAGGCTTCGATGAGCCAGCCCGAGCGCGACAAACCCTGGGTGTTCCGCACGTATTCGGGCCACTCGTCCGCGCAGGCGAGCAACGCGCTGTACCGCACCAACCTGGCCAGGGGGCAGACGGGCCTCTCGGTCGCCTTCGATCTGCCCACCCAGACCGGCTACGACGCCGACCACGCGCTGGCGCGCGGCGAAGTGGGCAAGGTGGGCGTCCCGATCGGGCACGTCGAGGACATGCAGGCCCTCTTCGAGCAGATCCCGCTCGAGAAGATGAACACCTCGATGACCATCAACGCCACCGCCGCCTGGCTGCTGGCGTTGTACGTGGCCGCTGCGGAGCGCCAGGGTGTCGAGCCCTCCAGTCTTCAGGGCACCACCCAGAACGACATCATCAAGGAGTATTTGTCGCGGGGCACCTACGTGTTCCCGCCCGAGCCCTCGCTGCGCCTGATCAGCGACATGGTGGCCTACACCGTGGACGCGATCCCCAAGTGGAACCCGATCAACGTCTGCTCGTACCACCTCCAGGAAGCCGGTGCGACGCCGGTCCAGGAGATCGCCTACAGCATGGCCACGGCCGTCGCGGTGCTCGACGCCGTGCGCGCGCGCGACGACGTGCCGCCCGAGGCGATCCCGCGGGTGGTGGCGCGCATCTCCTTCTTCCTCAACTCGGGCATCCGCTTCCTGGAGGAGGTGTGCAAGGGCCGCGCGATGGTCGAGCTGTGGGACGCGCTCACCCGCGACCGCTACGGCGTCGAGGACCCCAAGGCGCGCCGCTTCCGCTACGGCGTGCAGGTCAACAGCCTGGGGCTCACCGAGGCCCAGCCCGAGAACAACGTCATCCGCATCGTGCTCGAAGCGCTCGGTGTGACGATGTCCAAGAAGGCGCGCTGCCGCGCGCTCCAGCTGCCCGCCTGGAACGAAGCCCTCGGGCTGCCGCGCCCCTGGGACCAGCAGTGGTCGCTGCGCATCCAGCAGATCCTCGCCTACGAGACCGACCTGCTCGAGTACGGCGACATCTTCGACGGCTCCCACGTCATCGAGGCCCGCACCCGCGCCCTCCAGGAAGAGGCCGAGGCGGAGCTCCAGAAGGTGCTCGACATGGGCGGCGCCGTCGCGGCCGTGGAGAACGCCTACATGAAGCAGCGCCTGGTGGAGTCCCAGTCGGCGCGCCTGCGGGCCATCGAGGGGGGCGACATCCAGGTCATCGGCGTCAACTCCTACACCGAGGCCGAGCCTTCGCCGCTGCTGGAGGGGATCCAGTCGATCCTGAAGGTGGACGACACCGCCGAGCGCGAGCAGATCGAGCGCCTCGAGTCGTTCCGTTCGCGGCGCAACAAGACCGACGTCGAGAGCGCCCTCGGCAACCTGCGCGACGTGGTGGCGAACGGCGGCAACGTGATGCCTCCTTCGATCGCTGCCGCCCACGCGGGCGTGACCACCGGGGAGTGGGCCGACTGTATGCGCGAAATCTTCGGCGAATACCGCGCTCCGACCGGAGTCACCGACCGACCGGCCGCCGTGGCCGCAGGGACCACGCGGGCCGTGCGCGACCGCGTGCACGCGCTCTCGGACAAGCTGGGCCGCCCGCTGAAGATCCTCGTGGGCAAGCCCGGTCTCGACGGCCACAGCAACGGCGCAGAGCAGATCGCGGTGAAGGCGCGCGACGTGGGCATGGAGGTGGTGTACGAGGGAATCCGCCTCACCCCCGAGGAGATCGCCCAGTCGGCTCACGACGAGGGCGTGCACGTGATCGGCCTCTCCATCCTCTCGGGCTCCCACGGTGTGCTGGTGCTCGACGTGCTGCAGCGCCTTTCGGCGCGCGGCCTGGGTGGGATTCCGGTGATCGTCGGCGGCATCATCCCGGAGGACGACGCCGAGGTTCTGCGCCGCGCCGGCGTGTGCCGCGTCTACACGCCCAAGGACTTCGACCTGGCCCGCATCATGGGCGAGATCGTGGACGTGGTGGCGGAGTCGGCCGCTGCCGCGTGATCTCGCTCGACGCGTCCTCGCCGGCGACCGCGACGCCGTCGCCGATGCGCTGAATCTCATCGATGACTCGCGTCTGGAGCAGCGCGAAGCGGCATTCCAGCTGCTCGTGACACTGGAGCATCAGCTCCCTTCGCCGGGCGCCGCGCGTGTGGGCGTCACGGGGGCGCCGGGCGCCGGCAAGTCCACGCTGCTCGATGCGCTGGTGCGGGTGCTGCGCGCGCGCGGCGAGACCGTCGGGGTGGTCGCAGTGGATCCGTCGAGCCGGCGCAGCGGGGGAGCCCTTCTCGGCGACCGCATCCGGCTGCGCTCCTCCTCCACCGACGCCGGCGTCTTCTTCCGCAGCATGGCCGCGCGCGATCGCCTCGGTGGCCTCGCCGACGCCACCCGCGCGAGCGCCCTGGTGATGGCCGGCGCCTTCGACCGCGTCTTCATCGAGACGGTGGGCGTCGGTCAGTCCGAAGCGGACGTGACCGGCGTTGCGGACACCCTTCTCTACCTGGCCCAGCCGGGGGCCGGCGACATGCTCCAGTTCATGAAGGCCGGCGTGCTGGAGCTGCCGGACGTCTTCGCGGTCAACAAGGCCGACCTCGGCGCCGCGGCGGAGCTCACCGCGGCGGAGCTGGCCGCGGGGCTGGGACTTTCGGAATCCGGCGACGCCGCCTGGACGCCGCCGGTGCTCAAGGTCTCGGCGCGCGACGGCGTGGGCATCGAGCCGCTCCTGGACGCCCTCGACGCGCACCGAGCGCACATGGAAGCCGCCGGCGAGCTGCAACGCCGCCGCCGTCGCGCCGACGAGGCCTGGGCGCTGGAGGCTCTCGAGGTGCGCTTCGGCAGCTTCGGGCTCGACGCGGTGGGTGGCCGCAACGCCGTGGCCGCGCGCCTGCACGCAGACCCGCTCCCCTCCGCCTTCGCGGCGGTCCGCGCGCTCTCGGCGGAGATCCAAGAGGCGCTGCGCAAGTCCTGATGGCCCGCCCCGCTCGCTCGGCCATCCGCCGCCCTACCGTACTGCGCCTCGCGAAGCGCACGCTCTCGTGCCCGACGGCGCCCTACCGGGAAGGAGAGGTGATCGCATGGTTGCGCGAGTTCGCCGCGCAGCGGCCGCATCTCTCGCTCTCGGAGGACCGCGACGGCAACGTCGCGATCGCACGCCGCGGGGTACGCAAGTCGCGAACGCCTCTGGTCCTGGCGGCCCACATGGACCACCCGGGCTTCCGCGCCCGCGGATCGCGCCGCTCCGGCGCCGGATACCGGGTCGATGCGGACTTCCTCGGTGGTGTCCCGCTGGCCAGCTTCCCCGGCGCGCGCGCTCGCTTCTTCAGCGACGATGACGAGATCCGCGCCCGCGTCGAGCGCGCGCGCGTCGACCGGCGCTCCGGCGAGAAGCGCGTGGTACTGCGCTCCGCGCGGCCGGTCCCCCGAGGCGCCTACGGGATGTGGGACCTTCCCGCCTGGCGCTACGACGCGCGACGTGACCTGATCCAGAGCCGCGTCGTAGACGACCTGGCCGGCGTGGCCGCCAGCCTGGCGCTGCTGGACGCCGTCGACCGCATCGACCCGCGCCGGCGTGTGGACGTGCGCGGCCAGTTCACGCGTGCCGAGGAGGTGGGCTTCGTCG
>CAXMOD010000250.1:0-12662 GCA_964194905.1 uncultured Desulfobacterales bacterium | reverse complement strand
GGCCGCGCAGCCCACCTCACGGTTTCGGGACAGCTCGAAGCCGAGATCGCGGCGCTGGCGTTGGAGCGGGTGTACACGTTCGGGCCCACCTTCCGCGCAGAGAACTCGAACACGAGCCGTCACCTGGCTGAGTTCTGGATGATCGAGCCGGAGCTGGCCTTCTGTGAGCTCGATGACGTCGTGGCGCTGGCCGAGGAGTTCCTGCGCTTCGTCGTCGGCCGCGTGCTCGAGCGGCGCGCGGACGACATGGCCTTCTTCGAGCAGCGCATCGAGCCGGGCGTGATCGCGCGCCTGCAGCACGTGGCCGAGTCGGACTTCGAACGCCTCACCTACACCGATGCCGTGGCGCTGCTCGAGAAGGCGGGGCGCGACTTCGAGCACCCGGTCTCCTGGGGCGTGGACCTGCAGAGCGAGCACGAGCGCTACCTGGCCGAGGAGAAGATCGGCCGGCCGCTGGTCGTGACCGACTACCCGAAGGACATCAAGGCCTTCTACATGTACGCCAACGACGACGACCGCACGGTGCGCGCGATGGACGTGCTGGTGCCCCAGGTGGGCGAGATCATCGGCGGCTCCCAGCGCGAGCACCGCCACGAGCGGCTGCGCCGGCGCATCCTCGACGCGGGCCTGCCCGAGGAGGACTACGCGTGGTATCTCGACCTGCGCCGCTACGGCAGCGTGCCCCACGCGGGTTTCGGCGTGGGCTTCGAGCGGCTGGTGCAGTTCGTGACCGGGATGGCCAACATCCGCGACGTGATCCCGTTCCCGCGCGTGCCGGGCTACGCCGAGTTCTGAGCTCCTCGGTCCGGATGTCCGTTCCGGTCAGGCGGCGACCACGTAGTCGCGCTCCTCGCGAAAGCCCAGCTCCCCGAGCGCGCCGCGCACCCGGGCGCGCGGTCCGGCGCCGGCCACCGAGGCGATGAGGGGTCCGCGGGGGAGGGCGGCCAGCTCCGCCGGTTCGATCACCGGAGCGCCGTGGATCGTCTGGCCGAGGCGGCCCGGGTGCAGCTCGACGATGTGGGACGGGTGGCGCCCGTGCGCCGCCAGCTCGCGGCGCAGCGCGCGCCCGGTTCCGCCGTAGCCCCACAGGATGTAGCGCTCGTGGTCGCGCAGGAATCCCTCGGCCAGGAACGCCGCCTTGCACGCCGTGAAGCGGTCGGGCGCGTAGCGGGGATCGCGGCGCGAGAGACGCTGCGCCGGGTCGCCGTGGCGCCACCCCAGGAGGCGCTCGGGCACCACGCCGAGGCTGCGTCCGTCGGCGAGCATGCGCAGCAGGAGGTCGTAGTCCTCGGCCCAGGGGACGTCGCGGTAGCCGTAGTGCTCGAGCAGCGCGCGCCGCAACACCAGCGTCGGGTGAGCCAGCGGGCACTCGACGAAGGACTCGCGCCGCACGGCGTCGACGGAATCGATGTCGCACAGCCAGCGCTCGTAGGCGCGGTCGCCGGGGCCGAGGCCGCGCCGCGGGAAGAGGCGCACGTGACAGCCCACGCCTGCCCACGCCGGGTGCGCGGCCAGCGCAGCCAGCTGGCGTTCCAGGCGCCGGCGGTGCATCACGTCGTCGGCGTCCATGCGCGCCACGAGCGGCGCGCGGCACGCGGCGAGCCCGTCGCGCAGGGCCGCAACGATGCCGCCCGCCGGCCGCTCCAGGATGCGGATGCGCGGGTCACGGGCGGCGGCTCGGTGCGCGAGGTCGGGGCCGTCGTCGCAGGAGCCGTCGTCCACCAGAACGCACTCCCAGTCGGCGAGGCTCTGGCGCTCCAGGCTGCGCAAGCAGGCCCCGAGGGTCGCCCCGGCATCGCGTACCGGAAGCAGGACCGAGACGCGGGGGATTCCACCCGTCACCTCCCGGTTTCTCCTTCAGGTCGGGGACGTTCCGGCCGCTCAGATAGGGACGTTCCCCCCTCGCGGAGAGCCATGTTCCTTCCCATCGGACACGACACCAGCACGGTGCGTCGCGATCCCTGGGTGACGTACATGCTGATGGCGGCCTGCCTGGGTGTGTTCCTGTACACGAACTCCGTCAGCCGCGAGATCACCGACCGGCACGACCTCAAGATGCAAGAGGCGGTGCAGTACTTCCTGGAGCACCCGTACCTCACGCCATCGGAGGAGCTGGAGCCCGTGCTGCGTCTCCTGTTCGGTCCCGACTGGGAGTCGCAGCGCACAGCGGAGTTGCAGCAGCGCGAGGAATCCGGCCAGAGCACGCGCATGATTCCGTCGTTCCAGCGCGAGCAACAGCAGGAGGAGTTCGACGCAATCGTCAACGCCGCCATCGAGGCCCGCAAGGAGCATCCCTTCTTCAAGTGGGGCCTGGTCACCGGCGAGGCCACGTTGCTGGGCGCGTTCGGGTACATGTTCCTCCACGGCGGCTGGATGCACCTGCTGGGGAACATGCTGTTTCTGTTCCTCACGGGCCCGTTCATCGAAGACCGCTGGGGACGGCCGGTCTACCTCACGTTCTACCTGCTGGCGGGGCTCGCCGCAGCAGGGCTCTTCATGAGCCGCTTCCCGGACCTCGCGACGCCCCTGGTCGGCGCGTCGGGGGCGGTGGCGGGCTGCATGGGCGCCTTCCTGGTGCGATTCTGGAGGGCCAAGCTCCGCTACCTGGCCTGGTTCGTGGTCGTCGGCTTCACCTTCTCGGCGCCCGCCTGGCTGATGCTGCCGCTCTGGTTCGCCGGCGAGTTCCTGATGGCGCGCGTCAGCGAGGCGGTCAACCCCAACGGGGGCGCCGGCGTCGCCTACTGGGCCCACGTGGGCGGATTCGCGTTCGGCGCGCTGGTGGCCGTGGCCATGCGTGCGGTGCGCATCGAAGAACGCTGGATGGACCAGGTCGTGGACCGCAAGATCGGCGCGGTCAGCAACGCCGGCGTCGAGGCAGCCATGGCCTTGGCGGAAGAGGGTGACAACGAGCAGGCCTTCGAGATGCTCTCGCGCGAGGTCCGCCGCGATCCGCGCAACCGCGAAGCCGCCCAGGCGCTCTGGGACGTGGGCAGCGCCCTGGGGCGCGCCGCCGAGGTGGCGCCGAGCCTGCTGCGGCTCATCCGCGACGAGATCCGCGCCGGTGAGACGGACCTGGCGGTGCAGCACTGGATCGAGTTCGCGCAGCGCGCGGAGCGCTTGCCGGTCGACCCCGCGTTGGCCCTGCGCCTCGCGCCAGACCTGGCCGAAAAGAACAAGCAGCTGCTGGCCGCGGATGTGATCGACCGAGCCCTCGACTCGCCGGACGCGACGCCGGGCGTGGCGCTGCGTCTGGCGCGCCTGGCGCGCGACCTCGACGCCCGCGTCTGCGCGCGCGCCGCGCGCATCGCGGCGGGATCGCCCGATCCCGCGGAAGTAGCGGAGGCGCAGCAGCTCCTGGAGACGCTGGGTGCTTCGCTCGAGGAGCCTGAGCCGCAGCCGCTCGGCGCCAGCCTGAACCTGCCCGGTCTGGACGACGAGCCGGTGCCCGACCTGGCCGACTCCAGCTCACTCGCCCCGGAGGTCTCGGCCTACGAGGGCGGCGGCAACTCCTTCGACCCGCTGGACCTGGCCGCGGAGGCGCAGGACGACGAGAGCCCGCCGAGCGCGGTCTCCGAGAGCGCACCCATGCCCGCGTCGCCGGCACCCGTGGACGCCGCTCCGGACGTCGAGCGGGATGCCGATCTCGCAGGTCTGGATCTCGATGACGAGGACCTGACGGACGAGGAACCGGCCGACATCGACCTCGACGACATCGACCTTGGCGCCGCCGCCCCGGCGGCCGAGTTGGGCCCCATCACGGAGGGCGCGCCGCCGCCGCTGCTGCGCGAGGAGCCGGCGGAGGTCGCGCCCCCGCCGACGCTGACCTTCGAAGAGCCCGATCCCGGGGTGGAACCGGGCACCTTCGACGCGAGCTTGCTGGAGGTCGAGGCGCGCCCCGGCAGCGCCGACTCGAACCCCGCGCCGGAGGACTTCGGGGCGATCCCGCTGGAGCCCGACGAATCCGTCGACGCCGGGCCGGAACCCGAGCCGGTGGCGGTCCCCGTTCCGGCACCGCGTCCGCTGCGCGTGGTGGAGGCGGTGCCGCTGCGCCTGCGCGACGATTCCATCTCCCTCGACGTAGACGGTCGCGGCAAGACGCGCCTGCGCTTCGAACGGGTGGAGGCGGTGTCCGCCGGCGCGGTGCGAGGGATCGGCGCCAAGCCGGTGCTGCTGGTGGACCTGGCGCTGAACTGGAACGACGCCGCGGGGCGACCGCTCCAGGTGGTGCGCCTGCGCTCGGACCGCTTCGATCCGCGGCGTTTCGTGAGGAGCGAGGCCAAGCCGCTCGAGGCCCTGCGTCGCCTGGTGGAGACGCTGGCGGATGCGGCGGGCGCCGTGTGCCTGCCGGATCGCGAGACGGCCTGCGGGCGGCCGCGCTTCGCGGTGCACGAGTCGCTCGAGGAGTACGAGCGCGACGTGCTCGGCGCCACTTCGTCCTGAACCCCTCCCGTCGGTCGAGAAGGGCCTCAGTCGATGAAGAACGGGCTGCTCCAGGCCGCCCCCCCGCCGACCTGGACCACCCGCACGTAGACGTACTCGCCCGGCGACAGGTCCGGCACCGGGATCTCCAGCTCCGCGTCGCGGGCACCCTCGCCGTCCCAACGGGCGACGATGTCGCCACTGCGCACCAGGGCGATCTCGCTCAGCTCGCCCGGCGCCGCCACGCGGATTCGAACCCTCGGATCGTGCGCCAGTTCTGCGGCGGGAATCGCACTGCCCATGGGCCGCCCCGCCAGATGCGCTCGCAACACGATGCGCGGGCCGTTGGTGGCGTAGGTGCGCCGCGTGCGCAGTGTGGTCAGCACCGACTCGCGCGTGTGGCGCGCGTCGACCAGCGCCACCAGTCCGCCGGTCGGCGACGCCACGTGGGCCAGCCCCGGGTGCCCGTCGTGTCCGTCGCCGCTGCCGACGAAGCCGAGTCGATAGCCGACGTCGAGCACGTCGCGCACGAAGTTGCCGGGCACTGGATCGTAGATGAGCCTCGGCGAGTCGAGGGCTTCGCTGCTGCCGTGCACCGACGTGATCTCGGTTACCGGCTCGAAGCGCGGGTCCGGTGGGATCGCCCAGTTGGTAGGGATCGGCCCTCCCGCCGAGTGGTGCGCGAAGGTCAGCGCCGGTCGCTCACCCAGGGCCGCCCAGAGCTCGCGGGGATCGTCGGTCGCTTCGTCGAGGGAGGAGAAGAGCGGTCCGTCGTCGGCGAAGTGCAGTACGTGGCGGTGGCCGTGGATCCAGCTGGTCCACTCGTAGCCGAGGAGCGACACGAAGGAGCCCGGCGCGTTGGCCGCGTGTGCCGCCTTCGTGATGCGCTGCCACAGCTCCGGGCTCTCGTCCAGGAAGACGACGCCCCAGTGGTCGTGGTCGGTGAGGGCGGCCACGTCGAGGGCGGCCACGTCGCGGGCGTAACGGTACCAGTCCTCGGGCGTGCCCGTCCCGTCGGAGAGCTGTGAGTGTCCGTGCAGGTCACCCCAGAGCACGGCGGGCCCGCCGTCGGCGAGAAGCGGATTGCTCTCCGCCTCGAGCTCGCCCGTGCGCGCCCGCACGCGGTGGACGCCCTCTTTTCGTACCTCGAGCTCCGCGTGCCCCACGCCCGCATCGCCCGGTCCGAGGACCAGACGCTCGGGTCCGGCGAGGCCGTCGGGGAGCTCCAGCGCCACTTCGCCCCGGAAGCCGCTCGCCGTGTTGCCCTCCTGGTCGAGCAGCGCCGCGCTGAGGTGCGCGCGGTCCCCCGGTGTCCCGGTGCTCGTCAGGAAGAGGTGCAGGCGTGTCGCGGGACCCGGGGCGATGTCGAGGTGAGGGGAGTCTCGCAGCACCGTGCGCGCGCCGTCGCCGTCCGCGTCCACGGCCAGCCAGATGCGCTCCTCGCGCTCGGCGAACCGGTCGGCGCCGGCCAGCGCCGGTCCCGCGCCGAACACGAAGCGGATGCGCTCGCCCGCTGCGAGCGCGCGGCCGCCGATCACTACTGCCAGGAGCTGGACGTCCACCGTGGCCGTCTCCAGCAGGACACCCGCGGCATCGGTCGTCACGGCGGTGAAGCCGGGAAGATCAGGCTGGGACGTCTGTGGTGTGCTCCAGCCCCAGAAGGGCGACGTCATCAGGAAGACCGCGCCCCCTTCGGCCACGCCGTGGGGGCCCGCCTCGAAGACGATCGTCCAGCGCCCCGGCGTTCGGGCGCTAGCCTCGGCGTCGCCCTCGAGCCACGCGCGCCCGCCGCCGTCGCCCGGGTGGCGCACGGCGGCGACCTGGTCGCGCAGCATTCGGGTCATGTCGCGCCGCGCGTGGGGCGGGTCGTCGGGATCGTGGCTGGTCGCCGCCCCTGCCTGGGTCAGCTCGCGCGGCGCCGCCGGCTCCTCGTCGCGGCAGCCCGCGAAGGCCAAGGCCACGAGGAGCGCTGCGGCACCCCACGACACGGTTGCGCGCAGGGTCCGTGCGCGCCTCACGAGCCGTCCCCGGCCAGGCGCGCCTCCAGCTCCTCCGGACTGCGCGGCCAGTCCTTCTTCAAGAGACGCGAAAGCGCGCGGTCCGCCAGCAGCTTTCCGCCGGTCTGGCAGCCGGCGCAGTAGTTGGTCTCGTTCGAGGCGTACACGATGCGCTGTACTGGCGAGCCGCAGTCCGGGCACGGTTTGCGGTAGCGGCCGTGCACCGCCATTCCCTCCCGGAAGGCGGTCACCTTCTCGGGGAAGGCATCTCCCGTCTCGGCGCGCAGCCGCTCGCTCCACGCGCGCAACGTCTCGCGGGTGGCAATCCACAGGCCACGCACGTCTTCGTCCGAAAGGCGCGAGGTGAGCGTCACCGGTGAGAGGCGGGCGGCATGCAGGATCTCGTCCGAATAGGCGTTGCCGATCCCGGAGAAGAGGCGTGGGTCGGTGAGCGCGCGCTTCAGGGTGTGGTTGCCGCGCTGCAGGCGCTCCGCGAAAGAAGCGAGCTCGCTGTCGAGGACCTCCAGTCCGCCGGGGTCGAGGGCGCGCAGCGCGTCGGTCCCGGAGACCACGTGCAGCGACGCCCGCTTCTTGGTGCCGGCCTCCGTGAGCAGCAGGGTTCCGTCCGGGAAGTCGAAGCCGGCGTGGCCGAGCCGGCGCGGCACCGCCGCACCCCGCTTCTTCCAGCGAAGGCGCCCCGCGATCATGAGGTGGAGCACGAAGTAGAGCCCGCCCTCGAAGGCGAGCACCACCCGCTTCCCCATGCGTTCCACGCCCGTGACTCGGCGTCCCACCGCGGCGCCGGGCGGCGGGTCTACGGTTCGCAGTAGCGACGGACTGGCCAGACGCACCGCCTCCAGCGGGAAGCCGCGCACCCGGCGCCCCAGGTGATCCACGTAGAGCGCGACGTCGGGCAGTTCAGGCATGATCGGTGGCCGGCGTCACATCGCCAGCCTCGACGATGGTACGATAACGCCCGCGAACTGGAGGGATTGCCGGTGGAGATTCATGTCGATCGGATGATTCGGGCGACTCGCGGACTCGCGCTGGGGCTGCTGGCGCTGGCCGCACCTCTGCTGGTCATGGGGGGCACGAGCGCCCGCGCCGACGAAACCTGCCAATCGCCCTATCTGCCCAAGATCATCGGCCAGGAGGACTACATCTACGTGTGGACTCTGGGTGTGAAGGGCTGGGGTGACGGCAACGACAAGCTCGTCACGGTGGGCGCCAACCCGGCGAGCCCGAGGTACGGGCAGGTGTTGTCCGTGTCGTCCCTGGACGGCCGCTCCGAGGCCCACCACGGTGGCTTCAACGACGACCGCTCGCGCCTCTGGCTGGGCGGTCTCGACACCAACGAGATCTACATCTTCGATGTGGCGACCGACCCCGCGCGGCCGAAGCTGGTGCGCAGGATCGACGACTTCGTCGAGGCCACGGGAGGCGTGGTCGGGCCCCACACGTTCTACGCGCTGCCGGGGCGCATGCTCATCACGGGTCTCTCGAACGCCCTGGACCGCGGCGGCCGCACCGGCATCGCGGAGTACAACAACGCCGGAAAGTTCGTGCGCACGACCTGGATGCCCGATGAGGCGCCCTACGGCTACGACGCGCGCGTCAACGTCAACCTGAACCGCATGCTCACTTCGTCATTTACGGGCAAGAACAACTACATGACCGAGCTGTCCAAGGTGATCAGCGACGAAGTAGCCATGGGGAACTTCGGCAACAACATGGTCGTGTGGGACTTCCATGCGATGAAGCCTCTCCAGATCTTGGATGTGCCCGGTGCACCACTGGAGATCCGCTGGGCGCTCCAGCCCAGGCACAACTGGGCCTTCACGAGCACCGCGCTCACGTCGAAGCTGTGGGGGGTCTTCCGCAGGACCGACGGGACCTTCGAGGCCGTGGAGCTGGCCGACATCGGGGACCCGAGCAAGATTCCGCTGCCGGTGGACATCAGCCTCTCGTCCGACGACCGGACGCTCTTCGTGGACAGCTTCATGGACGGCACGACGCGCGTCTTCGACGTCTCGAATCCGCGCGCGCCCAAGCAGATCTACGAGCGCAAGATCGGCGAGCAGGTCAACATGGTCTCCCAGTCCTGGGACGGCAAGCGCGTGTACTTCACGTCGTCGCTGCTGGCGAACTGGGACAAGCGCGGCCCGGCCAACGAGCAGTTCCTGAAGGCGTTCACCTGGGACGGCAAGACGCTGACGCCGACCTTCGAGGTGGACTTCCGCGCGCTCGAGCTGGGCCGACCGCACATCATGCGCTTCGGCGACGCCGCCTTCGAGCCCGGCAAGGTGGCCTCGGCGCGTTGATGGCCGCGCTGCGCGCGGCGGTCGTCGTGGCCCTTCGGGTCGTGTCTCTCGGGGTCGTGACGCTGGCGGTGGCTTCCACCGCCGGCGCCCACGACCCTCCCCCGCCGCCGTCGCTCGACTACGAGCCGCCGGCGGCCGGCACCTACGAGCTGCCGGTGATCCAGCGCGTGTCCGAGCACTGGCTGCTCGGCGCGAGTGGGGAGAAGGCACCGGTGCTCGGGATCGGGGCGGACGAGGTGGCCGTAGTCTCGTTCGTCTACGGTCGCTGCGCGGAGGCCTGCCCGCTGGCTCTGGCGACGCTGCGCGGCCTGGACCGGGAGCTGGCCGGGACACCGGCCCTCTCGGCGCGGACCCGGCTCGTGACGGTGAGCTTCGATCCCGAGCAGGACGACCCCGCGCGCATGGCCGAGCTGCGCACCCACATGGAGCCGCGAGGACGCTGGGATTTCCTCACTGCACCGGACCGGGGGGCCCTGGCGCCAGTGCTCGACGACTTCGGCCAGCGGGTGACCGCGATCCCGGTCGAGGGCAGCGATGCCGAACGCCTCCAGCACGTGCTGAAGGTATTCCTGGTGGACGGCTCCGGCGCGGTGCGCAACATCTACAGCACGGGCTTCCTGGTCCCCAGCCTGCTGCGCAACGACGTGGCCACCGTGCTGGGCGCCAGCCCCTGATGAGGGCGTGACGGGGATCACAAAGCCCTTTCCAATCAGGCCGTTACGTAATCTCGACTGCGATTGAGGGGTGACCGGGTTGCTGCCGGGAGGGGGCGGCGCCGGTTCTCCCTCGTGGGATTTCGATCTTCTTCGTTGACAAACCAAGCGCTTGCTGGTGTCATACCAAGCAAGCGCTTGGCGCGTCTGGAGGATGGATCATGTCCCGGGAACGGATCGTCGGCGAGGCCCTGGAGCTGTTCGCGGATCGCGGCTTCGACCGCGTCACGCTGCGCGCCCTGGGCGCGCACGTGGGACTTCACAACAGCTCCCTCTTTCACCACTTCACGGGCAAGGGCGAGATCGTGCAGGGGGTGCTCGAGCGGCTTGCCGCCTCGCTGCTGCCGTGCGTGGAGCCGCTGCGTCGCGACTCCCCGCCGCGTCTGGCGACGGGCATCGTGGCGATCGGGCGGCTGGCCGAGCGCCTCGACACCGACGAGGCCCGCTTCCTGCTGCGCATCCTGCTCGATCCCGAGGGCGCCAACGCTCGCACCGCGGCCGGGCGGCGTCGCTACCCCGCCGTGGCGGTGCGTCTCTTTACCGGGCTCTCGGACTGGCTGCGGCGCGCCGCCGCGGCCGGCGTCGTCCGGCCCGTGGCGGCCGAGCCCACCGCCCGCCAGATCCTCGGTGCGCTGCTGCTCGAGGCGGCTCTGGCCGAGCGCGGCGCCGGTGCGGCGGCCGTTCGCGCGCGCCGCGAATCCGCCGTCGCCTTCGCCCGGGCGGTGCTCACCCCGAGCTGACGTCGATCAGGCGCTGCTGCGCAGGACGCGCGCGCCCAAGGGGCGGTGTCTGAGACCGGCGGCCTTGTCCATGCGCTGGATCCAGGCGGGCAGCGCGAGGGTCCGCTTCAGCGCGTGCGACTCCACGCCCGCGTCGGCGAAGCGCTTCCGCCAGGCGTCCCACCAGGGGCTGGCAGCGCCCGCCAGCGGCTCGAGCAACAGCAGGCGAGCGTCCCGTTCCACCGCGCGAAGCAACGCCTCGAGCAGCGCGTCGCGGGGCGCCTCGTCGAGCTCGTTGACGGCCCAGGCGACGCACAGCAGATCGCCGCGCCCCCAGCGGGGGAGGGCCGCGGGCAGCACTCCCCTGCGGGCGCGGCCCACCAGGCCGAAGGCGCGCCAGGTGCGACGAGCCTCTCCCAGAGCCCAGCCCGAACGGTCGAGTCCCAGCACGGAGGCACCGCCCAGCGCGCGCGCGCACGCGGCGCCGGCGGCCCCGCTGCCGCAGCCGAGGTCGATCACCCGCTTCACCTCCTGGGTTGCGTCCTGCGCCAGCGGTGCCGCTGCGTGCCAGGCGGCCAGGAAGTGCAACGGCGCGTAGTAGCAGGCGAACGCCGCCCGTTTGCCGTGACCTTCGAGCGAGCGCGCCGAGAGCCTGCCCTCCGCGCGCCGCTCCACGTAGAGGCTCGAAAGGGCGCGCACGCCCTTGCGCACCTCGCTGAAGGAGAGCGGGGGGATGAAGCGGCCCAGGGTCGTTTCGCACCAGTGGTCGAAGTCGTCCCGGATGGGACCGGTCAGGTAGGGCTCCAAACTCACGGGCGCAGAGTAGTATGATGCGCGCTCTTCCAGGGGGAGCCATGCGCAGAGTTCTGCTTCTACTGCTTCTCGGCCTGCTGGGCCTCGGCGCCGTTCTGTTGGTGCGGGGCTCGGGCCTCGCGTCTCGCCAGCTCGCGGTGGAGCCGGTCTCGCTCGCCGAGGTGGACGCCGAGGCTGCCGCGCGGCGCCTGGCCCTGATGATCCGCCACCGCACCATCTCCCATTTCGACCGTTCCAACCTCGACCGTGGCGCCTTCCTGGCCCTCCAGCGCGACCTGCGCGGGACCTTCCCCGCCGCGCACCGAGCGCTCGCCCGCGAGACCGTCGGCGAGCTGGACCTGCTCTACACCTGGCAGGGCTCGGACCCGAGCCTGCCGCCGCTGCTGCTGCTGGCGCACCAGGACGTGGTGCCCGTTCCGCCCGACACCGTGGAGCGCTGGAGCCAGCCCCCCTGGGACGGGGTGATCGTCGACGGTTTCGTCTGGGGACGCGGCACGATGGACGACAAGGGCAACCTGGTCGCGATCCTCGAGGCGGTGGAGATCCTGGCACGCGAAGGCTTCCAGCCGCGACGCACGCTGATGCTGGCGTTCGGCCACGACGAGGAAGTCGGCGGCACCGGGGCGCAGGCCGTCGCCGGGCTGTTGAAGACCCGCGGCATCCGCCCGGCGCTGGTGGTGGACGAGGGGATGGCGGTCATCGACGGCATGCTCCCGGGCCTGGAGAGGGCGGCCGCGCTGATCGGTGTGGCCGAGAAGGGCTACATGTCGGTGCGCCTCGTCGTGGAGCAGGTAGGCGGACACTCCTCGACCCCGCCGCCGCACACGGCCGTCGGTATCCTGGCGACGGCGATCCACCGGCTGGAGCGCTCGCCGATGCCGGCCCGGCTCAAGGGCGTGAGCCGGGAGCTGTTCGACTACATCGGGCCCGAGCTTCCCCTCGGCCAACGCGTGATCTTCGCCAACCTCTGGCTCTTCGAGGGCCTGGTGAAGCGTTTCCTGGCCGCCAACCCGGGCACCAACGCCACGCTGCGCACCACCACCGCCGCCACGATGATCGAGGGCAGTCCCAAGGACAACGTCCTCCCGAACCGTGCCGAGGCGATCGTCAACCACCGCATCCTGCCGGGCGACACGGCGGAGGACGTGCTGGCGCACGACCGCGCGGCCATCGGCGACGAGCGGGTGAAGGTGGAACCGCTGAGCTTGCCGCGCGAGGCGTCGCCGGTGTCGGATCCGGCGTCGCCCCACTTCACGCTGATGCAGCGCACGATCGGACAGGTCTTCCCGGAGGCCATCGTGGCCCCGGCCCTGGTGCTGGGCGGAACCGACGCGCGCTACTACACCGAGGTCTCCGACGACGTCTACCGCTTCAGTCCGTATCGCTTCGGACCGAGCGATCTGAGCCGCGCACACGGCATCGACGAGCGCACCTCGGTGCAGGGTCACGCGGACGCGATCCGCTTCTTCGTCCAGCTGATCCGCAACGCGCAGGAGTAGCCCGTCGGGCTCCGGCGGCCCTATGCTCGCGCCATGGATATCGGCCTCACCCACGTGGCGCTCCCCGTGAGCAACCTCGACGACAGCGCCGAGTTCTACGCCCGTTTCGCGCGCATGCAGGTGGTGCACCGCCGCGACGGCGTAATCTGGCTCTCGGACAAGACGCGTCCTTTCGTGATCG
>CAXMOD010000249.1:0-47872 GCA_964194905.1 uncultured Desulfobacterales bacterium | reverse complement strand
CTGGCTCCGATGAACAGCAAGGTGCGGGCGTACCCGTACAACAAGGAGCACAACTTCGGCCCGTACGGCCTCTCGTACGCGGACGACCTCTGGGAGCTGCGCAAGGCGGTGAAGATCCGGATGACGCCTAAGAATGAGGATCATCCGTATCACCACAAGGACATCTACATCGACAAGGAGACGCTCGCGCCGCTCTATTCCTTCGCGTACGACCAGAAGGAGGAGCTCTGGAAGATCCTGTGGCACAACAAGCGCTGGAGCGGATCCGACGACGAGTACTACAAGGGCTGGAAGGGCATCCCGGAGCCCCGCGACCTGAAGGTGGTCTCGGACATGATCGTGAACGTCCAGACGGGCACCGGAAACCGCATCGAGTTCTGGGACGCCAACGGCACGCCGCTCCCCAGCAAGGGCAAGGTGCGTCGCTACATCGACATCGGCCGGCTCACGAGAGGCCGCTAGCCGAGACTTCGATCGAACCCGCGTGGGGGCCGGAAGCGCGGCCGCGCTTCCGGCCCCTCACGCATCTGCACCGGGAGCCCGAACGATGACCCCCTTGCGTTGCGGAGCCTTCGGCCTCCTCGCACTCGCCCTAGCCGCCGTGGGATGCCACGACGCCCACTTCGAGCCGGGGGCAACCTCGGGGGAGATCGACCTTTACGACGATCTCTTCGCCGTGGCGGTGCCCGACGAGATGACGACCGTGGCGGTCGGCTACCGCACCGCCGTCTACCGCAGCGAGGACGCGGGCCAGACGTGGCGCAAGGGAGCGGTGAACGGGATCGACCAGAACCTGCTCATGTACGACATCTCCATGGCCGACGCCGAGCGGGGCTGGATCGTCGGGCAGCTGGGCACCGTCCTTCACACCCGCGACGGCGGGAAGACCTGGGAGCCTCAGTCGAACCCGAAGACCGAGGACGGCTTCCACCTCTTTTCGGTGCACGCGGTCGACGCCAACAACGCCTGGGCGGTCGGCGAGTGGGGCACCCGCATCTTTACCGACGACGGCGGCACCTCCTGGCAGGACAGCTCCCTCACGATCACCACCGACCACCCGCAGTACGTGTGGCTGACGCCTACCGAGCAGGAGCGCGTGCGCAACGGCGAGATGGTGGTGGAAGACGTCGGGCTCAACGACGTCTACTGCCGGCCGCTGCCGAGCGCGCGCTGCTGGATGGTGGGCGAGTTCGGCTACATCTTCTGGTCCGACGATCGCGGCAGGAACTGGAATCGCGCTGAGATCGTCGGCACCGCGAAGGCGGATCCCGTGAAGTTCGGGTACGACGAGTCGGAGATCGGCGACTCCGACGGCGAGCGCATCCAGGACTTCGTCGAGGGCATCCTGACCCAGCAGCACCTGAACATCCTCGTGGAGGCCTACGCGTCGCCGCGCGAGATCCGCACCTTCGGGAAGGCCGACGACCCCACCCCGCTCTTCGACATCCTCGACGCCCGGGCCGTGGGCATTCGCGCCATCGTGGAGGAGACCGGCATCCTTTCGGACCGGCTGCGCCTGCGCGGAACGCCGCCCTGGGACTACGAGGACTTCCTAGAGGAGGATCCCACGTTCCTGGAGCGTTACCTGGAAGGCCGAGAGGCCCCCCAGGGCATCGTGCGGGTGGACATCGCGCAGAACCCCTACCTGTTCCGCGTGCGCTTCTCGGACGAAATGAACGGCATCATCAGCGGCCTCGGCGGCGTGGTGCTCACCAGCGACGACGGCGGAGTCACCTGGCGCTACGGGGACTCGGGCGCCAAGCAGGCGCTCTACGCGCTGTCGGCCGGCGAGGGCAAGTCCATCGCGGTGGGTGAGAAGGGGCTCGTTCGGGAGTCCAGCGACGGCGGCCGCACCTGGAGCCCGCCGGTCACTACGGAGCTGCCCGAGGTCTTTACGTTCATGCGCGACTTGCAGTTCGAGTCGAGCGGCAAGGTGGGAACGATCGTGGGTCAGCGCGGCCTGGTGCTCCGTTCCGAGGACGCGGGTTCCACCTGGATCAAGGTGTTGCCGAAGCCCAAGGTAGCGTCGGCGGCGGGCCACTAGGCGTCCTCGCGAAGCTCCATCCGGCGGATCTTGCCGCTCACGGTCTTGGGTAGCGTCGCCACGAACTCGATGGCCCGGGGATATTTGTAGGGCGCCGTCACGCTCTTCACGTGGTTCTGGAGCTGCGCCGCCAGGTCCTGGGACGGCTCGTGCCCCGCCGCAAGCACCACGAACGCCTTCACGATGGAGCCCCGCACGGGATCAGGCGCGGCCACGGCGGCAGCTTCCAGCACCGCGGGGTGCTCGATCAACGCGCTTTCCACCTCGAAGGGGCCGATGCGGTAGCCCGCCGAGATGATGACGTCGTCGGCGCGGCCCACGAACCAGAAGTAGCCGTCCTCGTCGCGCGAAGCGCGGTCGCCGGTGACGTACCACTCGCCGCGGAAGCAGCCCGCGCTGGCCTCCGGGTCCTTCCAATACTCGAGGAAGAGGCTGGGCGGGCGCCCGCGCAGGGCCACGTCGCCGACCTCGCCCGGCGCCGCGGCGTGCCCCTCCTCGTCGATCACCTCCACGTCGTGGCCCGGCATGGCCAAGCCCATCGAGCCGGGTCGCACGGGCATGCCAGGGAAGTTGCCCACCAGCAGGATCGTCTCGGTCTGCCCGTAGCCGTCGCGGATGGTCAGACCGGTGGCCTCCTGCCAGGCGCGGATCACCTCGGGATTGAGCGGTTCTCCCGCCGACACGCACTCACGAAGGCCTGGAAAGCGGCGCCGGCCCAGATCCTCTTTCACGAGCAGCCGGAACTCCGTGGGCGGGGCACAGAAGATCTGCGGTTCCATGCTCTCGAGCAGATCGAGCTCGCGAGCCGGCTCGAAGCGGCCCTCGTACAGGAACACCTCGCAGCCCACGCTCCAGGGTCCGAACAGCACGCTGTAAGCGGCCTTTGCCCAGCCGGTATCGCTCGTGGTCCAGAGCCGGTCGTCGCCGCGTGCCCCGAGCCAGACCTCGGCGGTGAGGCGCTGGGTGCAGGTGTAGCCGTGCGTGTGCAGCACGGCCTTGGGCGGGCCCGTGGTGCCGGACGTGTAGTAGACGAGCGCCGGGTCCGAGGCGCGTGTCGGGCGACCCGCGTGGGGCTCGGTCGCCTCGAGTGCGTCGCTGAAGCGGGTCCAGCCGGCGGGCGCCGCGTCGGTGCCGTGCACCAGGAAGTGGCGCAGCGTCGGAAGCTGGTCGCGCACCGAGTCCACGACCTCGACCTGGTCGGCCGTGCACACGATCGCCACGGCACCGCTGTGCTGCACCCGGTACACGAGGTCCTTGGCGCGCAGGATGGTCGAGCAGGGGATCACGAGCGCCCCGCTGCGCAACCCGCCCACCACCGCGAGGTGCCACTCTGGAATCTTCGGCAGCATCACGATCACCGCCTCGCCGGCCGCGACGCCGAGCCCCTGGAGCAGGCCAGCCACGCGTTGGGTGCAGTCCTGCACCTCGCCGAAGGCGAGGCGCCGTTCGCGGCCTTCGGCGCCGCGCCAGAGCAGCGCGGGGCGCTCCCGCGCGTACGCATCTACCACGTCGCGGGCGAAGTTGAACGCGTCCGGGATCTCCCAGCGAAAGGCCTCCTGGGCGCGCCGGTGCCTCTCCAGGGCGTCGTGGAGTTGGCTCATGCTGCCGATCTTCGCATCGTTGGCCGCGCCGACGCTCGTCCCCGCGGGGATGCGCGGGGTCGGGGGCCTTGCCAGCGAGGCCTGCCGCCGGGAACGCCCGGCTCGCGTATCATCCCCGGGGTGAGGCGCCCTCAAGCGCCCGGCGCGCGGCGTCGATTCCATAGTGGGGATGTGTCCTCGGGAGACGGGCCCGGGGACGCCCAGGGAGAGGGATGAGGGGGCAATCCGGCAAGCCGCGGGTGGTCGTCGTCGACGACAGCCGCATGGACCGGGAGCTGGCGTCCGACGCGCTCGGCTCCGAGGTTCGCTTGGAGCTGTGCGGCGACGTCGCGACGGCGCTGGAGGCGTTGGAGCGCGAGCCCACCGACCTGATCATCTCGGACCTCACGATGCCCGGCCTCTCCGGCCTCGATCTGCTGGAGCGGGTGCGGCTGGAGCATCCGGGCACCGACTTCGTGGTGCTGACCGGGCAGGCCTCGGTGGAGAGCGCCATCAGCGCCCTGCGGATGGGAGCGTCCGACTACCTGCTGAAGCCGATCCAGCAGGAGGAGTTGGTGCTCGTGGTACAGCGTCTGCTGGCGCGGCGCGCTCTGGTCGCGGAGAACACGCGCCTGCGCGACATGCTCTCCACGGTGCAGGCCTGTCGCGCTCTGGCCACGTGTCTGGAGCCGGCCGAGGCCTACGCGGTCGCACTCGACCTGCTGCTGCGCAGCCTGCGCCGGCCGCGGGGCCTCGTGCTCTTCCGCCGCTCGACGATCGCGCTCTCCGATGCGCTGGTGATGCGCGGCTTCGATGAAGCCGAGGAGGGCCGGCTGCACCGGCTGCTCGTCGAGGAGAAGCAGCTCGACCTCGACGGCTACCGCGAGCTCGCGACTCTCACGCACGGCCCGGTGCACTCGGCGCTGCGCCAGGCGGGAGTGGAGGTGGAAGGCATCCTGACCGTGCCGGTTCGTGGCGACGAGACCGAATCCGGCGTCCTCTTCATCCCCGACGACGGTCGCCCGTTGGATGAAGAGGAGATCGAGCGCACCCAGATCGTGGCCGGCCACGCCGCTCTCGCGCTGCGCAACTCCGAGCAGTACAACCGGGCCCGTGAGCGCGCCTTCATCGACGACGTCACCGAGCTCTACAACGTGCGCTACCTGCTGCTGGCGGCCGAGCACGAGATCCGTCGAGCCGACCGCTACGGCAATCCGCTCTCGGTGCTCTTCCTGGACATGGATCGCTTCAAGCTGGTCAACGATCGCTACGGGCACCTGGTGGGTTCGCGCGCGCTGCGCCAGCTCGGTCAGGTCCTGGCGGGCTGCGTGCGTCAGGTGGACACCCTGGCGCGCTACGGGGGCGACGAGTTCACCATCCTGCTGGTGGACACGGGCAATGACGACGCCCTCGCCATCGCCGAGCGCACCCGCGCCACGGTGGCGGACGCCTGGTTCGACGGCGGCCGCGGGGAGTCGATGCAGCTCTCGGTCTCGATCGGGGTGGCCACCTACCCGGACCACGGGCGCAGCCGGGAGGCTCTGCTGGACCTCTCGGACAAGGCGATGTACCGGGCCAAGTCGTTGGGACGCAACAAGGTCTGCAGCGCCACGGACCTGCCGCCCCAGCGGGATTGACGGCGTCGCAAAACTTGCGCTATTTCGCCTGACTGCGCCCCACGGCCCCGGCCTCCCCCAGGGCTCCCCCGGAGAGGATCCAGCCTTGTCTGGCCCCGACGTCATCCAGCTCGACGGGCTCGGCGACCTGCGCCGCAGCCACTCCTGCGCCGAGCTGCGCGCGGAGGACGTTGGCCGGGAGGTGGTGGTGGCCGGCTGGGTGCACGGTCGCCGCGACCACGGCGGCGTGATCTTCGTCGACCTGCGGGACGCCTCCGGTCTGGTGCAGGTGGTCTTCCGCCCGGATGTGAATCCGGATGCCCATACCCGCGCGCACCAGCTGCGCTCGGAGTTCGTGCTGCTGGTGCGAGGGCAGGTGGAGCGCCGCTCCGAAGAGACGATCAACCCGAATCTGCCCACCGGCGAGGTGGAGATCTCGGTCCTCGAGCTGCGCCTGCTCAACACTGCGACGCCGCCGCCGTTTCCCATCGAAGAGGAGGTCGAGGCGGAGGAGCTGGTGCGCCTGCGCCATCGCATCCACGACCTGCGCCGCCCGCCCCTCCAGCGCGCGCTGCGCCTGCGCGACGGGGTCACGAGCTCGGTGCGCCGGACGCTCGCGGAGCGAGGCTTCGTGGACATCGAGACACCGGTGCTGGCCAAGGCCACGCCCGAGGGCGCGCGTGACTTCCTGGTGCCGAGTCGCATGCACCCGGGCGAGTTCTACGCGCTTCCGCAGTCGCCGCAGCTCCTGAAGCAGCTCCTGGTGATCGGCGGCTTCGACCGCTACTACCAGATCGCCCACTGCTTCCGCGACGAGGACCTGCGCGCCGACCGCCAGTTCGAGTTCACTCAGATCGACCTGGAGATGGCCTTCGTGGGCGTGGACGACGTGCTCCAGGTCCTCGAGGAACTCATCACGCGCGTCTTCGCCGACGCTCTCGGCGTGGAGATCCCGCGCCCCTTCCCGCGGCTCGGCCACGCCGAGGCCTTGCGGCGTTACGGCATCGACAAGCCGGACACGCGCGTCCAGCTCGAGCTGGTGGAGCTGACCGACGTCTTCGCCGGCAGCGAGTTCCGTGCCTTCCGCGCGGCCGTCGACGACGGCGGCATCGTGAAGTGCCTGCCGGTGCACGAGGCCGACGCGCCCTCGCGCGGCGACGTGGATCGCCTCGAGGCCTTCGTCAAGAAGGAGCTCGGCGCGCGCGGCCTGGCCTGGGTGAGGGTCACCGGCGACGGCACCTGGCAGTCGCCCATCGTGAAATTCTTCTCGGACGCGGAGCGTGAGGCCATCGCCGAGCGCACCGGCGCCAAACCCGGCTCGCTGCTCTTCTTCCAGGCCGACACGGCCGCGCGCGCCAACGCCATACTCGCCCGCCTGCGGGACGACCTGGGCCATCGCCTCGGCCGCGTGGACGAACGCCCCTGGGACCTGCTCTTCGTCGTCGACTTCCCGCTCTTCGAGCGCGCTGACGACGGGGCCCTCACCTACGCCCACATGCCCTTCGTGGCGCCGGTCGACGAGGACCTGGGGAAGCTCGAGAGCGAGCCGGACGCGGTGCGCGGCACCCACTACGACCTCATCCTCAACGGCGTGGAGCTGGGCTCCGGGAGCCTGCGCAACCACCGCAGCGATGTTCAGCGCCGCATCCTCCAGCTACTGGGCTACGCCAAGGACGAGATGCAGGAGCGCTTCGGGTTCCTGCTCGACGCGCTGGACGCCGGAGCGCCGCCCCACGGCGGCTTCGCGTTCGGCTACGACCGCCTGGTGCTCCTCCTGGCCGGCGGAGATTCCTTGCGAGACGTGATCGCGTTTCCGAAGACGCAGCGAGGACAGGACCTGTTCCTGGAGGCGCCCAGCGAAATCCTGCAAGAGCAGCTCGTCGAGCTGTCGTTGCGCATCCGCAGAAAGCGCACCTCGTGAAAACTTCCGTCGCCGCCCTGGCCCTGTCCTTGTCGCTGCTGGCCTCGCCTGCCGCTCAAGCGGAGCAGGTGCACGTGGTGAAGCCCGGCGAGAGCCTGTGGAGCATCGCCGAGAGCGTGGCGGGCGATGCATCGCTCTGGCCCCTTCTGTTCCGCGCCAACCGTGACCAGATCGGCGATCCCAGCGTGCTGCACCCCGGCCAGCGTCTCGCCATTCCGGCGCTCGAAACCGACGATGAGGGCGACACCCCGCCGGACGCCGACCTGCGAAGCCGGTGACGCGCGCAGGCCCCTTCCAGGTCCTGATCGTCGGAGGGGGGATCAACGGCGCCGGTGTAGCACGCGACCTCGCCCTGCGCGGAGTGCGCGTGGCCCTCGTGGAGAAGGGCGAGCTGGGCGCCGGCACCACCTGGGCGTCGTCCGGCATGATCCACGGCGGCCTGCGCTACCTCCAGATGGATCCCAAGGTCACCTACCACTCGTGCGTGGACTCGGGCGCCATCCAGCGCATCGCGCCCCACCTGATCTTCCGCATCCCGTTCCTCATGCCGGTCTTTCCCGAGGATCCCATCGGCCCCGAGCTGGTGGAGGTGGGCCTCGAGATGTACGACCGCTACCAGCCACTGAAGAACGGGAAGCCGCACACGCGGCTCACCCGCGAGCAGGCGCTGCGCCTCGAGCCCTCGCTTTCGCCACGCATCGACTGCGCCTTCACCCTCGACGAGTGGGGAGTCGACGCGGCGCGTCTGGTGGCCGCCAACGCGCTGGACGCCGTCGAGCGAGGTGCCCAGGTGCACACCCACTGCGAGGTGCTGTCGTTCCTGCGGGAAGCCGACGGGCGGGTGCGCGGGGCCGAAGTGCAGGACCGCATTACCGGCGAGCGCGTCGTCCTGGAAGCCGACCTCACGCTGAACTGCACCGGGCCCTGGGCGCCGCAGGTGGCGGCTCTGGCGGGGGCCGAGGTGCGCATGCGCCCTGCGAAGGGCATCCACCTCGTGTTCGAACGGCGCGTCTCGGATGTGGCGATCTACGCTCGCGGCATCGACGGGCGCGACATGTTCACGTTCCCCCACGAGCAGAACAGCATGGCGGGCACCACGGACGACGATTTCTACGGCGATCCCGATCTGCTCGACGTAACCGAGGACGAGATCCGTTACGTGATGCAGGCGATGGAGCGCAGCATTCCGTCGATCCGCCGGCACCGCGTCCTCCACACCCTGGCCGGGGTGCGCCCCACGCTCTACGGATTCGGCCGCTACGAGGACGAGCTCTCGCGCGACTACGCGCTGCTCGACCACGGAGCTCGGGACGGCGTCCCGGGGTTCTACAGCCTTGCCGGAGGCAAGCTGGCCTCCTACCGACTGATGGCCGAAGACGCCTGCGACCAGATCAGCGCGGTTCTCGGCGTCGACGACCCGTGCCGCACGGCTTCGACGCCGCTTCCCGGCGGCGACGAGGCAATCGACGTGATGGCGACGGCGAAGCGCTTCCGTTGTGACTGGCCGGCGGTCGTTCGCCTGGCCTTTCGCCACGGCGCACGCACGCCGCGGGTGCTGGAGGCGTGCGCGCAACCCGTGCCGGTCTGCGCGTGCGAACCGGTCCTCGATGCCGAGCTGCACCACGTGGCGCGTCGCGAGAGCGTGCGCAAGCTCACCGACTGCGCCGCCCGCGTGCGGTTGGGCGTGGGGGCGTGCCAGGGGGCTGCCTGCGCGGGCGTCGCCGGCGAAGTGCTGGCCGATGCCCTGGGGTGGAGCGCCGAACGCACCACCGCCGAGGTGGCCGAATTCGCGGCGGAGCGCTGGCGCGCCGTGGCGCCGGTGCTGGGTGGCGCACAGCTAGCTGCCATGGAGATCCACCGCGCGGTGCATCGCGGCGCCCGCGCCTGGAGCGCACCCGTGCCCGGCGCGACGAGTCGCCCGTGAAGGCGGTCGTCCTGGGCGGCGGTCTGGCCGGCGCGACTGCGGCGCTCCGGCTCGCCGAGGGCGGAGCTTCGGTGTCGCTCGTGCGGAGGGGCCCCGGCGCGACGGCGCTCTCGTGGGGCAGCCTGGACGTGGCCGGCGCCTCGCCGGACCCGACGGGGCTTCCCTGGCGCGATCCCGTGGGAGGGGAGCCGCTCACCCCGGCCCAGCGCCTCTCATTCCTGCTCCACTCCCGGCCGTTCCACCCCATGGTTGCACTCTTCCCGGAGCGCGACGCCGCAAGCGCGGTCCGCCGCGTGGCCGAAGCGGCGCGTGCGCTGGATGGCTGGCTGAGTCCGCAGGGCGTGCGCGTGGAGGGGACGCTCGACGAGACGCGCCTGCTCGCCAACGTACGCGGCGCGGTGCGTGCGGCGGATCTGGCCTTCGACGACGTGGCCGCCGGCGACCTGGGTCACGCGAGCGCGGTGCTCCTGGTGGATGTGCCGGGCCTGGCGGGCTGGAACGCCGCGGCGGCGGCGCGTGCCCTCGGTGCAGAGCTCCAGGCCTTGGGCGTGCCGGCGCCGACCGTGCACGTAGCCTCCCTCGCGCTCCCGGAGGTGCTTCGCGCCGACGTCGCGCGCCCGGCGCGTCTGGCGGCGCGGCTGGACGACGACGCGGCACAGGACGACCTGGTGAGAGCCGCCGCTCCGCTGGCCGAGGAGGGGCGCACCGTGCTCTTCCCGCCGGTCCTGGGCCTCTACCGCGGCACCCGGCTGCGCGCGCTGCTCGGCGAGGCGCTGGGAGGCCCGGTAGCCGAGGTGCAGGGCGCGCCGCCCTGGAGTCCGAGCGGCGCGCGCCTCGATCGCGCGCTGCTGGCCGCCCTCCGGGCGGCCGGTGTGCGCCTCGTGACCGGCGAGGCGCGCGGCGTGGTGGGGGAGGGGTCCCGCATCAGCGGCGTGGACGTGCGGGCCGCGGAGGGAGACGCGTCGCCCGAGCTGAGCCGGCTTCCGGCCGACGCGGTGGTGCTGGCCACCGGCCGCTTCAGCGGCGGCGGTCTCGCCGAGCGCGGCGACCGCCTCGTGGAGCCGCTCGTCGACCTCCCGCTCTACGACGATCGCGGCCGCCGCGTGGACGGCGTGCCCGCCCGGCGCCACCTGCGCCGCCGCTACTCCGATCCCCAGCCGCTCTTCAGCGCGGGCATCCGCACCGATGGGCGCCTGCGACCGCTCGACGCCGGTGGCCGCGCGGCGCGCGCCAACCTCGTCGCCGCTGGGGAGGTGATCGGCGGCTTCGATCCCGCCTTGCAGCGCACCGGGCTCGGCTTCGCGCTGCTCTCGGGTCTGCGCGCGGCGGACGAAGCCGCGCGGCTGGGGCGCGGCACATGAGCGGCTATCGCGGTTTCCTGCGCGAGTTCCTGCGCACGGGCTCGCCCCGCGCGCTGGCGCTCCAGGTGCGCGTGGGCGCGGCGCACGTTGGCCGACGTTGGTTCTCGCGCCGTGCTGCGCCGGATCCCGAGCAGCTCTTTCTCGACAACTACGCCGCTGATGGCGTGCGGCTTCCCAGCGAGAAGCGCCGCGAACTGCAGCGGGCCGCGCAGCACTGCCTGGTCTGCGGCCTGTGCTCGGTGGCCTGCGCCGCGGCGGGCGGGCGCCCTCCGCTCGACCCGCGCGACGCGGTGCTCTCGGGCGCGCGCCTCGAGGTGGACGTGCGGCGTCTCCACATCGAGGAGCCGGGAGCCGCCTGTGGCGCCTGCCGAGCCTGCGAGCCGGTGTGCCCAGTGGGCATCCCCATCGCGTCGGTGCAGGAGGGCCTCTTCTCCCTCGGGGACGCCGACGGCACATAGCCTGCGCGTTGGCAGGCCCTGCGCGAATCCGGTATCCAACGCTGCGCCATGCCCGACGGAGAGAAGATCACGCAGGACGCCCGGGGGCGTCTTCAGGTTCCCGATCACCCCGTCCTCCCGTTCATCGAAGGTGACGGCACTGGCCCCGACATCTGGGCCGCAGCGGTGCGCGTCCTCGATGCTGCGGTCGAGAAGGCCTACGGGGGTGCGAAGAAGATCGTCTGGAAGGAGGTCCTGGCGGGCCAGAAGGCCTTCGACCAGACCGGCGAGTGGCTCCCCGACGCCACCCTCGACGCTTTCCGCGAGTACCTCGTCGGCATCAAGGGGCCGCTCACCACGCCCATCGGCGGCGGCATCCGCAGCCTCAATGTGGCGCTGCGCCAGATCCTGGACCTCTACGTCTGCCTGCGCCCGGTGAAGTGGTACCCCGGTGTGCCGAGCCCGGTGAAGAACCCGCAGGATGTGGACATGGTGATCTTCCGGGAGAACTCGGAGGACATCTACGCCGGCATCGAGTGGGAGGCCGGCACGCCCGAGGTGAAGCGCGTCATCGACTTCCTCCGGAAGGAGATGGGCGTCGAGAAGATCCGCTTCCCGGAAACTTCCGGGATCGGCATCAAGCCCGTCTCGCAGGAGGGCACCTACCGCCTGGTGCGCGCCGCCATCCGCTACGCCATCGACAAGAAGCGCGAGAGCCTGACCCTGGTTCACAAGGGCAACATCATGAAGTTCACCGAGGGCGCCTTCCGCGACTGGGGCTACCAGCTGGTGCGCGAGGAGTTCGCCGGGCAGGCGGTGGGCTGGGACGACTGCGCCGGCAACCCGCCGGCCGGTCAGGTGCTCGTCAAGGACGCGATCGCCGACATCACACTCCAGCAGATCCTGACGCGGGCCAAGGAGTTCGACGTCCTCGCCACCATGAACTTGAACGGCGACTACCTGTCGGACGCGCTGGCGGCGCAGGTGGGCGGTATCGGCATCGCCCCGGGCGCCAACATCAGCTACGACACGGGCCACGGCATTTTCGAGGCGACCCACGGCACGGCGCCCAAGTACGCCGGGCAGGACAAGGTGAACCCCAGCTCGCTCATCCTCTCCGGCGTCATGATGCTGGAATACATGGGCTGGACCGAGGCCGCGGAGCGGATCGAGCACGGGATCACGAAGTCCATCGCGAACAAGACGGTCACCTACGATTTCGAGCGGCTGATGGACGGCGCCACCAAGCTCAAGTGCTCCGAGTTCGGCGACGCCATCATCGCGAACATGGACTAGTCCACAGAACCGAAGAGGTACCCCCATGCCCCGACCCAAGATCGCCCTCATCGGCGGTGGCAACATCGGCGGTGTTCTCGCACAGGAGGCGGCGTTCCGCGAGCTCGGTGACGTCGTCCTGTTCGATGTGGTGGAGGGCCTGCCCCAGGGCAAGGCCCTCGACATGGCCGAAGGCGCTCCCGTCGTCAATGCCGACGCCGCCATCAGCGGCGCCAACGACTACGAGGCCATCGGCGGAGCCGACGTCGTGATCATCACCGCGGGTCTGGCCCGCAAGCCCGGAATGTCACGCGACGATCTGCTCAACACCAACCTGAAGATCATGAAGCAGGTGGCGGCGGGCGTGCGCGATCACGCGCCGAACGCGTTCGTGATCGTCATCTCCAACCCTCTCGACGCCATGGTCTACACCTTCAAGCAGGTGTCGGGCTTCCCGAAGAACCGTGTCGTGGGCATGGCCGGCGTGCTTGACTCCGCCCGCTTCCGCGCCTTCGTGGCCTGGGAGCTGGGCGTCTCGGTGCAGGATGTGACGGCCATGGTGCTGGGCGGTCACGGCGACACCATGGTACCGCTGATCCGCTACTGCACCGTCGCCGGGGTTCCGATCTCGCAGCTGATCGCCAAGGACAAGATCGACGCCATCGTGGAGCGCACCAAGGCGGCGGGCGGTGAGGTGGTGGCCCTGCTGAAGACCGGCTCGGCCTTCGTCTCGCCGGCCCTGTCGGCCATCGAGATGGCCGAAGCGCACCTCAAGGACAAGAAGCGCGTCCTTCCCTGCGCGTGCCTCCTGGAAGGTGAGTACGGCGTGGACGGCCTCTACGTGGGCGTGCCCTGCGTCATCGGCGAAGGTGGAGTGGAACGCGTAGTCGAGGTGGAGATGGATGAGGGGGAGCGCAAGCTCTTCGACGCGTCCGTCGAGCACGTGCGCACGCTGGTCGGCCAGCTCCAGATCTAGCTCCCGGCTCCAACTTCGAGCGAAGGACCCCATGAACGTCCACGAGTACCAGGCGAAGGACCTGCTGCGCAGCTACGGCGTGGCGGTGCCCGAAGGCAAGCTCGCCACCACCCCGGCCGAGGCCGAAGCCGCCGCGCGCGGGTTGGGCGGCGACGTGGTGGTGGTGAAGGCGCAGGTGCACGCCGGGGGCCGCGGCAAGGCGGGCGGTATCAAGCTGGCGAAGTCCGCCGCCGAGGCCAAGCAGGCGGCGGCCGACATCCTCGGCATGACCCTGGTCAGCCACCAGACCGGTCCCGAGGGCAAGCTGGTGCGCAAGGTCTACGTCGAGGCAGGGTCCAGGATCGCGCGCGAGCTCTACCTGGGGGTGGTCCTCGACCGCGCCACCGAGAAGCTCGCGATCATCGCCTCCACCGAGGGCGGGATGGAGATCGAGGAGGTCGCGGCAAAGACGCCGGAGAAGATCCTCACCGAGCCCATCGACCCCAACCTGGGGCTCCAGTCGTTCCAGGCGCGCAAGATCGGCTTCGGCCTCGGGCTCGACGCCGACCAGGTCAAGAAGTTCGACGCCTTGCTGTCCGGGCTCTACCGCCTCTTCGTGGAGAAGGACGCCTCGCTCGCGGAGATCAACCCGCTCGTAGTGACCGAGGACGGCGACGTCCTGGCGCTCGACTGCAAGCTGAACTTCGACGACAGCGCCCTCTACCGGCACAGCGACGTGCGTGACCTCTACGATCCCGACGAAGAGGATCCCCGCGAGCGCGCGGCCAACGAGCTCGACCTGGCCTACGTCGGTCTCGACGGGGACATCGGCTGCATGGTGAACGGTGCCGGCCTCGCCATGGCGACGCTCGACATGATCACCGTGTGCGGCGGCACGCCCGCCAACTTCCTGGACTGCGGCGGCGGCGTGGACGAGGACAAGGTGATCGCCGCGTTCAAGCTCATCCTCCAGGACGAGAACGTGAAGGCGATCCTGGTGAACATCTTCGGCGGCATCGTGCGCTGCGACCTGATCGCCGAGGGCGTCGTGGCCGGCGCCAAGGAAGTGGGCCTCTCGGTGCCGTTGGTGGTGCGGCTCCAGGGCACGAACTCCGTCGAAGGCCGCCAGATCCTGGCGGACTCGGATCTCTCCATCATCCCAGCCGAGACGCTCCAGGACGCCGGCGAGAACGCCGTCGCGGCGGCTCGAGGAGCCTGACGTGGCGATTCTGGCGGACAAGAACTCGAAGCTCCTGGTCCAGGGCATGGGTCGCATGGGCCAGTTCCACGCCGGCCTTTCCGTCGAATACGGCACCTCGGTGGTGGGCGGCGTGCACCCGGGCAAGGGCGGCAGCGCGATCGGGGGCATCCCGGTCTTCGACACCGTTGCCCAGGCTGTCGCACAGACCGGCGCGAATGCATCGGTGATCTTCGTGCCGCCGGCGGGTGCGACCGACGCAATTCTGGAGGCGGCCGACGCCGGGCTCGACCTCGCCGTGTGCATCACCGAGGGCATTCCCGCCCTCGACATGCTGCGGGCCAAGGCCGTCCTTGCCGGCGGCAAGACGCGCCTCGTCGGTCCGAACTGTCCGGGTGTCGTGACGCCGGAGCAGTGCCGCATCGGCATCATGCCGGCCCAGATCACGAAGCCGGGCCCCGTGGGCGTGGTGTCGCGCTCCGGCACGCTGACCTACGAAGCGGTGGACCAGCTCTCACGCCTGGGCATCGGCCAGAGCACGTGCCTCGGCATCGGCGGTGACTCGGTCATCGGCACCACCTTCGTCGATGCCCTCGAACTCTTCGAGGCGGACTCCGACACCAAGGCCGTGGTGATGATCGGCGAGATCGGCGGCTCCGCGGAGGAGACGGCGGCCGAGTTCGTGAAGCAGAAGATGACGAAGCCCGTGATCGCGTTCATCGCCGGCCAGAACGCTCCCCCTGGAAAACGCATGGGCCACGCCGGTGCCATCATCGCCGGCGGCAAGGGCCGCGCGAGCGACAAGATCCAGGCCCTCGAGGCCGCGGGCGTGGCCGTCGCGGCCTCACCCGCCGCCATCGGCGAGACCCTCGCCAAGGCCGCGCCCGACCTGGCCTGAGCAGACTCCTCGCCGGGACGCGGGCTGCTAGGCTCCTTGACGAGAAGAGTCGGAAGGAGGTCTCCATGCCGATGCTAGAACCGGGTGCGCAGGCGCCCGACTTCGCAGTCCTGGACCACAATGGCGACGAGGTCCGCCTGTCGGAGCTGCGCGGACGCAAGGTTCTGCTCTGGTTCTACCCCAAGGCCGACACCCCCGGCTGAACGGCTCAAGGTTCCGCGTTGCGGGACCACAAGGATCGTACCGATGCGGCCGGACTCGAGGTGCTCGGCGTGTCGTTCGACACGGTCGAGGAGAATCGCGCCTTCGCCGAGAAGTTCTCCTTCCCATTCCGGCTGCTCTGCGACACCGAGCGCGCCATGGGAATGTCCTACGGTGCTGCCGATGGGCCGGATGCGGGCTACGCCAAGCGCATCAGCTACGTGATCGACGAGCAAGGGCGCGTGCTGCACGTCTATCCGAAGGTGAAGCCGGGCGAGCACCTGGACCAGGTGCTGGGGGACCTGAGCGGCCAGCCTTGAGCGAGCGAAGCCGGGGCGCCGGCCGGGGTTGGTCCCGGCTCTCGATCGTCATCCTGCTCGTGACGATCGCCTGGGGGGCGTACGAGCGGGGTGGCTTCCCGTCGCCGGCGCCGGCCGCCGAGCCCGGCGTGCACGCCATCGCCGAGGCGGCGCGCAGCGGACGCTCCGACGTCCTCGTGGAAGCCTCGGGCGTGGTGCACGGGGTCCTGCCGGACGACCGCGAAGGCTCCCGCCACCAGCGCCTCCTCGTGCGCCTTCGCAACGACCAGACCGTGCTCATCGCCCACAACATCGACCTGGCGCCGCGCGTGGCGGGCGTGCGACGCGGCGACCCGATCCGCTTCAAGGGCGAGTACGAGTGGAACGAAAGGGGCGGGGTCGTGCACTGGACCCACCGCGACCCGGCCGGCCGCCACCCCGGCGGTTGGCTCGAGCACGCTGGCCGCCGCTACGACTGAGCCAGCTCGATGTAACCGCCGCGGCCGATGCGGAAGCCGCACGCCTGGTAGAAGGCCGTGTTCTCTTCGGCGCAGTCCACGTGGAAGAGGCTGACCCCGCATGCGGCCAGGGTGTCGACGGCGCGGCGCACCAGGTCGCGCCCGATTCCGCGACGGTGGTACTCCGGGTGCACGAGTACGTCGGCGAAGAAGGCGTGGTGGACGGAGTCCGACAGCAGCGACACCCACCCCACCAGGCGTTCCGCGTCGTAGGCCGCAACCGTGCACGCGTAGGCGTCGAATGCCCGCGGCCAGTTCTCGGTGCGGGGCTCCCAGCCGACGCTCGCGCGCAACGCCCCCAGAGCCGCAGGGGACGGCCGCTGGTCGACGCGAATCTCCACGCTCACGGGCGCGGGGGCGGCACCCAGCGGTTGCGCGGTGTTCCGAACTCGTCGAGCCAGGTGGCGCGCAGGTTCGAGCCGGCGTCGTCGCGCACCACGTCGACCCGCAGGAAACCGCCTGTGTCGTCCTCCAGGAAGGGCTGCTCGATCAGGCCATCCGGGTCCGTGGACCAGAAGTCGCCGGGCTGGATGCCGCGCGCGAGGTTCTGGTCGTGCAGAGGCCCCGCCGACAGCTCGTGCACGCCGCTCGGATGGATCGAGTGGTACTGCCAGTGGCGGTCGCCCGTGATCACGACGAGGCCCTCCTCGGGGAGGCGCTCGTCTGCAGCCCAGCGCAGGAAAGCCTCGCCCTCGCTGCGGAAGCCCCCGCGGTTCGTGTGGTTGTCCTCCTTGTTGCGGCGGTCGGGGCCCACCAGCGGCGTGGGGGTCACCACCACGCGCCAGGCTGCGTTGGAGGCGAGAAGCGTGCGCATCAGCCAGGCGCGTTGCTTCTCGCCCCACAGCGACTTGCTCGGCGTGTCCTCCATCGCGTTGGCGTCGCGGTGGTCACGGCCTTCGAGGAACCAGATCTGGAGGTCGGCGTTGACCCGGTGGGTGCGCCAACCGGGGCCGGACTTCGCCGGGGAAACCAGGGGCACCTGCTCGCGGAAGATGCGCGTGCCGAGCTCGGCGGACGGCGGCCGGTCGCCCCCACGATCCGCGTCATTGAAGCGGAAGTCGTGGTCGTCCTTGAGCCAGTACGTGGCCGTGCGCGCGAAGAGGGCGGCGAAGCGCGGCATCGCGAACTGCTCGTGCCAGATGGCGCGCATCGAGGCGGTGTCCACACCCGGGTGGGGGCCCTTGTCGTAGTAGACTACGTCGCCATTGAATACGACGAAGAGGGGCTTGTCCTCGGCGATGGTTTCGAGGGCGCGGTAGCCGAGCCCGCGATCCGGCTGCACTGCGGGCGGTGTCGTCTCGATGAACCAGAAACGTTTTCCGCGCAGGAAGGCGTGTTGGTTGATACAGGTCACGACGGCGAAGGAGACGTTTTCGGCCCGCGTGGGCGGGTAGAGGGTGCGAAAGACCAACCAGTCGCCGGGCTGCGCTTCGCCCTCCACCTGGGCGCGCCAACGGTAGCGAGTCGCAGGGGCGAGTCCGCCCAACGAGGCCTTCACCACGTGGTCGGAGCTGGCTTCGGCCGCCCGCCACTTGCCGGTGCGCACATGCCCCGACTCGTCGGCCACCCACAGGAAGCGCACCCGTCCCGGGCCGCTGAGGCGGGCCTGGAGCAGGACGCCGTTCTGGGTCGGCTCGCCTGCGATCTGGATCGCGATCGTCGGCGGGTCCTGGGCCAGTGCGGTGAAAGGAGCCCACGCCAGCAGTGCGACTCCGAGGCGGGCGAGGGTGCGGAGCATGGGCCGAGAGGTGTACCTCAAACGGCTTGCGTGCGCGCGACCCGGCGCAGGCCGTTGCTCAGGGAGCCGCCGAGACCGGCGCGTCGGGGACTCTGCGCTTCGGGGCGCGATCGGGGTAGTCGGTGAACATTCCGTCGACGCCCAATTCCATCAGGCGCTTCATCTCCACCGGGTCGTTCACGGTCCACGGGTGCACTACCAGGCCCAGGCCCTGGGCGGCCAGAACCAGGGTCGCGTCCACGTCACGTTGGTTGGGGGCGATGCCCACGGCGTACTCCTTCACGGCCGTCAGGGTGGCGTCGAGCGGCTGTGGGATCTCGCCGTGTTCGAAGAGCTGCACGAGGGGGAGCGCGGGCGCACGTACGTGCAGCCGGCGCAGGCTGTCGCGGCTGAACGACTGGACCACCACCGTCCAGTCCCCCGGGTCGCTCGGCATCAGGCGGTGCGCGGTCAGGAGGTCGACGAGCGCGGCCTCCACGCCGGGTGACTCGTCCGGGTGTTTGGTCTCGATGTAGAAGCGCGCGCGCCCGGCGTAGCGCGAGATCACGGCATCCAGTGTAAGGACGCGCGCACCGGCCGCGTCCGCCCGTTTCCAGGAGCCGGCGTCGCAGTGGAGGAGGTCTCCCAGGGTCTTCTCGGCGGCAGGGCCGCTGCAGTAGGCGGCGGGTCCGCGTAGCGTGCGGTCCAGGGTCTCGTCGTGGAGGACCACCAGCACGCGGTCCTTGGTGAGGTACAGGTCGTGCTCCAGGTAGTCGGCGCCCATCTCGAGCGCGAGGTCGTACGCCGCGAAGGTGTGCTCGGGCTGGTGTCCCGAGGCGCCGCGATGCGCGATCACCAGCGGGCGCTCGGCGACCTCGTCCGCGCCGGCGTGTACGAACGCGGGCGCCGACAGCGCCATGGCCAGCGCCACTCGACCGGCGCGCCCGCTCACTCGCCGGCTTCCGCCCGGGCCGCGGCGGCGTGCGCCTGGAACTCCGCACGCGTGTTGCGGTGCGGGAAGGGCTCGTCCGGGACCGGCAGGTCCAGCGCCCGGCAGATCGGCTCCCAACCGTCGCCGGCGCGCCAGACGAGCAGGCGTTCGGCCGGAGCGGTCGCCCGCACCTGGGCATCGTGACGGCGGGCCGCCTCGATGCACGCCTCGCGATCGCTCACGTCGGCGGCAAATCGCGCGCGCATCATGTCGAGCACCATGGCGTGCCAATCGCGGAAGAAAGGCGGATCGTCCGGCGGCGGCTTGCGCAGGTTCGGGAAGATGGTCTGGTCCGCGCTCTCCCACCAGGCTTCCGGCTCGCGCACCGAGTGCAGGATGAGCGCATCCGGGAAGGCTGTGGCCAGCTCCGGCCAGAAACCGCCCGGCGGCCAGTCCACGGCGGCGGCGTAGCCGTCCATAAGAGTGTGCCAGTCGGGCATCTCGCCCCGCGCCGCCGCGTGCCACAGGGGGATGTGCTCGGGGTGTGCGAACACCTCCATCATGTGGTAGCAGGGCGCGTCGAGGAGCTTCTCCAGCGCCAGCTTGAGCGAAAGCGTTCCCGTTCGACCCAGACCCGCGCCCACGACTCGCAACGACATGGCGGGTGAGCCTAGCGCGCTTCGTAGTGGGTGACGCGGCCGAAGAGCATCCCGCTCTGCGACACCTCGTGCACCGCGCCGAAGCCCGCCTCACGCATGAGCATGGGGATGGTGGCGCCGAAGTTGTCCTTCAGCTCTTCGTGGCTGTGGATGAAGCGGGCGAAGAAGCCCTGGTCGTGCGACTCGCCGCCGAAGTCCACGAGGTGGAGGGCGCCGTCCGCGGCCAACACCCGGCGTACCTCGCGCAGCATGCCCTCCTTCACGGTGCGATCCAGGTGGTGGAACATGAACGAGGAGAATACGCGGTCGAAGGAGGCGTCGGCGTAGGGAAGCTGGTCGGCGAAGCCCTCGTCGAGCCGGACCGCGAGGCCCGCGCGCTCGAGCTTGCGCCGGGTGCGGGAGAGCGCGAGCGGGTCGGGATCGAGGCCCGTCACTTCCAGGTCCGGCCGGGTGCGCTTCAACTCCACCACCAGGCTGCCGGTGCCGCAGCCCACGTCGAGCACGCGCATCCCGGGCTGCAAGTCCGCGGCGTCGAGCATGCCGCGTCTGCGCTTGTGCCCGCCGAGCAGCCACTGAAGGGGGTCGTAGAAAGGCAGCAGCCAGTCGCGGCCGGCTGCAGGGATGTAGGTGCGGGCGGTGTCGGACACGGGGCCTCCCCTCAGAAAGGGGCGCCTTCCCCAAAGGCGCCGCCAGTCTACCACCGGCGGCTCCGCTGCGGGCCTATTCCGAAAGGATCTCCCCGGAACCGCCCATCTCCTTCGGCACGTCCTTCTGCTTCGGGAGCCCGTCGGGAATGCGAAGCACGCTTTCCTGGTAGTTCACGTGGACGGCGGGCTCGAAGGGGAAACCCGGGATGACCGCCGCGTAGACGTCGGTCAGCTCCCACTCGGGGTGCTCGGTGAAGAGGTGGCCGCCGCAGCGAGTGCACCAGCTGCGCCGGCTGCGGGGCGTCTTGTTGTAGCTGCCGATCAGCTCCTCCCCCTTCGTGACGCGCACGGCGTCGGGCGGCCACAGGCTGAAGGCGTTGATCGGTCCCGCGGACCAGTGGCGGCACGACTCGCAGTGGCAGTAGCCGGCGGCCGCCGGCTCTCCGCTCACTTCGATCTGCACGGCACCGCAAAAGCAGCCCCCGTGGAACGTCTCACTCATGCTGTCCTCCTGCATGTGGGTCGAAGTAGACCCCGCGCATCCAGCGCGCGCCCTCGAAGCCCGTGCGCGCGTGGAGCATGCGGTGGTTGTCGTAGAGCAGGAAGTCGCCGGCTTCGAGCCGGAAACGCACCGCCTGCTCCTCGAGGATGGCCGCGAAGCGGGCGTAGGCGCGGTACCAGGCCTCCAGGGTGTCGAACGCGATGCGGTGGGGCCCGTAGGTGAAGTAGCTGGCGCGCACCTGATGGGGCTCTCCCTCGCGCAGCTCGATGATGGGCCGCACCTGGAGGCTCTGGAACTCCTTCTGCCGGCGGTCGAAGCGCACCGGCACCGTGCTGAGCAGCGCGAAGGCGGGAGCGTCGAGGCTGCGCAGGAGGCGTGCGGCCTGGAGCCCGTCGGCTACGGCGTTGTCGCCGCCGCGTGCGGCGGGCCGCATGCAGTGGAGCATCTGGAAGCGAGGCGGGTGTTCGATGAAGGGCTGGTCTGTGTGGAGGTCCACCACGGCGTCCGTATAGCCGAGCTGATCGGTATTCTGGTTCGTGGTGTTGTCCGTGCGCAGGTCTTCGATGCGGCCGAAGTGGGTCGGGATGACGCGCAGGGCTTCGGCTTCGAAGGCATCGATGAGGGAGTTGGTGTCGTTTCCCGCGCCGCGCACGACCACGGCTCCGTCGGCGTGGAGCCGCTCCACACAGGTCCGAGTCAGGTCTTCCCCGAGCGCGTCGGAGCGCAGCTCCAGGTCCGTGGCCGCCCGTGCAACATCTGGGCGCTCGGCCGCATAGGCGTTCTCACTCAGCCAAGCCAGCGGGTAGCGGCTCACGTGGACGCCGCCGGCCTCCTTCCACTCCAGAATCAGGTCGTCGTCCCGGATCGCCACGCCGCTCGGCCGCGCGTCTGCGGGCAGGGTCGAGGCGCACAGCGTGCGCTCGCCCGTTTCGGGGTGGCGGCAGCACGGGCAGAAGTGGCGCAGCCACAGGTAGTGGTAGTCGGCCCAGCGGGCGCCCGCACCCATGAACTCCACGCGCAGGTAGCCCTCGCGCGGGTGGACGGCAGGCTCGGTGGCAGGGGGCGCCATCCCGGGGATTCTACTGCGCCCGCCGCTCGAGGAACTCCTTGAGTGCGACCGCGTTGTTGAATCGGACCTCTCGCGAAGCAAAGACGAACGTGACGCGCCCGGCTCGGGTGCGCTCGACGATCGGCTCGAGGGCCTCCTTCCGAGCGCGCAACTCCTTGAAGTAGCGTCGCTTGAACTCCGGCCATCGGGAGGGTTCGTGATCGAACCAGCGGCGCAGTTCGGTGGAGGGAGCTGCCTCCTTGAGCCAGAGGTCGATCTTGGCATCCTGCTTCGAAAGACCGCGGGGCCAGAGCCGCTCGACGAGGATGCGGCAACCATCTGCGCGTGTGGGGGCGTCGTACGCACGTTTCAGCGAGATGGTCATTGCATCTCGACCCGCGTCTAGCGCGAGCGAAGCCGCAGATGCAGAACCGAGCCGGCGGTGGTGGCTTCGAGGTTCGACCATTCCGCGAGGAGGCGGCACCGCGTCACCTGGGCGCTGCCCGGAGAGCCCATGCGGATGCGCATCTCGCCCCGGTGACTCTGATTCAGGCGATGGATGATGGTGGTCCAGTCTCTCCGACGCACGTGTCTTCTCCGGGATGCGAGGAACTCAGCTTGTGGGCACAGCGATCGACTCCACGACGATACCACGGCCTGGACAGCGCCATTGACGCCTTGGTAGGCGGCGATCAGCGTCTACAGCTTCTCCGGCGCCTCGAAGCGGCCGTGCATCTTCTCCATCCAGCTGCACATCAGCGGGCGCTTGGGCAGCCCCAGGCCGCGCAGCTGCTCCGCGTAGGGGTGGTCGCCCAGGCTGAGCTCGGCGCCGCCCAGCTTGAAGCCGAAGCCCTCGGCCCCGGACGAGAAGGGAACGCGGTGCGGTACGCCGTGGACGTAGGTGTAGGTGGCCATCGGGTTGTCGGGCATCGTGCGCTCGCCGCCGCGCGGCACCGAGAGCGTCAGCACGTGGCGGCCGTCGGCCGTGAGCCGGCAGGTGGCACGGTCGTCGGCGTAGTCGAAGCTGATCTCCTCGACCGTCTTGGGGAAGCCCCAGATCTCGGCGCCGGCCTCGCGGGTGAAGGTCTGGTTCACCGGCAGCCAGTGGATGTAGGTGCAGAGGTTGCCGCGCAGCAGGTCGAGCCAGCTGCTCAGGTACGGGATGCCTGCGCTCTTGCCGGGCGGACGCACCATGAAGGCGATCGACACCTCGTTGTAGTCGCCGAGGTCGTTGTCCTTGTAGTCGATGATCGCCAGCGAGAGGAGCGCGCGGCCCGGTAGGAGCTCCACGACCTCGTAGGTGTCGTCGGGCAACATGGCCCGGGCGGCGCGTGCGTCCACCAGGTAGGTGACGGCACCGGACGTCGCCTCGCGAACGATGCAGGGCAGGGCGACTTCGCGCCCCTGGATCATGTGGGCGGCGGCCATCGGGGGCTCCTCGGCTGACGGTTCTTGTTATTCCGTGACGGTCCAGGTGTCCCCGGAGTTGAGCAGGGCGCTCAGGTCACCGGGGCCGCGCTGGTCCACTGCGTGCTGCACCTGCTGCTCGAGCAGGTCCTCGTAGGTCGTCTTCTCCACGGCGCGGAACACGCCTACGGGTGTGGGAAAGTAGGGCGGAGTGATCGACGCCAACGCGAAGCCGTAGGCGGCCGTGCGCGACTCGTCGTGGATCGCGATGCCGTGCTTCGCCGGGTCTGCACCCTTCGGCAGGTCTACGAGGGACGGCACACCGTGCTCGATGCGGATGCCCTTGCGGTCGTCCGCATCACCGAACACGAGGGGCTCGCCCTGCTCGAGCGCCAGCGTGGCCTGGGCGCGCGTGGCCTTGTCCTCCACGACCGACCATTCGCCGTCGTTGTACACGGGGCAGTTCTGGAGGATCTCCACGAACGCGGTGCCGCGGTGGGCGTGAGCGCGGTGCAGGACCTGTTGGAGGTGCTTGGCGTCCACGTCGATGGTGCGCGCCACGAAGGTGGCGCCGGACCCGAGCGCGAAGGCGATCGGGTCCACCGGGTGGTCGATCGAGCCCTGGGGCGTGCTCTTGGTGCGCATGCCCTCGCGCGAGGTCGGCGAGTACTGGCCCTTGGTGAGCCCGTAGATGCGGTTGTTGAAGAGCAGGATCTGGAGGTTCAGGTTCCGGCGGATAGTGTGCAGCAGGTGGTTGCCGCCGATGGACAGGCCGTCGCCGTCGCCGGTCACCACCCACACGTCCAGGTCCGGACGGCTCGCCTTGATGCCGGTGGCGAAGCTCGGCGCGCGGCCGTGGATGGTGTGGAAGCCGTAGGTGTTCATGTAGTAGGGGAAGCGGCTGGAGCAGCCGATGCCCGATACGAAGACCACATTCTCGCGCGCCACTCCGAGCTCCGGCATCACGCGTTGGAGGTTCGCCAGGATCGAGTAGTCGCCGCAGCCCGGGCACCAGCGCACGTCCTGGTCCGAAGTGAAGTCCTTTCGGTTGAGTTTGGGCGACAGCTTGGCGGCGGGTTCGTTCATCCGAGCATCTCCTCGATACGGGCCACGATCTCGCCGATCTTGAAGGGCTGGCCCTGCACCTTCGAGAGCACCTCCGCCGGTGCCAGGAATTCGGCCCGCAGGAGCCGCACGAGCTGGCCGCGGTTGAGCTCCGGCACCAGGATCTTCTCGAAGTTGCCCAGCACCTCGCCCAGGTTGGACGGGAACGGGTTCAGGTGGCGCAGGTGCACCTGGGAGACGGCGTGGCCCCGCTCGCGCGCGACGTCTACCGCGGACGAGATCGCCCCGTACGTGCCTCCCCAGCCCACCACCAGGAGCTCGCCCGACTCCGGACCGTTCACCTCCACGGGCGGGATGTCCTGGACGATGCGTGCCACCTTCTCGTGGCGCAGCTGCGTCATGCGCTCATGATTGTCGGGCATGTAGGAGACGTTGCCGGTGACCTCTTCCTTCTCGATGCCGCCTACGCGGTGCTCGAGGCCGGGCGTGCCCGGAACGGCCCAGGGTCGCGCCAGGGTCTCCGGGTCGCGCAGATAGGGAGCGAAGCCCTCGGGGTCCGTGCGGTACTCCACCGTGGCGCGCGGCAACGCCGCCACGTCCGGGATGAGCCACGGCTCGGCGCTGTTGGCCAGGTAGCCGTCGGACAGCACCGTCACCGGCGTCATGTACTTCACGGCCAGCTGGAAGGCCTCGATCATCACGTGGAAGCAGTCACCGGGCGTGCAAGGCGCCAGCACCGGCATCGGGCTGTCCGAGTTGCGGCCGTAGAGGGCCAGGAGCAGGTCGGCCTGCTCGGCCTTGGTGGGCATGCCCGTGGAGGGACCGGCCCGTTGAATGTCCACCACCACCAGGGGCAGCTCCACCATCACGGCCAGGCCCAGGGCCTCCTGCTTCAGGATCATGCCCGGGCCGCTGGTGGTGCACGCGGCGAGCTGCCCGGCGTAGGCGGCGCCGACCGTGGCACTGGCTGCGGAGATCTCGTCCTCCGCCTGGAAGGTCTTCACGCCGAAGTGGCGATAGCGCGCCAGCTCGTGCAGCACGTCGCTCGCCGGCGTGATCGGGTAGGCGCCGACGAAGAGCGGCCGGTCGAGCTGCACGCTGGCGGCGACGATGCCCCAGGCCAGCGCCGTGTTGCCGGTGATGTTGCGGTAGCGGCCCGGCTGGATCTTGGCGCGCGGTACCAGGTAGGAGACCGGGAAGAGCTCCGTCGTCTCGCCGAAGTGGTAGCCGGCCTTGAGCACGCGCAGGTTCGCCTCCCGCACTTTGTCGCTGAAGCGCTTGGTGATCCATTCTTCGGTGGGCGCGGTGGGCCGGTTGTAGAGCCAGAACATGAGCCCCAGGGCGAAGAAGTTCTTGCAGCGGTCCGCCTCGCGCGGGGACATGCCCAGGTCCTGGAGCGCCTCGCGGTTCATCGTGGAGATGGGGATCTCCACCAGGGTGAAGCGGTCGCGTAGCGCGGGCAGCGGGTCCTCGGTGTAGCCAGCGCGCTCCAGGTTGCGCTTCGTGAACGAGCTGCTGTTGACGATCAGCATGCCGGCCGGGCGCACGTCCTCGACGTTGGCGCGCAGAGCGGCCGGGTTCAGCGCGACCAGGACGTCGGGCTGGTCGGCGGGCGTGCGGATTTCGTCGGACGCAAAGTGGATCTGAAAGCCCGATACGCCGGCCAGGGTGCCGGCTGGCGCACGGATCTCCGCCGGGAAGTCCGGAAGGGTAGAGAGATCGTTGCCTGCGAGCGCGGTCGACTCGGTGAACTTGGTCCCGGTCAGCTGCATCCCGTCGCCGGAGTCACCGGCGAAACGGATGGCGACGCGCTCGATCTCCTCAACAGGCTTGCCCGGATCGCCGGACCTGGGTGTGGCCACCTGGCCTCTGCTCTCCACGTGCGAAACGCCGCGTTGCGTGGGGTGAATTGTATCGGTCTCGACACGCGGCGAAAGACCTCATATGGGCGGCTCGCCGCGTGCCCCCGCTCCTGGAAAGCTCCCTCCCGGCGGGGCCTTGGGGCCGCGGCTGCGGGCCGAAGAAGCTAAAGTGCGGCTCCGCGGGGGCCGATATCGGGGGAATGTTCTTTTCGACGCCCGAACCGGGATCGCCCGATCCGCGGCGCTTCGTTGCTCTGCGCACGTCGCTCAACGCCCCGGTGGTGTCCACCGAGGACATTCCCTCCGGCCCCGCCCGGGCGGCCATCGCGATGTGGTTCGAGGACGACCAGAGCTGCTCCGTGGAGGTCCGGGTGCGCTCCATCGCCACCGGCCGGATGGTCGCCTACGCCTGGGAGGGCGAGCTGTCGGGGGCCCGCGAAGTGGAGATGGCCCTCGACGCGGGGCTCTCCTTCGCCGAGAGCATGGGCTTCCTCTTCGACGACGACGTCCTCTCGGGCGAAAACACCATCGGCCGCGAGATGGTGGTCGCCGAGTGGGAGGCCTTCGAGGCGGGCGAGCCTGCGCCGCGCGCCGTGGTGGACTCGGTGCCGCCCGTCACAGAGGCGGAGCCGCCGGATGCCGAATTGCTGGAGCTGACCGAGGTGGCGGCGGATGACGACATCGGCGCCGACCTGGTGGATCCCGACGCCGATCTCAATGTCGAGCTGGCCTCCGGCTGGGAGCCGGACGAGTCCGAGGAAGTACCGGAGGTGGCCGCCCCCGCGGAGGTGCCCTCGGCGGCGACCCTCTCGAAGTTCCGTGGCCGCCTCGAGGAGCTCGAGGCGGCGGACGCCCGGGATTCCCAACCGGGGAGCGAGGAGCCGGCACAGGTCGAGCCGGCCAAGACACGGGGCTCGAAGGCTGCCCTGGGGCGTGTGCCCCTGGTCCGCAAGCGGCGTCCGGGGGTGGAGGCGGCCGAGCCCAAGCCCGAGCGCGGGGGCCTGCTGGCCCGGATTCTCGGCGCCTTCTAGGTGTCGAGAGCCACGAGGAACGAAGGAAGGGAACAAATCGTGCGATTCCATCGTCATCGTCTGCAGGTCGCTGCGGCCGCCCTGGGCCTGGCCCTGGGGCTCGGCTGCGTCACCACCGAGTCGCCGGAGATGCGGAAGGTCGATCCCGTCGAGGCAGCCGCCAAGCAGGCGCAAGCCAAGTACAACATGGGCATCGATCACCTGAACAAAGGGCGCAATGCCCTCGCGGTGCGCGAGCTGCGTGCCTCGCTGGAGCTGGGGCCGGACGATCCCTGGAGCCACTTCGGCCTGGCGGAGGCCTACCGCCGGATCGGGCGCACCGACGATGCGGTGGCCCACCTGAGGCGCGCCATGGAGCTGAGGCCCGACTTCCACTCGGCGCGCCTCAATCTCTCGGGTGTGCTGATCCAGCAGGGGAACTACAAGCAGGCGGCCGAGGAGGCCCAGATCCTGCTGGACGATCCCACCTTCGCCACGCCGTGGCGGGCCCTGACGAATCTGGGCTGGTGTCAGTTCCGCATGGGGAACCGGGCCGAGGCGCGCCTGAACCTCCAGTTCGCCATCGAATACCACGATCACTACTGGCCGGCTCTCCTCAACATGGGCATCCTTGAGGAGTCCGACGGGCGGAAGCTCGAGGCGCTGTCGCTGTTCCTGAGGGTGATCGACGTCGATCCCGGGCCGCTGGCCAACGCGGAGGCCCACTACCGTTCCGCCGAGATCTTCATCTCCCTCGGACATCAGGAAAAAGCTGTGCGCCACCTGGTGGCGGTGGCGGAGAACGAGCCGAACGGAAAGTGGGGCGACAAGTCCGAGCAGTACCTGAATCTGCTCCGCTGACGGCGGAAAGGCCGGCGTCCATCGGCGCCTACCTCCGCTCCCAACGCCTGCTGCGCGGAATAGGCCTGGGTGAGCTCTCGGCCGTCACCCGGATTCCGCGCCGCTCCCTCGAGCGGCTCGAGGGCGGCGAGTTCGACGGCCAGCCGGACGGCTTCGCGCGCGGCTTCGTGCGCGCGGTGGCCACGGCCCTGGGTCTCGATCCCGACGACGCCGTCTCGCGCATGTTGACCGAGGTCGAGATGCCGGCCGAGAGCGGGCGCAGTCTCGCGCTGGGCCGCGCGACGCTGGTGCTGGGCGTGGTCCTGGTGCTGGCCCTGGCCGTCGCGCTCTGGACCGCGCTCGCCGGTGGCGGCGACGCACCCCTTCCGCCGGACGAAGAACTGGTGATGCGCCGCGATGCGGTGCGCACCCTGGCCGCGGAGAGGGCGGCACCCGCCGAGGTCGCCCCGGCGCCGGAGCCTGCCAGCGGAGCCGATGGTGCGGACTGAGGCCCTGGTCCTGCGCACCATCGACTTCGGTGAATCGGACCGGGTGGTGCACCTGCTGACGCCCACGTCGGGCCGGCTGACCGCCATGGCCAAGGGCGCCCGGCGCAGCGTGAAGCGCTTCGCCGGAAGCCTCGATGTGCTGAACCGGCTGCGGATCGAGCTGGCGCCGCGCAGGCGTGCGGGTGCGATGGCGCGGCTCGAGCAGGCGCGCCTCCTGCACTGGCACCCGGGCCTGCGGCGCAGCGCCGCCCGCTTCGCGCTGGCCGGCTACCTGGCGGAACTCCTCGACCGGCTGGCCCCGGAAGGCACCTCCGCGCGCGAAGCCGCCGCCCTCTACGCCTTTGCAGTGCGCGCCCTGGCGGCCGTGGAGACCCTGACCCCCGACCCGCGCCTGCGGGTGCTGATCGAGCTGCGGGCGCTGGACGCTCTGGGCCTGCGACCCGAACTGGGGCGCTGCGTGCGCTGCGGAGGTGAGCCCGCCGGCTTTCACGTTCCCGAGGGCGGCGCCCTGTGTCGCGCCTGCGCGCTGCGCAGCGAGGGCGTCTTGCCGGTTCGGCGCGGCACGTTGCGCGCGCTGGAGCAGGCGTTGCGCGTCGACCTGCTGCACCTCGACCGGCTGGCCCTCGGTCCGGCCGCGCTGGCCGAGGCGTATCAACTGGTGAGCCGCTTCCAGCGCTTCCATGTCGGCGTGGAGCTGCGCAGCGCGCCCGTGCTGGAGGAATTGCTGCACGTGACCGCGACCCCGGCCGCCTCCGAGGGGTTCGCTACCTTCCGCGCGCCATGAGCCCCGCCTCTGCATCCGCCCGTTCCGAGCTGCGCATGGAGGACCTCGTCTCGCTCTGCGCGCGGCGGGGCTTCATCTTCCCGTCCAGCGAGATCTACGGGGGGATCAACGGCTTCTGGGACTACGGGCCCCTCGGCGCGGAGCTCAAGCAGAACCTGCGCGCCTTTTGGTGGCAGCGGGTGGTGCGCGCCCGCGACGACGTGGAGGGTGTCGACGCGTCCATCGTCTGCCATCCGCGCACCTGGGAGGCCTCGGGCCACGTCGAGCACTTCAGCGACCCGATGGTGGACTGCCGCGGATGCAAGAAGCGCTTTCGCGCCGACCAGCTCGATGACGTGGGCCGCTGTGAGAAGGCCCAGGACGGCGTGCACCAGTGGACGGACGCCAAGCAGTTCAACCTGATGCTGCGCACCTTCATCGGCGCGTCGGAAGACGCCGCGGCGACCGCCTACCTGCGCCCCGAGACCTGCCAGCCGCTCTTCAACGACTTCAAGCGGGTACGCGAAACCGCGCGCCAGAAGATCCCCTTCGGCATGGCCCAGGTCGGCAAAGCCTTTCGCAACGAGATCAACCCGCGCAACTTCACCTTTCGCTCGCGGGAGTTCGAGCAGGCCGAGCTCGAGTTCTTCGTCCATCCCTCGGAAAGGGAGAAGTGGTTCGAGTACTGGCTGGCCGAGCGGCTGCGCTGGCACCGCGACCTGGGCTTCGGCGACGACGTGCTGCGCGTGCGTCCCCACGCCGCCGACGAGCTGGCCCACTACGCCAAGGACGCCTCGGATCTCGAGTTCCTGTTCCCCTTCGGCTGGCAGGAGATCGAGGGCATCCACGACCGCGGCGATTGGGACCTCTCCCGCCACAGCGAGTTCTCGGGCAAGGACCTCTCGGTCACCGACGAACAGACCAAGGAGAAGTACATGCCCATGGTCATCGAGACGTCGGTCGGCGTGGATCGCACCTGCCTGGCGCTGCTGTGCAATTCCCACGACGAGGAGACCCTCGAAGGTGGCGAGCAGCGCACGGTGATGCGGCTGCCCGCGTTCCTGGCGCCCACGCAGGTGGCGGTGCTGCCGCTTTCGAAGAAGCTAGCGGAGCCGTCCCAGAGGTTGGCCGGCGAGCTGCGCCGCCGCTTCAGCGTCTTCTACGACGCGGCGGGGAACATCGGTCGCCGCTACCGCCGCCAGGACGAGGCAGGCACGCCCTTCTGCGTCACGTATGACTTCGACTCCGAGAACGACGGTAAGGTGACGGTCCGGGAGCGCGATTCGATGGCCCAGGAGCGGATCGCGCTGGATGCGGTCGGCGAGTGGGTCTCGGTCCGCCTGGAGCGGCCCGCGTGAACTCCGCGCGCAAGCGCTCTCCCCGCTGGGTCTATTCCTTCGGGGCGGGCAAGGCGCAGGGTCGCGCCGGCATGCACGAGCTACTGGGGGGCAAGGGCGCCAACCTGGCCGAGATGACCCGTCTCGGCATCCCCGTGCCGCCCGGCTTCACCCTCTCGACCGAGGCCTGCGCCGAGAGCAACCGGCGTGGCGGCCGCCTGCCACGCACGCTGCGCGAGCAGGTGTTGGCCGCGCTGACGCGTCTCGAGAAGGCGATGGGTGCGCGCTTCGGCGACCCGGCGAACCCGCTCCTCGTCTCGGTGCGCTCGGGCGCGCGCGTCTCCATGCCGGGCATGATGGACACGGTCCTCAACCTGGGGCTCAACCAGCACACGGTGGAGGGACTCGCCGGACAGGCCACCCCGCGCTTCGCCTACGACAGCTACCGGCGCTTCGTGCAGATGTACGGCGACGTGGTGCTGGGCGTTCCGGCGGAGCGCTTCGAGACCCGCCTCGAGCACGCCAAGGAAGACCGCGGTGTTCGGCTGGACACCGAGCTCGACGCCGACGCTCTGCGCGCCCTCGTGCGCGAGTTCCGCGAGCTGGTGCAGGAACATACCGGGGCGCCATTTCCGGACGGTCCCAAGGCCCAGCTGTGGGGAGCGGTCGCCGCCGTGTTCAGCAGCTGGCGCAATCCGCGTGCCGCCACGTACCGGCGTCTGAACAACATTCCGGACGACTGGGGCACCGCCGTGAACGTGCAGGCCATGGTCTTCGGAAACATGGGCGACGACTGTGCGACCGGTGTCGCATTCACCCGTGATCCCTCGACCGGCGAGCGTATCTTCTTCGGCGAGTACCTGCCGAACGCCCAGGGCGAGGACGTGGTGGCCGGCATCCGCACACCGCGGCCACTCAACGCCGAGAGCGTGGTGGGGAGTGACGCGCCTTCGCTCGAAGAGACCATGCCCGCGGCGTACCGCGAGCTCTTCTCCATCCAGAAGAGGCTGGAGCGGCACTACCGCGACATGCAGGACATCGAGTTCACCATCCAGCGGGGGAAGCTCTGGCTGCTCCAGACCCGCAGTGGCAAGCGCACCGTGCAGGCGGCCGTGCGCATCGCGGTGGACATGGCCCACGAGCGGCTCATCACGCGCCGACAGGCGGTGTGTCGGGTAGAACCGGGGTCGCTCGATCGGCTGCTGCACCCGACCCTCGATCCCAAGGCCGAGCGCGCCGTGGTGGCCAAGGGGCTGCCGGCCTCGCCGGGCGCTGCTGTGGGCAGCGTGGTCTTCAGCGCGGACGTGGCCGAGGTGCGCGCCAAGGCCGGTGAGAAGGTGATCCTGGTGCGCCTCGAGACCTCGCCCGAGGACATCCACGGCATGTACGCCTCGGAGGGCATCCTGACGGCGCGCGGTGGCATGACGTCCCACGCGGCGGTGGTGGCGCGCGGCATGGGCATCTGCGCGGTGACCGGCTGCGGGGCGTTGCGCATCGACGCCCGTGCCGGCGAGGCGCAGGTGGGCGAGCACGTGCTTCGCGAGGGTGACCCGCTCACCCTCGACGGCTCCACCGGCGAGGTAATCCTGGGCCGCGTGCCCACCGTCACGCCCGAGCTGGGCGGCGCCTTCGCCGAGCTCATGACCTGGGCCGACCGTGCGCGTAAGCTGCGCGTGCGAACCAACGCCGACACGCCGCAGGATGCCAAGATCGCTCGCCAGTTCGGCGCCGAGGGAATCGGACTCTGTCGTACCGAACACATGTTCTTCGAGCCGCGCCGCATCCTCGAGATGCGCCGCATGATCCTGGCCGCGGACCGGTCGGAGCGCGAGGCCGCGCTGCGCAACCTGCTCCCGATTCAGCGCGGCGACTTCGTGGGCATCTTCCGGGCCATGGAAGGCCTGCCGGTGACCATCCGGTTGCTGGACCCGCCGCTGCACGAGTTCCTGCCCCACGATGAGGGCGAGCTGCGCGAGCTGGCCCACGAGCTGGGCGCGGACGTGGCGGAGGTGCGCGCCAAGGTCGAAGGCCTGCGCGAGTGGAACCCCATGCTGGGCCATCGCGGCTGCCGCCTGGGGATCACCTTCCCGGAGATCTACCAGATGCAGACGCGAGCCATCATGGAGGCGGCCTGCGAGGTGTCACTCTCCGGCGTGCGCGTCCAGCCCGAGATCATGGTTCCGCTGGTGGCCCACGTGCGCGAGCTCGAGCTGGTGCGCGGCCACGTGGAGGAGGAAATCCGTGCCGTGCAGCGCGAGCAGGGCGTCCGCCTGCGGCCGCGCGTCGGCAGCATGATCGAGGTGCCCCGGGCGGCCCTGACCGCCGGGGAGATCGCTCGCTTCGCCGACTTCTTCTCGTTCGGGACCAACGACCTCACCCAGATGGGCTACGCGATGTCGCGGGACGACGCCGGTCGCTTCCTCGGGGACTACGTAGAGCAGGGGGTGCTCGACACGGACCCGTTCGTGTCGATCGACGAATCAGGCATCGGCGAGCTGGTGCGCATCGGGGTGGAGGGCGGGCGGGCGACCCGGCCCCACCTCAAGGTGGGCATCTGCGGCGAGCACGGCGGCGACGCTCGCAGCGTGCGATTCTGCGCCCGGGCAGGGCTCGACTATGTTTCCTGTTCGCCGTTCCGGGTGCCCGTGGCCCGGCTGGCCGCGGCCCAGGCCGCGATCGAGGAGGAACGATGAGGGGGCATCGGCTCGTCCACGCGCTGGCGCTGATCGGGCTGGCGGGGTCGCTGGGCTGCTCCGGCTGGAGCTGGCCGAGCTGGCCGTGGAGCGATCCCGGCCCCCGGGGCGACCCGGACCACGGGGTGGAGATCGTGGACTTCCGCGGCGTAACCGACTTCCACACCCGGGCCCTGGCCTTCTACGAGAGGCTTTCCTATCGGCGCGTGAACACCTACGCCACCTACCAGGACCGGGTGCTGCGCGAGTACTTCCAGACCCCGGGCGCCTTCGACGACTACTACGCCGATCTGGCTGCGTCTCTGGACGGCGCCCACTTCGAGCAGAACCGGCCCGTCGGAGTGGAGGTCACCGAGTTCATCTTCGACGCCCCGGGCCGTGCCCGCGTAAAGGTGAAGTTCGTGGGTGAGGACGGGCTGCCGCTGCGTCCGGGCAAGACCGACTCGTTCCGGGAGGACCACTGGGAGCGCCGCGACGGCACCTGGTGGATCCAGCCCGGCAAGATCTAGCCTCCCCCGATGAGCGAGCCTCCCGACAACAAACGCGGCTTCCCGCGCGTCCGGCTTCGCTTGGAGGCGGCCTACGAGGACCCGGCCCATCAGGTCTTCTTGACTACCCGGGACCTGTCCGAGTCGGGCATCTATCTGTTGGCAGTGGAGCCGCCGCTCGCGGACGTGGCCGCCCGCGTGCTGCTGGAGCTGCCGGGCCATCCGGCGATTCTGCGCCTGCACGGGAGGGTGGCCCGGCGCGACCCGGGGATGGGCTTCGCAGTTGCCTTCGACTGCGACGAGATGCCCGGTGAAGAGGCTTTCACCCTAAGGGAATTCACCCGAGAATCTCTGTCACAGCTTTCCCAATAGCGGAAAGAAATTGCCCCCCTGAATGAGGAACCCGTTTCACTCAGGCGTCCACCTGGAACCAAGAAACTCCTTTTGTTTCAGGTAGTTGGCCAGGAATATTGCCTTGGGGTCCGTTCTGGCACAACCCTTGCTCTTCCTCTACCCGGGACGCGAGTCCCCACTTCTGAGAAGCTTGAAGCGAGTAGAGGAGAGCCCCCCGGAAAGCCACGTCCCCAATCGAGATTTCCGGAATCGGTCCCCCCTGTTCGAATCGGCCTCCGAAGTGCGTCTGGAGGCAGTGCAAGAGTTGGCGCACCCTGAAGCGTGGTCGGACGACCGCGAGCTCGTCGATGCGATCATCGGCGGAAGTCGCGAGCATTTCGACCTGCTCTACGAAACGTACTTTCCCCGCGTCTACCGCTTCGCCCTGAAGCGGCTGGGCGACTCCGGGGAGGCCGAGGACGTTAGCCAGGAAGTCTTCTTGACCGTCTTCCGGGTGCTCCCCAGCTTTCGGGGGAACTCCAGCCTGCTGGTCTGGATCTTCGGGATCACGCGCAACACGGTGAACCGCCGCTTCCGCCGCCGTCGCCCGCGCATGGAGCCCCTGGACGGGGGAGGCGGGGCGGGCGACATCGCTGGAAACGAGGCGCCTCCGGACCGCGCCGCCGAGGCCCGGCGCATCCTCGAGCGCTGCGAGGAAGTGATCCAGCGCGACCTGACGCCCCTCCAGCGTCGGATCTTCCATCTGAAGCACCTGCGTCGGCAGTCCATCCGGGCCATCGCGGAGGCGCTGGGCAAGTCCGAGGACGCCGTGAAGGCCAACCTCTACCGCATGCGCAAGGCGCTCCTGGAGGCGGCCCCGGACCTCGAGAGCCTGCTGAAGTCCTAGCCGGGCACACCGCCAGTGCCCCCCCCCCGGGGGCCTCCGCCATCGGAGAAAACCCCGGATCCGTCCGGAAAAGCGAACTCTTTCGGGCCGGCTGCGCCACGTCATGACGCCTGCCACCCACTCAATCCTCGGGGGCGATGCGTGGCTCAAGGCCCGCCTCGGGTGCCCACCTGGGAATGGGACGACGCAAGGATGCCGCGTTGGCCCACGCACTCGCACGTCAGGACCTCCGAGAGCTCAGCGACGAACAGCTGCTCGACGCCATCCGCGCGGGCAGCGAGCTCCACTTCAACGAGTTGTACGCGCGTTACTTCCCGCGCGTCCACGCCTTCACGGCGGTGCGCCTGCGCAACCGGGAGGACGCGGAAGAGGTGGTGCAGGACGTCTTCACCGTCGTTTCCAAGTCGCTTCCGGCCTTCCGCGGTGACTCGCAGTTATTGACCTGGATCTTCGGCATCGCCCGCAACACGGTGAACAACCACGTGCGTCGCTTGCGCAATGCGGACGAACTCCTCGCCGACGTCGTGCCGGAGGACGTTCATCCGCTGGATGGATTCGCGACCTGCACGCCGGAGGAGACACTCACCCTGCAGCGCTGCATGGCTGCGATCGAAAAGCAGCTCGGGGCGGTGTCGCCGTGGCAGGCGGACGTCTTCAAGCTCAGGCATGAAGAGAACCTGCCGATCCGTGAAATCGCACAGCGCACCCAGCGCAGCGGAGACGCCGTACGCTCGAGCCTCTACCGGGTCAAGCGGTTGTTGCTGGACGCAGTCGAGGCTCAGCGGGGAGACGCCCCGGCACAGCCGCAAAACTGGAGTGCGGCCTGATGCCCCGTCGGGGGGATGAGGGCGAGACCGAATCGGACGAGCGGGAGTCGGATGTGAACTCGGAAATGAGCGCCGGATTCGAAGAAGAGCTGAGGGAGTTCCTCGAGGCGGATTCCGGGCCGGTGGATGCCGACCCGCTGTTCCGGGAGCGGCTGCGCCGCAAGCTCTGGGCCGTTCTCCTGCGCCAGATCGATGCCGCCGAGGGCGGCGGCTCCGAGGACTGACGCCCGCTACGCTCCGGCCCGTGCAGGACGGGCTCTCTCGCTCCACCCTCCCGGATCGCATCCTCCAGGTGCTGAAGCGCGGCGCGCGCCGCAATCCCGACGTCTACCTCGTGCAGGGGGAGACGGGACCGCTGGTCGTGAAGGACTTCGCGCCGCGCGGCTGGGTGGTGCGGCGCTGGCTGGGGCCCTGGCTCATGCGCCGGGAACTCGACGCCTACGCGCAGCTGGAAGGGCACCCGGCCGTGCCCCGGGTGCTCGGGATCCTGGACGAACGCGCCTTCGTCGTGGAGTACCGGCCGGGCGAGCGCGTGTCGCGGCGGCTGCGCGGCCGCGTGCCGGCGGGCTTTACCGACGAGCTGGCGGCCGCGGTGGACCGGATGCACGCCCGCGGCGTGGCGCACCTCGACCTGCGCCACCGCAGCAATGTCCTCGCCGATGAAAGGGGCCGCCCCGTTCTGATCGACTTCGCGTCGGCGGTGTGCTTCCGGCCCGGCGGCGTCGGCGCGCGCTCGCTGCTCCCGTTGCTCGCCTGGTTCGACCGCCGCGCGGTCGCGAAGTGGCGCATGCGCGTGGAGCCCGAGACTCAGCCGGAGGCGTCGCCGCCTGGCGCCGCCGCGTCCGGGTCGGAGTCGGATGCACCCGACGGGGGGGCTTCCGAGGGAGCGTCTTCGAGCGGGCGCAGCGCCAGCCGTCCCACGTAGTGGCGGAACGCCTCCAGGGTGAGTCGTGTGTCCGCCATGGCGCGGTGCTCGACCACGCCGTCGGTCAGGCCGGCCAGCGTCGCGGCCTGGCGTAGCGAGAGGGCAGGGATCGGCCGGCCGGCGACCAGCGACCACGTGTAGAAGAGCGTGGCGAGGTCGATCACGTGGTAGTCGAACGGGAAGGGGATCTCGCAGCTCTTGTACGCCCGTTCGAGGAACTGCACGTCCATGCGCACATTCTGGCCGGCGGGCACCACGGTCTTGCCCTTGGGCAGCATGGCGGTCAGCTCGGTGAGCGCGCGCCGCACGGGCAGCGCGTCCTTCCACTCCTCCGGGTCGTATCCCGAGATGGCTGCGGCTTCGGGCGTCACGCGATCCGCGCGGGCGATCACCTTCCACTCGGCCTGCGCCAGCTCGGCCAGGCGATAGTCGGTCAGGATCACCGCGATCTCGGTGATGTCGTGGAGCTCGGGGTCGAGGCCGCCGAACTCCATGTCGATGAATGCGAAGGCGAAGTCGCTCACCGCGCGGGAGCCTATCGCAGCAGCCTTCCCGCTGCGTCGGGCAGGCCGGCCGGCTGCGTCAGCCGCGCCGGTCCCGCTCGGCCAGGGCCGCCGCGAGGGCGCGCGTGGTCGCCGTCTCGCCCAGCGCTCGTCGCTGCTGGTCCAACGCGCGCCGCGCTGCGTCCAGCTCGGGCTCGCCCGCGTCGGGCGCCCGCGCCACATCCGCCCACAGGGTCGCCGCGCGGTCCAGCCGGCCCACCCACTGGTACACCTGCGCGCGCCGGGCGCGCAGCGCCGTCGGCTCGTCGGCGCGCTCCTCGGGAAGAGCCTCCCACCACGCGGCAGCACGGGCGTTCTGCGCGCGGGCCTGCTGGGCGAGGGTGTAGTCGGGATAGAGCGACAGCGCGCCGGCCAGGGCCGTGTCCGCTTCGGCGAAGCGCAGCGCGCGCGAGAGAGCGCTGCCCAGGTAGAGGCGGTAGACGGCGACCTCGGGCCGCGCGGCGACGAGGGTGTCGAGGATGTGCACGGCCTGATCGCTGCGCCCGACGCTCGACAGCACGAGCCCGTAGTTGGCGAGCAGGGGGTCCGGGGCGCGCCAGGCTCCGAAGCGTTCGCTGAGGGCGCGCTCGCGGCGCAGGCTCTCGGCGTAGAGCGCGACGGCGCGGACGTCGTCGCCGCGCCAGGCGACGCGCGTGGCCAGCTCGAAGTGGGGCTGCCCGTTGCCGGGGTGTGCGCGCGCGGCCTCGTGCTCCCAGAGCGAGAGCTCGTCGCGGAAGGCGTCGGTGCGCACGGAACTCAGCGCCGCGAAGAGCACTGCGCCCGCCACCAGCGCGGCGTAGAGCGGGCGCGCCCGCGGCGCGTCGGCACGCGGCAGGAGCAGGGCGAGACCGATGGCTCCGGCGGCGAGGGGCAGGTAGAGGAAGCGGTCCGCCGCCATCGTGCGCATGGGCAGCGGGACGATGTGCAGAACCGGCAGCAGCGCGGCCAGCGCAAGCCCGAGCCAGCCCGCGTGGCGTGCGGGAACTCGGCCGGCCACGAGTGCAGCGATCGCAGCGAGGAGCGCGAGCGCCGCGAGTCCGCCCAGCGCGACCTGCACGGGATCCACCCAGCCGATCGTTCCGATCACGAGCTGCGGGTCCCACGGTGTCAGGAGCATGCCGATGTAGGTGCCCAGGGTGTGCAGCCCGAACAGCGCGCGCTGGGGCAGGGCGGCCAACGGCTCGGCGGAGGTCGGTACCTGGGCCGCCGTTCGCAGCGCGAGCACCGCAGCGAGCACGGTCGCGGCCGGCACCAGGTTGCCGAACGGCGTGCCCGACTCCAGGTCGAAGCGGCGCGGCCCGCGCGCCCACTCGAGCGCCGCGAGAGCGACGAAGCCCGCGAGGGCCACTTCTTTGCAAAGCAGGGCGGCAAAGAGCAGTGCAGCGGCAGCCCAGCGCCGACCGTGCGCGGCGGGCTCGCTCGAGTGCACGACCAGCATGCCCAGCACGCCGAGACTCGCCAGCAGGTCGGTGCGGCTCGAGAGGATGGCCACGGATTCGGTCAGGCGCGGGACCGTGCCGAACAGCGCCGCCGCCAGTGCGGCGGCCGCCGGGCGCGCTCCCGCTCTCCGCGCCCCGGCGAACACCAGTGCGCAGACGCCGAGGTGCACCAGAAGGTTGGCGGCGTGCTGCAGCGGGAGCGAATGGCTGGCCCGCAGGGTGAGCAGTGTCAGCGGTCGGTAGTAGGATGCGCCGCGAGCCTCCTGGCCCTCCACCTCGAAGAAGCGCGACGTGAACAGGTCCGTCCAGCTCTCGGCGCGCTGCGCTACGCCGTGCGTCCCCAGCAGATGGTGGTCGTCCCACACCAGGCCTACGCGCAGACTGACGGCGTGGGCCGCGCCCACCAGTGCGAGCGCCACGGCCAGCGCAACGGCCCCCCGACCCTTTGCGTGCGCGTGGTTCATCACCGCTGCGCATCGGCGGGTGGTACGCCCCGCTTGATGCGGGGGATCCGGGCGCGGTGGCGACTCCCAGGGCCAGGGGCTAGGTTGCTCCGCGGCTCATCTCTGGATGGCCCGTGCGTGCTCCCATCGTCTAGCGGTCTAGGACGGGGCCCTCTCAAGGCTCAAACACGGGTTCGAGTCCCGTTGGGAGCACCACCCACCTACTCCTTCCTGTCCTCCCGGGCTCGCCATGCGCCGCCGGCCGGTGACGTAAATCGTCAGCGCGAGCGACGAGTATCGTCACTTCCGGACCCTCTGGGTGCGGTTCGGAACCCCCACCACATTGGGCCGGCCAGCGAGGATCGTCCCACCCAGGCCTCAACTTCCCCGGCGCGCCTGCCGATACCCGAAGACGCAGGTGCGCGGATGGCACGGCGGTTGCTCTAACCCTCCGCGACCCGCGTTTCCGAGCGTGCGGTCAGCCCAGGGCCCGATGGTCGGGTTGCATGGGGGCATCGGCCTCCGGCGGGCACAGAGCGCTCGGCACGCAATAGGAGAACGAAACCCCATGCGAAAGCTTCTTCGCAAGCGCTCGGGCGGCTTCACGCTGATCGAGCTCATGATCGTGGTTGCGATCATCGGCATTCTCGCCGCGATCGCCATCCCGAACTTCCTGCGCTTCCAGCTGCGCTCCAAGGCGGCTGAGGGCAAGACGAACCTCGCCGCCATCCGGACGGCCGAGGAAGGCTACGCGGCCGAGTTCGGCACGTACGTGGTCGGCACGGCTTCGCCGTCCGCCATCAACGCGGCCAACCTCAGCGGCGACAAGCAGAACTGGGCGGACAATGGTGGCTTCGGCGTGATGGGTTGGGCCCCCGAGGGCGAGACCTACTACTCGTACCAGGCTGCTGCCGACCCGTCGGGCTGCCCGGCTGCCGGCAACCCGTGTACGCGGTTCACGGCTGAGGCCGGTTCGGACATCGACGACGAGACGACCATCAACTGGTGGGGCTACGTGAAGCCGCTGCCGGGTGCGACCACCGGTATGGCGGGGAGCACCTGCGTCGCGGGCGGCGTGTACAACGCCGTGAGCGTGGCTCAGGACCTGCTCGAGACCGTCGGCCCCTGCGCCGCCGGCCACGGCCAGAGCATCTTCTAGATCGCTCTAGTTCGGCGGGGGGGTCGGTCGATCCCGGCCCTCCCGCCATCCTCTTTTCCACCGCGACCCAGCTGAGCACCGAGGGGAACCGGGACCATGCGACTCCGCAGCCGACGCGAAGGCTTCACGCTGCTCGAGCTGATGATCGTCGTTGCCATCGCGGGCATCCTCGCCTCGATCGCCATCCCCAACTTCCTGTTGTACCAGGCCCGCTCCAAGCGAAGCGAGGCCTACACCAACCTGGAAGGCATCCGGAAGGTCCAGCTCATCTACTACACCGAGTTCGGCGCGTTCGTGATGGCAACGCCCTCGCCGCTCATCTCGCTTACGCCCGACAAGCAGAACTGGGCCAACAGCGGCGACAACCGCTTCTCCACCGACGTCCCCGGCGCCGGCTTCGACCTGCTCGGCTGGGTACCGGAGGGAGCGACCTACTTCGACTACGACACCCACGCGGTCGCGGGCGCCAACGGCCCGCTCTTCACGTCCGGCGCCTACGGCGACGTGGACGGCGATGGCCTCCTGTCCGTCTTCATGTACGTTTTTCCGGACCAGGCCGGGAACACGCTTCCCTGCTACCTGTGTCCGGGCGGCATCGTGCCGACCGTCACCTGGGGCAACCCCCCTGTGGACGCTTACGGCAACGACGTGTTGAACTCCGTCGCTCCGCTCATCCCCCCTGCAGGCGACGACTTCTAGGCCCAGTTTTCGAGGGAGGGGGAATGCGTAGTCCGGGTCTCTTGGTGGGCACTGTCCTCGCGGTGTTCTCTGTGGGGCTTCTCCACGCCCAGCTGCCGGCGACGTCCCGGGCGGACAGCGACGCCGCCTTCGTACCCCGGCCCGACGTGGCCCGCGTGGCCTCGCTGGGTTTCCGCCCTCTGGTAGCCGACTTCTACTGGATGCAGGCGGTGCAGGTGGTGGGGGCCGAGATGGTGAACCCGGCCAGGCATGCGCCTCTCCTCGGCCGGCTCGTGGATGTGGTCACCACCGTGGATCCGTGGGTCGGCCACCCCTACCGCTTCGCCGCGCACTGGCTCACCGGGAGCCTGGAGCAGGTGCGCTTCGCAAACCGGCTGCTGGAGCGCGCGGTCACCTACCACCCGGACGACTGGCGCAACTGGTTCTACCTGGGCTTCAACCATTTCTACTACCTCGAAGACAACGTCGAGGCGGCCAAGGCGATGGAGCGCGCATCCGAGTTGGAGGGCGCTCCGTCCTACCTGAAACGGCTGGTTGCGCGGCTGAAGGCCGACACGGCGGGAATCGAGACGGCGGCGGTCCTGCTCGCGGAGCTGGTGCGCAGCACCGAGGACCCGCTCGCCAAGGCCCAGTACGAGGCGGCGCTCCTCGAGATCGAGACCGAGCGCACCGCGCGCTTCCTGGACGACGCACGGGAGACCTACCGCCAGCGAGCCGGACGCGACATCGAGCGCGTCGAGGACCTGGCGCAGGGTCCCTACGCGGTGCTGCGCGCGCTGCCGCCCGAGCCGCACGGTCGCGAGTGGACCCTGGACGACCGCGAGCGCATCGTGTCCACGTACTTGAAGCGGCGCTACGAGCCCTGGATCCACGGAAACGACCGCGTGCGACGCGAGCGCTGGCGGCAGCAGGAAATGCAGCGAGAGCAGCAGCTGGAGGAGAACGACGATGGCTCCGCATGAACTCGTTCGCGTCGAGAACGTCACGAAGGACTTCCGACCCGGCTTTGGCTTGCGCACCAAGCGTGTGCTGGACGGCATCTCGCTGAGTGTCCAGGACGGAGAGATCTTCGGTTTCGTCGGCCCCAACGGCGCCGGCAAGACCACGACGCTGAAGATCCTGCTGGGGCTGATCCGGCCGACGTCGGGTAGCGCGGCCATCCTGGGCCACGACGTGCGCGAGACCGCCTTCCGCAAGGAGATCGGGTTCCTGCCCGAGAACCCCTACTTCCACGAGTTCCTCACGGGCCGCGAGTTCCTGCGCTTCTACGCGCGGCTCGCCTCGGTGCGGCGCGCATCCCGTGAGGGGCGCATCGATGAGCTGCTCGGCTGGGTGGGGCTGTCCCACGCCGGCGGCGTGCGCCTGCGCAACTACTCGAAGGGCATGCTCCAGCGGCTCGGCATCGCCCAGGCGCTCGTTCACGATCCGAAGGTGGTGTTCCTGGACGAGCCCATGAGCGGCCTCGACCCCATCGGCCGCAAGGACATCCGCGACCTGATCCTGCGCCTGCGTGAAGAGGGCAAGACGGTCTTCATGAACACCCACATCCTCCACGACGTGGAGATGGTGTGCGACCGCGTGGCGATCATCGTGGAGGGGCGTATCCGTTGGACCGGGCGCATCGAGGAGTTCCTTGCCGACGGGGCCGAGCCGCAGAGCGAGGTGGTCCTGGCGCGCCTCTCACCCGAGGTGGCGGATCTCATCGAAGGTCGCTTCGGCGCGGTTCTGCGCGGGCACGGCGACCAGGTCGAGGTGCGGGTGCCGCACAAGCAGGTCGAGGGTGTGCTCGGTGCGGCCCTGGGGGCCAACGCCGAGGTGATCTCCGTGACACCGATCCGGGCCTCGTTGGAGACGATCTTCCTGTCCACCGTCCATCAAGGGAGCAAAGACCCGGGCGGCAAGGAGCAGTGATGGGATTCCTGACTCGCATCTTCGCCGTTGCCGGCAACACCGTGCGCGAGGCCGTGCGCAACCGCGTGCTCTACACGCTGGTCGCCTTCGCGTTGATCCTGATCTGCTCCAGCATCCTGCTCTCCAACCTCTCGTACGTGGAGCAGGGGCGCATCCTCCAGGACCTGGCCTTCGCCTCCGCGCGCCTGTTCGGGGTGATGATCGCGATCGCCGTGGGGATCAATCTCATCTACAAGGAGGTTGAGCGGCGCACCATCTACACGGTACTGGCCAAGCCGATCTCCCGCCCCGAGTTCCTGGTGGGCAAGTACCTGGGACTGGTGGCCACGATCTGGATGCAGGTGGTGGTGATGGCGGTGGCCTTCGCCGCGGTGTCGCTGATCGACGAGCGCCCGTTCGACTGGAGCCACGTGGCCGCCTTCGGGCTGTTGGCCATGGAGCTTGCGCTGGTGGTGGCGGTCGCCACGTTCTTCTCCGCCTTCACCACACCCATGCTGGCGGCGATGTTCACCACGGGCATCTGGCTGGCGGGCAACCTCACGCGCGACCTGATGGAGCTGGCCCGCCAGACCGACGTCGCCTACATCGTGGGCGCGGCGCGCGCGCTGCACCAGGTGCTTCCCGACATCGCGGTGTTCAATCTGAGCCTCAAGGCGAGCCACGGGCTCGCCATCGATCCCGGTCCCGAGGTGCTGGCTCCGCTCGCCTACGGCGCCGCCTACGTCGTGGCGATCCTGCTGCTGGCGAGCCTCATCTTCCAGCGCCGCGACTTCCGGTAAGATCGGCGGCGTGCCCGTCGCCACGGCGTTCGTCCTCGGCCTCATCGTGGGGTCGTTCCTCAACGTCGTGGCCCACCGGGTGCCCCAAGGTCTATCCATCGTGCGTCCCGGTTCGCGCTGCCCCCAGTGCGGCCACCAGATCCGGCCCTGGGAGAACGTTCCGGTGCTGTCTTGGCTCGCCCTGCGCGGCCGCTGCAGCGCCTGCCGCGCGCGCATCTCGGTGCGCTACCCGTTGGTGGAGCTGGCGGCCGGGCTGCTCTTCGCAGCGGCCGCGTGGCGCTACGGCACGAGCGCGTTCACCCCGCTCGCCTTCGTCCTGGTGGCCGGACTGCTCGCCGCCGCCCTCATCGATTTCGAGCACCGCTTCATTCCGGACGCGATTTCACTGGGCGGCCTCGCGCTGGGCCTGGTTGCTACGCCCATCGCGATGGTGCTGGAGGGCGTACCGGCGACGCACGCCATCGAGAACACGCTGATCGGCGCGCTTCTGGGCGGCGGCCTGCTCTGGACCGTGGGCTTCCTGCACGCGCGCGTGTCGGTGGCGCTCGGTCGCACCTTCGACCACTGGCCGGGTGAGGGCGAGCCGCTGCCGGGGCCGGGCGACGCCGACTACTGGCTCTGGTTTCCCGGCCTGGGACTCGGCGACGTGAAGCTGATGGCAGCCATCGGCGCCTTCCTGGGACCGGGCGGGGTGCTGGAGACCATCGTGGTGGCGGCGCTGCTGGGGCTGGTGCTGGGCGTCGTGCAGCTGCTGGCGGAAGAGCGCGGAGCCGCCACACCCTTCGGCTTCGGACCGGCGCTGGCCGCCGGCGCCCTGGCCGTCGCGCTGGTCCCTCACCCTCCGCTGATCGGCCTGCTCGGCTAGTCCACCCGGTCGACTCGTCAGAGGGCGCCGAGCGACCAGAGGGTTGCGGCGAGCCAGAGGACGACGGCCGCCTGGATGGGCCGGTGGGTCAACGCGATCGTCACCGGTGAAGCGCCGGCACCCTCCGTGTAGACGAGGCGCAGGTACTCGAAGAGGGTGAACGCGACGAACACGAGACCGGCGAGCTCGCGACCGCGCACCAGCACACCCCCCTCCAGGCAATAGAGTGCGTAGGAGACGAGCGCGACACCTGCGCAGAGCGCAACGGCCGCGTCGAGATAGGGCATGCTGTAGCCCGCGAGCGCGGGCCGATGGTCGGTGCCGACGCCTTCCAGCAGATCTCCGCGGCGCTTGCCGAACGCCAGGAAGAGGGCGAGCGCCGACGTGCACAGCAGCAGCCAGGCCGAGGGTGGCGCCTGCAACAGGGCGCAGCCGAGCAGAACCCGGATGACGAAGCCCGAGGCCAGCACGAAGACGTCCACCAACGGCACGTGTTTCACGCCCAGGGAGTAGGCGAGGTTGGCGCCGGCGTAGGCGCTGAAGAGGACCAGGACCTCGGGTAGCCCGGTCGCGGCACCGAGTGCGATGGCCGCTGCCAGCAGCAGTCCGGCCATCGTCCACGCGAGGCGGGTGGACACCGCACCCGAGGCTATGGGTCGGTTGCGCTTGCGGGGGCTGGCGCGGTCCGCCTCGGCGTCGCACAGATCGTTGAACACGTACACGGCCGAGCTGAGCAGGCAGAAGCCGACGAACCCGAGCGCGAAGACACCAGGGAGCAGGTCCGAGCCGGCCGCCAGGGCAAAGGGGACCGGCAGCAGCACGAACGCCTGCTTGATCCAGTGGTGGGGCCGCAGCAGGCGAACCGCCGGCGGCACGGCCGTCTGGAGCCAACTCGGCTCCTGGCTCGGGTCCCGTTGAGAAAGGGAAGCAAGGGATGTGTCGCCCGCGCCCATGGCTTCCCTGGGTGGTAGCGCACTCAGCCCGCGCTGCGCCGCTCGGCCAGCGCCTCGTCGAGCTCCTCGACCCGGGAGCGCAGGGCCGGAACGCCGCGCAGCCGGCCGATGGCAGTGGCGGCCGCGTCCGGATCTCCCCACACCACCAGGTAGACTGCGGCGCGATGCAGGTCCTCGGTGCGCGCGTCCGGTGCGGATACCACCGCCCGCCAGTGAAGCTCCGCTGCCGGGCGATTGCCGAGCCGCGCGTACGCGTGCGCCCGCGCCGCGCTGACGGCACTGGGCTCGTCGTCGCGCGCGGGAGGCAAGGACTCCCACTCGGCCCGCGAGAGGGCCAGTGAGGCGCCGAGCGAGCGGGCGCGGGGGTAGTCGGGATAGAGGGCCAACGCAGCCTCGAGCTCGCGCTGCGCAGCGTCGAAGTCGAGCATCTGAGCGCGCATCAGGGCCAGGTTGTAACGGTGGAGCGGCGTCTTCGGACGAGCGCGCACGACGCCCTCGAGCAACTCGACCGCTTCGGGATGGCGACCCAGCTGTGCCAGGCACAACGCCATGTTTCCGGCCACGTTCTCGGGCAGAAGTGCATCGGGCCGACGCGCGCGAATCCGCCGGGAGGCTTCCTCGAACGCGGCGAGCGCTTCGGCGGGCCGCCCGTGTCTCAACAAGGTTTCGCCGAGCCCCGCGTGCGCCACTCCGAGGGCGGTTGGTGCCTCGGCCACTGCGGTCTGCCAGAGCAGCAGCTCGTCGCCCCAGATCGCCGCACGCCTCGGAGTGGTGAACGCAAAGGCGACGAGTGCCACCAGTGCCACGGCTCCGGCGCCGCGGCGCGCACGGCCGGCGAGCGACGCCGTCGCTGTGGCAGCCAGCAGCGCGAGTCCTAGGGCGGGCACGTAGAGGTAGCGGTCGGCAGCGGACATCTGTCCGGCGATCGGCACCAGATGCAGCACCGGGAAGAGGCCGGCCGCCACGAGCGCTCCGCCGGCAGCCTCGGCGGCGCTGCCCGAGCGCCGCAGCCACAAGAGCCCGGCGGCGCCGAGAGCCAACGCGCCGAGGACACCGAGCGCCAGGTGCACCGCATCGGTCTCGCCGAGGACGCCGATCAGCACGCGCGGGCGCAGCGGGTCGAGTCCCATCGTCACGTAGTGGCCGATCGCCTGGAGCGCGGCCGCGGGTCGTTCGGAGAGCGGAAGTGGCGCCTCGGCCAGCATGCGCGAGCCGCTGTTCGACCACGCCCATGCCCGCGCGGCCGCGTACACCGCGACGCCGGTCGCGGCCGGTCCCAGGTTGCGCACCGCGCGGGCGCCGGACTGACGGTCCACCCGCACGCGCCACGCCTCCAACGCGAACAGCGCCGCCACGCCGGCGATCGCCACTTCCTTGGCGAAGAGACCCGCGCACAGCGCGCACGCCGCTGCGACGCGGCGGCCGAGTGCGCCGGGCTCGGAGCGGTGGACGAGGAGTGCGATGAGGACCGCAGGCCCGGCGCTGAGGTCGGTGCGTCCGCTCACCCAGGCCACGGATTCGCTCAGTCGCGGCAGTGAGGCGAAGAGCAGCGCGCACAGCAGGGCGCTGGCGGCATCCGCGCCGGCGCGTCGGCACAACGCGAAGAGCAGGGCGGAGCTGAGAGCGTGGAGGAGCACGTTCCAGAGGTGGAAGGCCACGGGGTTGGGGCCCGACAGCGCGTGCTGAACCGCGTAGCTGAGGATGACGAGCGGGCGGTAGAAGGCCGGCGACTCGTCGAACTCGGGATTGGCCCAGAACATCTGGCCGAAATACGTGCCCAGCGGGGCGAGCCGTACGACGTCCGGGTGGCGTCCGACGAGCGCGTTGTCGTCGAATACGAAGCCACCGCCGAGCGCCGGGGCGTACATCGCCAGCACCAGGGCCACGCTGGCCGCAGCCAGCACGCCGTCGCGGGGAAGCTCTCTCGCCCGCTCGCTCATTGAGCCGCACCTCCTCGCGCCAACCCATTGGATCGGCGCGAGAAACCCGGGACTTGAGAGGCACGTGGCGGCCCCCGGCAGCGCCCGGCAGGCAGGTTGAGGATCGACGGGCGCTCCGCTACCCCTTTCGACGCTTCCCCGGTCGTCTAACGGCAGGACAGCGGATTCTGGTTCCGCTAATGAAGGTTCGAATCCTTCCCGGGGATCCAGCCCTACCGCGGCCTCGCACTCGCTGATCGCTCGCGCTCGGGCCCGCGGCTTCGCTCGGCTACTCCTCGCTGCGCGCGGATGCCCTAAGGGGCATCCGCTTGCCGGACTTGCTGCGGCCTCCGGGCGGGCGTCGCGCGGCTAGGAGGCCGGGTCGATCCGTTCCAGCGCGGTGGCGAGACGCGCCAGGGTCTTTTCGCGACCCAGGACGGCGAGCGTTTCGTAGATGCCGGGGGAG
>CAXMOD010000248.1:0-4766 GCA_964194905.1 uncultured Desulfobacterales bacterium | reverse complement strand
CTCGGCCGCGACGTGCCGAAGGAAGAGCTGGGCGGCGCCCACATCCACGCGCGCGGCTCGGGCGCCGTGGACAACGAGGCGGCCAGCGAAGACGAGGCTCTCGCGCAGGTGCGCCGCTTCCTGTCGTTCATGCCGGACTCGGTGTGGGAGACGCCCCCGCGCAACGAGCCGAGCGACGATCCCGTGCGCCGCGAGGAGTCGCTCCTGGAAGCCGTGCCGCGGGACCGGCGCCGCGTCTACGACATGCGCGCGATCCTCGGAGCGATCCTCGACCGCGGATCCATCTTCGAAATCGCTGCGGGCTTCGGCCGCCCGTTGATCACGGGGCTCGCGCGCCTCGACGGCGTGGCGGTGGGCGTGCTCGCCAACGACCCGCGCCGGCGCGCCGGCGCCATCGATGCCGCCGCCGCCGAGAAGATGACCCGCTTCGTCGACCTGTGTGACACCTTCCACCTCCCGGTGGTGAACTTCGTCGACAACCCAGGCTTCATGGTGGGCGTGGAGGCGGAGCGCGAGGGCACCATCCGGGCAGGCGTGCGCGCGCTCACGGCCGTCTACCAGAGCACTACGCCCTGGGCGTCGATCCTGGTGCGAAAGTGCTTCGGCGTAGCCGGCGCCGGCAATGCGGCTCACCACCGCATGAATGCGCGCTGGGCGTGGCCCTCCGGCGAGTGGGGCTCGCTGCCCATCGAGGGCGGTGTGGAGGCGGCCTACCGCCGCCAGCTGGACGCCTCCGAGGATCCGGACGGGCTACGCCGCCAGCTCGAGGAGGAGTACGCCTCCATGCGCTCGCCGTTCCTCACCGCGGAGGCCTTTGGGGTGGAGGAAATCATCGATCCGCGCGAGACTCGCCCGCTGCTCGTGGAATGGGTGCGACGCGCCCACGCGATCACATGCTCGGGGCTGGGGCCGCGGGCCAGGGGGATGAGACCGTGAAGATGACCGTGGCATTGGCGGCACTCGCACTCGTAGTGGCAAGCCAGCCCGCGTGCGACACCGGTCCGGTGTCGCTGGAGAGCGAAGAGCAGAAGACGGCCTACACGCTCGGTTACAAGCTGGGCGAGAACCTGCAGCCCCTCGAGCTTCCTCCCGACGAGGTTGAGGCAGTGCGCGCGGGAATCGCCGACGCCGCGCTGGGACGCGCGGCCCGGGTCGACCTGCCGACCTACGAGCCGCGCGTGCAGGCCCTTGCGGCCAGGCGCGCCGGAGCGGCGGCGGCGGAGCGGCGCCCGCTGGAGGAGGCGTTCCTGCTGAAGGCGCTGGCGGAGGAAGGCGCAGAGCGTTTCGACTCGGGACTCATCGTGGTCCACACGAGCGAGGGCACCGGCGCGATGCCCTCGGCCACGGACCAGGTGAAGGTCCACTACCACGGCACCTTCAGCGACGGCTCGGTGTTCGACAGCTCCGTGGAGCGCGGCGCGCCGGTCGTCTTCCCGCTGAACCGCGTGATACCGTGCTGGACCGAGGGGCTGCGGAAGATCAAGGCGGGCGGCAAGGCCAAGCTGACCTGCCCCTCCAACATCGCCTACGGCGACAACGGTGCCCCGCCGCGCATCCCGCCGGGCGCCACGCTGGTCTTCGACGTCGAACTCATCGAGATCATGGAGTAGCCGCGCGCCCAGCTCTTGGATTGGGGGCCTAACGACCTCCCGTGAGGTCGCGCGGATCGACGGGTTCGGCGCCGGCCAGGTGCGCCGAATCGTTGAAGCGCACCAGGCGGGGCCCGGGCGAGAACTCGAGCTCCGAGATCGCGCAGTTGTTCATCACGCGCTTCCAGGAGCTGTGACGCTGGTCGAGCAGCCAGCCCAGCCCCAGCGCCATGGCACCACCGTGGGAGACGAGCACGACGCGCTCGCCCGCGTGCTGCTCAACCACGCGGCCCACCGCCGCGACGAAGCGCTCGGCTACCTGGCGCACAGACTCGCCGCCGTCGGGCGCGAAGTCCGGATTGTCCTTGATGCGCGTCCAGAAATTCTCGTCGTGGAGGAGCTCCCGGTAGGGACGCCCCTCCCAGCTGCCCAGGTGGTACTCGGCGACGTCCGGCTCGATCCGCGGCACCAGGCTCTGGAGCTTGCCGATCTCGCGCGCCGTGTTGGACGCCCGCTGGAGCGGGCTCGTATAGATGGCGTCGGCCTCTGGCTCGGCGTCGGCCAGCTGGCGCGCGACCAGGCGAGCCTGCTCCCAGCCCTTCTCCGAAAGCGGCGTGTCCGTCGAGCCGTGCCAGACCAGCTCGGTGTTGGCCGGCGTCTCCCCGTGGCGCACCAGGATCAGTGTGGTTTGGTCGGACACGGTCGAGGAGCGTACCATCGCCGCATGGACATTACCGGCAGACGGGTTCTCATCACTGGCGCCTCCCGAGGAATTGGTCGCGCGCTCGCCGAGGGCTTCCGCAAGGAGGGTGCCGAGCTGGCGTTGGTGGCGCGCAGCGCGGGGCCACTCCAGGAGCTGGCGGATCAGCTCGGAGGAAAGGCGTATCCCTCCGACCTCTCCGACCCCGCCCAGGTGGAGGGGCTGATCGAGCGGATCGAAGCCGACGGGCCCATCGACGTGCTCGTCAACAACGCGGGCATCTCGAACATCGGCTACGTGCTGGACCAGAAGACCGCCGACATCGAAGCCCTCTTCCGCACCAACACGCTCACGCCGATCCATCTGTGCCAGCAGGCGATCCCGCGCATGCTCGAGCGTGGCCGCGGCCACGTGGTGAACATGGCGTCCGTCGCGGCGGTCGTGACACCCCCGGGACTGGTGCACTACGGCGCCAGCAAGGCCGGTCTCGCCCACTACACCGCGGGGCTACGCCTGGAGCTGAAGGACCTTCCCGTCGGCCTCACGGTCGTACAGATCGGCAGCACCGATACCGAGATGGACGACGCCACCCAGGCCTACCCGCCGTACCGCGCGCTGCGCGGCAAACGCTCGGTCGACCAGGTGCGCTTCCCGATTGGTGACGTGGTGGACGGTGTGATCCGCGCCGTGCGCGAGAACCGCTACCACGTGGTGCTGCCCGTCTACCTGAAGGCGCTGACCACCCTGGTCGAGATGCCGCGCGCCTTCATGCGCCTGGCCTTCCGCAAGGCGAGCCCGCGGCCGTAGGTCACATCCCCCATGAATCGTCGACTCCTGCTCTTCGTCCCGATCCTCGTCATCGGAGTGCTTGCGGCCGTGGAGCTGTCGGCCCGGAGCTACGCCTCGATCGCGGGTGGAGCACCGTTCCTGGCGCCGGGAGACGCGCTCTACGAGACCTGGTACCGGGAGCTGCGCAGGCCTCGCCAGCGCGAGATCCGCTCGGACGACCGGCATTTCGACGTCCTCGTCCTGGCAGGCTCGGTGCTTCACGACCGCTACGCACCCTTCGAAGCCGCCCTACGCGAGGAGCTCTCGCTGCGCTCCCGTCGCGAAGTCCGGGTCTACAGCCTGGCGAAGGCCGCCCACAACACCCGGGACAGCCTGCTGAAATACCGGCAGCTGGACGCCCAGCGCTTCGACCTGGTGATCGTCTACCACGGGATCAACGACGTACGCGCCAACCAGATCCCCGAGTCGGACTACCGCGACGACTACTCCCACATGGAGTGGTACCGCCGCGTCAACTGGCTCTCGGAGAACCAGGGCCTGCTGTACTGGACGGCCGTGCCCTACGTCCTGCACGACGCCCGCATCGTCTTCGAGAAGCTCACCGGCCGCTACCGGCCGGCCCCGGAGGGCGCCCTGGAGCACGACGTTCGCTACGAGAAGGTGCTCAAGACCACGCCGGCCTTTCGCGGCAACCTGGAGGCCATCCTCGAGCTGGCCCGGGAGCGGGGGGATCGGGTACTGCTGATGACCTACGCCTGGTACATCCCCGACGGCTACTCCGAGACGGCCTTCAATCGCAAGCGGATCGAGTACGCGCTGCACCGCGTGCCCACGGAAGGGTGGGGGAGCCCGCAGGGCGTGGCCCGAGGGCTGAGCGTGCACAACGACGCAGTGCGCGCCGTGGCGCGCGAGCACCCGGAGGCGCTCTTCGTGGACCAGGAGGCGCTGATCCCGCGCCAGCGCATCTACTGGAACGACGTCTGTCACCTCACCGTGCGGGGCACGCTGACCTTTGCGGGATTCGTCGCCGAAGCCATCGAATCCGCCGGACTGCTGACTGAGAGCCGGCCGTCGCAGTGAACCCGCACCCGGCATCCCGCAAGGCGAGCCCGCGGCCATAGACCGCTTCAGAGCGGCGGTGGTTGGACCACCTGGTCCGAAGCGAAAGTCGAGCGACGGTAGCAGGCCTCCACTTAACATTAGTTAAGGTACACAGTGTCTCGTCGGTCGCCGCCGCCGGTCGTCGCCCACCTTCTCCACGAATTCCAACTGTTAGGGATGGAGTTGCGCCACCGGGGGGATTCGGCACAGCCCTTGCGTTGGGGAAAGGCCCGCTGGTGCACTTCCCGCACGGGCCCCTCAAGGAGATCGAATGCGCGCCCTGCAACGCTTTGCCTCGCTCACGGCCCTCGCCCTGCTGGTGTCGTCCGCCGCCCAGGCCGCTCCGCTGGCCTTCACCGGCACCCTCAGCATCGCCCTCGGGACGCTCGTGTTGCCCTCGCAGGTGGGCGCGGGCACGGCCGTGGTCAATGGCGGACTCGCCGGACCGCTTCAGCTCCTGGGCGGCTCCATATCCACGATCTCCACGACCCCGAGCGGCGTCAAGAACATCACCCCGATCGGCGGGACCTTCGCCACCAAGAGCCTCGTGACGCCGGTAACGGGCGTAATGTTCGTCAATTTCCTCA
>CAXMOD010000247.1:0-3710 GCA_964194905.1 uncultured Desulfobacterales bacterium | reverse complement strand
GTTGGACGCGGAGCGCTCGCGCGAGGTCCTGGCGCGGATCGTGCGCGAGGCGCGCGACGCCGGTCTCTTGCAGCCCGCCGCGGGCGCGCTCGCGGCGCGGGCACTCCTGGGAGGGGCCGTCCTCGTTGTGCTGCTGGTGGTGGGCTGGACCGCCGAGTCCACGCCGGCGGCCCTGGTGGCGGCTTGTGTCGCCGGCCTGGCCTGCGTTCAACTCGGGTTCATCGCCCACGACGCCGGGCACGGCGCGGTCTCCGGCGGTCGCCGGGGCAACGCGTGGGCCGGCCACCTGGCGTTCAGCGTGCTGAACGGACTCGGCTTCGAGTCCTGGTGCGAGAGCCACAACGCCCATCACGCCTTCTGCCAGGACGAGTCGCGCGACCCGGACATGGCCGTCGACGTGGTGATGTCCTTGACTCCCGCCTCGGCGGAGCGCAAGACCGGGCTGGGCCGCCGGCTGCTCCGATACCAGGGCCTCACGCTCTGGCCGCTCTCGCTCGGCTTCGCCCACAGCCTGCGCGTGCAGAGCCTGTCGCGCTCGTACCGCGCACCTGGGCAGCACCTCGGAGATGCGCTGCTGCTTCCGCTCCACTACGTCGCCTGGTTCGTGACCCCCGCCTTGCTGCTCGGCGCCGGCTTCGGGCGTGTACTCGCCGTGTACCTGATCGCGTCTGCCGTGATGGGGGTCTACCTCGCGGTCGTCTTCTGGGCGAACCACGTGGGCATGCCCGCCGTCGGTGAAGGCCACGCCCTGACGCATCTCGAGCAGCAGGTGGTCGGCAGCCGCAACGTGCGCCACCCGCGCTGGCTCGACTTCGTCTTCGGGGGTCTCGACTTCCAGATCGAGCACCACCTGGTGCCTTCGGCACCGAGCCCGCGCCTGCGCGCTCTCCAGGACATCACGCAGCGCCACTGCCTCGAGCTGGGGCTCCCCTACCACGAGGAGACTCCTGCGCGCGCGCTCGCGTCGGTGACCCGTCACGTGCAACGCATCGCTCGGGAGCACGGCGCCTGACCGGTCAGTCCTGCGCGGCCAGGAACTGGAGCAGGTACGGAACCGAGAGTCGCATCACGTCCACGTCGGGCGCCATTTCCTGCCCCAGCGCGAGCAGGTAGGACATGGTCTTCGCGTAGAGCAGCAGGTCGTTGGGGAGCTGGAGGCCGGGGGTCTCCTCGAGCAGCTGCTTCGCCTCGTCCTTCAGGGAGAGCACCTGGGCGCCGCCCATGGCCAGCGGCGAGCCGTCCGCCGAGAGCTGGCCGAGCATGGTCTCGACGGCGCTGCGCACGCCCGCCTCCGCACCCGGCGCGATCATGCCGAGGGCGCTCATCTCGTGCGCGAATCCCGCGGCGTCGCGCTGCAGGAGGGCGTAGATGCCGCGGCGCATGGCGTTGCGCAGGGGCGGAGCCAGGCGCTTGGACAGACCGAAGTCGAGGAACACCACGCGCGGGCGCTCTTCAGCTCCGGGCTCGTCGAGGACGAAGAGGTTGCCGGGATGGGGATCGGCGTGGAAGAGGCCATCCACGAAGACCTGTCGCGCATAGGCGCGGGTCAGTACCCGCATCACTTCGGCGGCGTCGACGCCGCGCGCGCGCAGGGACGTTGCGTCGGTCACGCGGAATCCCTTGTAGTAGTCGAGGACCAGTACACGGCGTCTGGAGAGCTCGCGGTGCACGGCGGGCACCACGATCTGGGCGTCGTCGGCGAGGTTGGCGGCGATTTCCTCGGCGGCGTCGGCTTCGCGCGCGAAGTCGAGCTCCTCGTGCAGGCCCTCGGCGAACTCGTCGAACAGACGCGCGCGGTCCACCGCGCCGCCGCGGCCGCGCGTCCAGAGCCGCACCAGCAGACGCGCCAGCCCGAGATCCGCGCGCAGGGAGCTCTCCAGCCACGGGTACTGCACCTTGACGGCGACCACCCGTCCGTCAGCGAGCTCGGCGCGGTGAACCTGCGCGATGGATGCGGCGCCGATCGGATCGGGATCGAAGCGCGCGAAGTGGGCCTCGAGCGGCGCGCCGAGCTCCGCTTCGACGACGCGCCGGATGCGCGCGAAGGGAAGCGGCGGCACGCGGTCGCGTAGCTCGGCCAGCGCGCTGCGCGTCGCGGGGGGCAGCACGTCGTAGCGCAGCGCGGCGAACTGTCCCGCCTTGGCGAAGGCACCCTTGAGCTGGCCGAGAGCGCGCGCCACACGGGTCAAGTGGCGGACGCGCCGCTCGGCGCGGCGTGCGTCGCGCTGCTCGCTGCCCACGAACGCGTCGCCGAGGCGTCCGGCCGCTTCCCGGGCGCCGAACACCAGGGCCTCGCGCACCAGCACCGCCACCTGCACCAGGCCCAGGCTGCGCAGCGAAGGGAGCCCGCGCCGCGCCGCCGCGGAGGGCGCGGGAACCGACGTGGAAGGCGAGAGATCGGGCAGGCCCATGGCGAGGGCACCCTACGGCGAGCCCGCCACGGGTACAAGCCATGCGTTTCGTGGGCCGTTCGGGGCCGATTTCGCCTCGCTTGAAACGCCGCCGGGCCCGCAACCGTCCAATCGGCGACACCCTGGCGCGCGCGAGCCGTGATGTCGGAGGCAAGCGCCCGGAATCGCGCGGGAAGCGAGTCGCTCGTCGGACGCGTCTCGCTTGACAAGAGGGGCGCAGCTAGTTTACCTAGAGCGCGGGTTTCCCAGGGGGAAACGCCCCCTTGCCATGGTCCGGGCCCGTTGCTGCTCAAAGGAGTGTCGCCCATGCTTCGCATCCCCCCTTCGGTCCTCGCGGGCCTGCTCGTGCTGGCGTTCGCCGCACCCGTTCACGCCCAGGAGGACGCCGGTGTCACCGGTCCCGCGTTCAAGGAAGGTGACGTCATCACCTTCGACAGGCTCGACTCGCTCAAGCCCTTCCTCCCTCCGGAGTTCTGGGCCAACCGCGACTTCTTCTTCTACGAAGGCATGCGTCTGGAAGTCGGGCCGTTCTACGCCGACTACAGCCCAGCTCCCGAGTACCAGGCCGCCACCGAGAAGTACAAGGGCCAGGCGCGGATCGGCCCCGACGACGCCTTGGAGAACTACGTTGCCGGCCAGCCGTTCGACATGGCATCGGTCGACTGCAAGGGTGATCCCCACGCCGGCTCCAAGATCATCTGGAACTTCGACTACCAGTGGGAGGGCGACGGCACGTTCGCCCACTTCTTCTACTCCTACTGGGACCGCGGCGAGCAGCTGCCGCTGTACTACGAGGGGACATCCCGCGCCGTCGCGCTCTCCCACCGGGTGGAGCCGGAGCTCCTCGAAAAGCAGGATGGCGACCTCTTCCGCAAGGAGCGCCGCAAGTCGGCCTTCGGCATCGAGGTCACGGCGCCGTTCGACGCCCGCGGCATCAACCTGATGAGCTACCGCTACAAGAGCGCGGACAACGGGCGCGCTCAGAGCAAGAACGACGACACCTGGGTGTACCTGCCGACGATGCGCCGGGTCCGCCGCATCTCCGCCGCGCAGCGCACCGACGCCGTTTCGGGCACGGACTTCACCCTGGACGACCTGCGCAGCTTCGCCGGCATCGTGCCTCAGTACGGCTGGGAGTGTCTGGGTGAGATGGACATCCTGGCTCCGATGAACAGCAAGGTGCGGGCGTACCCGTACAACAAGGAGCACAACTTCGGCCCGTACGGCCTCTCGTACGCGGACGACCTCTGGGAGCTGCGCAAGGCGGTGAAGATCCGGATGACGCCTAAGAATGAGGAT
>CAXMOD010000246.1:0-3484 GCA_964194905.1 uncultured Desulfobacterales bacterium | reverse complement strand
CCCTGGCGGGCAAGATCACCATGACCATCGCAGTGGAGGGCCACACCATGCGGATGGACGTGGACTGGAAGGGCAAGCACCTGGGACCCTGCGAGTAGCCATGCGCCGTCTCTTCGTCGCGTTCGCCATTGCCTTCGGTCTGTTGGCCGCAGCGGGTGCTCTGTTCGTGTACAGCCCGTCCGTGCAGGACCGCCTCATGGAGCGCGTGCTGGCGCGCGCTACGCAGTCGCTTCCCACGGAGCTCTTCGAGCAGGACGCCCTGCGCGTGTTCGTGTGCGGTTCCTCTGGGCCGTTGCCCCATCCCACCCGCGAGCGGCCGTGCGTAGCGGTCTTCGCCGCCGGGCGCTTCTGGGTGGTGGATGCGGGCCCCGGCTCGTGGAACACCTTCGGCGTCGCCCGCATTCCCGGGGAGCGCATCGGCGCGGTGCTCCTCAGCCACTTCCACTCGGACCATATCGGCGAGCTCGGCGAGATCAACCTCCAGACGTGGGTGGCGGGTCGTCCCGGTCCGCTCCCCGTGTACGGGCCACCCGGCGTGCAGCAGGTGGTCGCCGGCTTCCAGCAGGCCTACGCCCTCGACACCGGCTACCGCGTGGCGCACCACGGCGCCGATTTCATTCCTCCCGAGCGGGCGCGCATGGAGGCGCGTACGGTGCGCGCCGAGGAGGGCGCGCCCGCCGCCTTCCTCGAGGACGGCGACCTGCGCATCACGGCCATCCGGGTGAACCACGCGCCCATCGATCCGGCCTACGCCTACCGCTTCGACTGGCGCGGGCGCTCAGTCGTGGTGAGCGGCGACACGGCGAAGCACGCGGGTCTCGCCGCGGCGGCGCAGGGCGCCGACGTGCTGGTGCACGAGGCCCAGGCCAACCACATCGTGGCCGCGGTCCAGGTGGCCGCTCAGGCCGCCGGGCTCGAGCGCGGTGCGCATGTCCTGGCCGACATTCCGGACTACCACACCACCCCGGTGCAGGCCGCCGAGCTAGCCAACGAGGCGGGCGTGCGGCTCCTCGTTCTCTATCACCTGACACCACCGCCTCCGGTGGCCGCCGTGGAGCGCATCTACACCCGTGGTGTCTCGGACGTGCGGCCCGAGGGCTGGGTACTGGCCGACGACGGCATGCTGATCGAGGTGCCCCTCGGCGGCGGCGAGATCTCCGTGAGCAGCCTGCCCTGACGCCGGCCTCGGCTAGCATTCCCGGCTCCATGGGCGCACCCGACGACATCGAGGCCAAGGTCGCAAGCGACATCGCTCAACACGGCTGGCACGTGGTCAAGGTGATGGGCGACGACGACGCTCCCGGCTGGGCCTACACCATCGGGCTCCACGAGCGCTCGGCCCACCCGGAGCTGTCGGTCTTCGGCATGGAGCTCGAGCAGATGCACCACGTGCTGAACCACGTGGCGGCGCTGGTCCGGACCGGGCGCCGCTTCGAGCCGGGTGAGCACGAGGGCGTCTTCGAGGGTCTGCGCTGCGCCATCCAGCCCGTCGAGAGCCGCTGGGTTCCGGTCTTCTTCGGCAACGCCGGCTGGCACTACAAGAGCGGCGACTTCCCCATCCTCCAGCTCTTCTGGCCCGACGCGGGCGGCCGCTTCCCGTGGAACCCCGGCTTCGCAGCGAGCTGGCGCGAGCGCCAGCCGCTGCTCTTCCGGCCCGAAGTGGCGTCGGCCCTGCATCCACGCCTGGCGGAGACCCTGCGCCGCGAAGGTGCCCTCGAACTCGACCCGCAGACGGAGACCCCATCGTGAGCCAGTCCACGCCCGCCCCGAGCGACAACCCGCTCCTCGCCCGCGACTCGCTGCCGCGCTTCGACGAGATCGCCCCCGAGCACGTAGTGCCCGGCATGACCGGTCTCCTGGCCGAGCTGAACGCCGCGTTCGAGCGCTTCGAGGCGGAGATCGCGCCGAGCTGGGGGGGCGCGGTGGAGCCCGTCGAGCGCATCGGCGACCGACTCGAGCGCGCCTGGGGCGTCGTCGGTCACTTGATGGGTGTGAAGAACAGCGAGGCCCTGCGCGAGGCGCACCAGGCGGTCCAGCCCGAAGTCGTGGCCCTCGGCATCCGCATGGGCCAGAGCCGACCGCTCTTCGATGCACTCAACGCACTGCACGACTCGCCGAGATGGAGCGATCTCGTGCCGGCGCAGCGGCGCATCGTGGAATCGCTTCTGCGCGACGCGCGCCTCTCCGGCGTGGGGCTCGACGGCGAACCGCGCGAGCGCTTCAACGAGATCCAGATGGAGCTGGCCGAGCTCTCCACGAAGTTCAGCAACCAGGTGCTCGACGCCACCAAGGCCTTCGCTCTCACCCTCACGACGACCGACGAAGTGGAGGGGCTGCCCGAGAGCTTGCTCGCTCTGGGCGCACAGCTCGCGGTCGGCGCAGGGGAAGAGGGCGCCACGCCGGAGAACGGCCCCTGGCGCATCGGTCTCGACTTCCCCTGCTACGTGCCCTTCATGGAGCACAGCCGCCGCCGCGACCTGCGCGAGACGCTCTACCGCGCGTTCGTCACGCGCGCCTCATCGGGGGAGCTCGACAACCAGCCGCACATACGGAAGATCCTGGCGTTGCGGCTCGAGGAGGCGCGTCTCCTCGGCTTCGAGTCCTTCGCCGAGGTCTCGCTCGCCGCCAAGATGGCCCCGGACGTGGCGGCCGTGGAGCGGCTCCTGGAGGAGCTGCGCCACCCGGCGCTGGTTGCGGCGGAACGCGACCTCGAAGAGCTGCGCGCCTTTGCACGGGAGCAGGGCGCCGCCGAGGCCGACTCCCTCCAGTTCTGGGACGTGGCCTTCTGGGCCGAGCGTCTGCGCGAGGCGCGCTTCGACTACTCGGACGAGGAGCTGCGCCCCTACTTCCCGTTCCCCAAGGTGCTCGACGGACTCTTCGCGCTCGCCAAGAATCTCTTCGGTGTGACCATCCGCGCGGCCGACGGCGAGGCGCCGCTCTGGCATCCCGACGTGCGCTTCTTCCGCGTGGCCGACGAGAGCGGCGAGGACATCGCCGCCTTCTACCTGGACCCGTACAGCAGGCCGGGCGACAAGCGCGGCGGCGCGTGGATGGACGAGTGCGTGGGGCGGAGCCGCTTGCTGGCGTCGACCCGCGGCGGTGTGCGCCTTCCCGTCGCATACCTGGTCTGCAACCAGGCGCCGCCCACGGGCGGGAAACCCTCGCAGATGAGCTTCTCCGAGGTGGAGACCCTCTTCCACGAGTTCGGGCACGGACTCCAGCACATGCTGACCCGCGTGGACCACGGCCTCGCCGCGGGCATCCGCAACGTGGAGTGGGACGCGGTGGAGTTGCCCAGCCAGTTCATGGAAAACTGGCTCTACCAGCGCGGCACGCTATGTGGCGTGTCGGGGCACGTGGATACGGGCGAGCCGCTGCCCGATGCGCTCTTCGAGAAGGTCCACGCGGCGCGCACGTTCCGCGAGGGAAGCGCCACGCTGCGCCAGCTCTACTTCGCCACGACGGATCTGCGGCTTCATCACGG
>CAXMOD010000245.1:0-2611 GCA_964194905.1 uncultured Desulfobacterales bacterium | reverse complement strand
GTGGAACGCATGGCGCTCGAGCTGGCGGTGCGCTTCGCCGCCGACGCGCTGCGCGAGTCGTACTTCGGGTGGGATGCGGAGCGCTTCGAGTCGTGCGGCCATCACAACCTGGTACGCGCGCGGGGTCAGCTCGACGTGGCGCGGCAGGCGCGAGCCGCTTCCGTCGCCGTCTTCGGTGCCGGCGTGGCGAGTCGGTAGACTGCGGGGTCGTGGGAATGGAGTCGGGAGCAACGCCCTGATGCAGCGACGGATGCAGAGAGCCGCACGAAGCGCCGGGGTGGGGCTGGCGCTGGCGGCCGGCGTGGCGCTGGGCGCGCCCGATCCGCCCGCCGACGACGGCTCGTTCCCTTCGCCCGAGGCGCTGCGTGAGTTGGGTAGCCAGGCGTACCCGCAGCTCGAGCCGGGAGGCGTCGTGGCGGTCACGAGCTGGATGCTCGAGGGACCGTTCCCCGACACCGTGGGCGAGGTGCCCATCGCAGAGCCCGGGGCCTTCGAGATCGCGCTGCTCGAGGTCGCCGAGGAGCGCGCGGGTCTGGTGGTGGCGTCCGAGTCCATGCGCTGCGCCGCGCGCGAGTTCGGCCTCTTCTTCGTGAAGCACGGCGCGCTGCCCGGAGGCGTGCTGCGTCGCTTCATCCTGGGCCGTTGCGGCGCGACCGGGAGTCAGGCGGTCTTTGGCTACTTCTACGAAGACGTGCCGCCGGAAGCGACGCCGGAGCGCGTGTTCGAAGTCTGGGGAGCCGGAGTGCGCCGCATGCTGCGCGAGGGGCTGGGAGCCGGGCCGCGCGCCGCGGGCATCTGGTTCGGGCGCAACGGCAACCGCGGCCTCGTGCTGCTGATCTCGGCGGAGCGCAGCGTGCGGGTGACGCCAGTGTCAACGGTGCCCGACGAAACGGGTCGGGTGCGCGTGCGGGGGGAGCTGCTCGCGCCGGCGGGTGGCATCTCGGGGGCGGTGAATCGCGGCTCACTCGGCTACGCGAACTGTGAGGCCGCCACCGACGTGCTTCTGCCGCGTTTCGACCTCTCCTGCAGCGTCGATCCCGCCGACGAGACGGCCTGGCTGGCCGTGTCGGTGCGGCGTCCGGGTCGCCTGCTGACCGAGGCGGTGCTCGAGGTGCTGGCGCGGCCCGGCGGAGGCGAGGCGCGTACCTGGACTCGCCGCCCGTTCGGTGCGGCCCAGGAGGTATCGGGAGCCAAGGAGTTCCGCAGCGTGCTGCTCGAGCGCGTGAACGAGCTGCGCCGTGGGCTTGGGCACGCGCCCCTTGCCCTCGAGACCGACGAGAGCCTCAGCGCCGGCCGGCTCGCGCCGATCTACTTCGGCTCCCATCTCGGGATGGCGCCTTCGGAGTACGGCGACATGGTGGCGCTCGGTCTGATGGCGGGCTGGAACGTACGCGGCATGATCCGCGACGCTGCTATGGGTGGCGCCATGGCGAGAGGCAGCCGCGACATCGACCGCTGGCTTACGGAGGCTCTGGCGGGACCCGGCCTGCGCAGCGTGCTCCTCGGCCCAGCCCGTTCCCGGCTGGCGGTGGGCGCGCTCGTCTCGCGCGAAGCCGACCAGGAGTTCCTGGCCGCCGTGGTGGCGAGCTACGAACTCTTCGGCAGCCAGGACGAAGTGGCGCTGCGTCAGGACCTCTACGCACGCCTCGACCGCGCGTACGACGAACGCAAGATGCGCTTCCCCAAGCGCGAGCGCGCCATCGAGGTGGCTGTGGCGCGCGAGCTCTTGCGCATTGCGAGCGGCGAGACGACCCCCGAGCAGGCCTTCCAGGTGGTGGTACAGGAAGCGTCGGCGCGGCTCGGGGTTCCGGTCAAAGGCTGGCTGTTGCAGGGTCGAGGGCTGGAAGACGTGGCGCTGCCCGAGGAGATCTTCGCCGAGCCCGCGGCGCAGATTGCCGCCGGCGTGACCCACTTCAAGCCCGCGGGCTCCGCGTGGGGTCACACGTTGGCCCTGCTGGTGACGGCGCCCGAGGGCCGCATGCGCACGGCGAGGCTCCATGCAGGACGGTAGTCGCAAGGCCGTCCTCGCCGCTCTCTTCGCGAACCTGGGCATCGCCGTGGCGAAGGCCGTCGGCTGGATGGTCACCGGCGCCGCGTCGATGCTGGCCGAGGCCGTGCACTCCCTGGCCGACAGCACCAACCAGGGGCTGCTCCTGTGGGGCGGCGCGGCGGCGCGGCGCGCGCCGACCGAGCGCCATCCCTTCGGCTTCGGCCAGGAGCGCTACTTCTGGTCGTTCGTCGTGGCGCTCGTGATCTTCTCGCTGGGCGGGGCCTTCGCGCTCTTCGAGGGCATCCAGAAGCTGCGCCACCCCCACGAGCTCAGCAGCCTGGGCTGGGCCGTGGGCATCCTGGTCTTCGCCATCGTGTTGGAGGCGTTTTCGCTCCGCACCGCGATCCGCGAGTCACGGCCCCACAAGGGCTCCCGCTCCTGGTGGCGCTTCATCCGCGAGACCCGCAGCCCGGAGCTTCCCGTGGTGCTGCTCGAGGACATGGGTGCGCTGCTCGGCCTGGTGCTGGCGCTGGTCGGCGTGAGCCTGGCGGCGCTGACGGGCGAGCCGCGCTTCGACGCGCTGGGCAGCGTGGCCATCGGCGTTCTGCTCGTCTCGATCGC
>CAXMOD010000244.1:0-2706 GCA_964194905.1 uncultured Desulfobacterales bacterium | reverse complement strand
TGCGGCGTCGAGGTAGCCCTTGCAGAGCTGCGGGCCCTTGACGCGGAACTCGCCCTCCTCTCCAACGCCGGCGCGCGATCCGTCGAGCTTCACCACCCGGATCTGCATCTCGCGGCGCGGGCAGGCGCGGCCCTCGCTGTGGGCCAGCTTCTCGTCGGGGTCGTCGGGCGAGCTCATCGCGAGGACCGGGCACTCGGTCATGCCGTAGCCGGCCACGATCCCCGCGCCGCCGACCTCGCGCTTCAGGTCGCGGTGGAGTTGGGGCGGCTTCGGCGCGCCGCCGCCCGGGAAGGCGCGCACGCGCGGGAAGATGGAGTCGCCGCTCTTCGCGCCACTTGCGTCCTGCGCGCGTTGGGCGGCGAGGTACGCCTGGTGAAAGACCGTTCCGGCGCCGGCCTGGGTCACGCTGTGACGCGCCAGCACTTCGATCGAGTCTTCTCCGAAGGTGGGGATCACGATGTGGGAGCAGCCCGTGCGCAGTCCGTTCATCAACCAGAGCACGCCGCCCACGTGGGTGAAGGGGAAGACCATGGCGACCCGGTCGTCGCGCTGGAGGCGCAGCGCGTGGCTGAAGCCTCGCGATGCGGCCAGGAGCCCCGCGTCGGTGTGGCGCGCGCCCTTCGGGTCCGCCGTGGTGCCCGAGGTGTAGAAGATCCAGCGCACGTTCTCGCCATGGTCGTCGGCTGCCGGGAGGTCGGCCGGATCGGCTTCGGGCAGCGCATCGTCCACGAGCACGGACTGGCCCTCGCCTACGATCTCGCGCGCCAGCGCGGCGTGATCGAAGCCGCGGAAGACGCCGGGCACGAAGAGCAGGGAGGCGCCCGTTTGCGCCACGGCGAAGCCCACCTCGCGCTTGCGGTAGATTGGCAGGATCGGCACCTGCACCGTGCCCAGGCGCGATAGCGCCGCGCACAACACCATGGCTTCCAGCGTCGTGGGCAGCTGCCAGGCCACGGGTACGCCTTCTTCGACGCCGCGCGCGAAGAGCGCCGCCGCGGTGCGCTCGGCTGCGGCGCGGTACGCGGCGAAGCTCATGCGTCGGTCGCGGTCGTCGACCGCGAAGAGGTCGTCGGGGGTGGCCTCCGCCCGGCGTACCACCAGGTCCCAGAGGGTGAGGGCGTCGATCACCCTTCCTCCCCCGCCAGCGTGCGAAGCTCCACCTTGTCCACCTTCCCCGAAGCGTTGAGCGGCAGCGCGTCTACCACGCGGACGCGCCGCGGCACCTTGTAGTTCGCCATGTTGCCACGGCACCAGGCGATGACGCCATCGGGCGTGGCCTCGCGGCCGGGGGCGGAAACCACCCAGGCCATCCCGACCTCGCCCATGCGTTCGTCGGGAATTCCGATGACCGCTGCCTGTGCGTAGTCGCCGCTTCCGAAGAGGATGTTCTCGATCTCGGCGGGGTAGCAGTTGAACCCGCCGCAGATGTACATGTCCTTGATGCGGTCGGTGATGCGCAGGTAGCCGCGAGCGTCCATCACCGCGATGTCGCCGGTGTGGAGCCAGCCCTGGGGGTCGATGGTCTTGGCCGTCTCTTCGGGGTCGTCCCAGTAGCCCCGCATCAGGTTGTAGCCGCGCACGATCACCTCACCCGGCTCGCCGCGCGGCAGTTCCTTGCCATCGGGGTCGTCGGGGGCCACGCAGCGCACCTCCACGTCGGGGATCGCGCGGCCGCAGGAGTTGGCGATGATCTCCGGGTCGTCGTCGTAGCGGCACATGCTGACGATGCCGCACGTCTCCGTGAGTCCGTAGCCGGTGATGACGGTGTCCATGCCCAGCTCGCTGCGCATGCGGCGCACCAGCTCCACCGGTACCGCGGCGCCGCCCATCACGGCGAGGCGCAGAGTCGAGAAGTCGTACTGGTCGCGGTCCGGGTGGGCGAGGATCGACTGGTAGATGGTCGGCGCGCCCGGCAGCGTGGTGACCTTCTCGTTCGAGATGCGCTCCAGGATGGCCGGCACGTCGAAGACCGCGTGGGGCAGCATGGTGGCGCCGCGCAGCAGGCACGCCAGCCAGCCCGCCTTGTAGCCGAACGTGTGCGAGAAGGGGCCCACGATGAGGTAGCGGTCGCCCGCGCGCAGGCCGACCACTTCGCTCCAGGCCTCGAAGGCGCGCACGTTCTGGCCGTGGGCGGTCATGACCGCCTTCGGGTTCCCGGTGGTGCCCGACGTGTAGATGAGGTCCGACAGGTCGTCGGGCGAGACGGCGGCGAGCCGCGCGCGCGCTTCACTCTCCTCCACATCGCGGCCGCGTTCGAGAAAGACCTCCCACGACTCGGCGCCCGCCACGGGTGTGCGCAGCGTGACGATGCCCTCGAGCTCGGGGAGGTCCTGGCCCGCCAGCATCTCCACATAATTGGCGCCGAGGAAGTCGCCCATGGTGAAGAGGCGCTTCGCGCCGCTCTTGCGCAGGGTGTAGGCGGCTTCGCCGCCCTTGAAGCGCGGGTTGATTCCTACCAGTACGCCGCCGGCGCACTGGATGCCGAGGGCAGCCACCACCCACTCGTGGATGTTCGGCGCCCAGATGGCCACGCGGTCGCCGGCCTGGATGCCGCACGCGAGCAAGGCGCGCGTGGCGCCGAGGGCCGCCTCGAGGAGGCCGGCGAAGCTGTAGCGGGCGCCGTCGCCCTCCAGGGCCGAGGTGTCCGAGAAGCGTTCGGCGGCGTCGAGCAGCGCCGCCGGGATCGTGCGGCCCGCCACCTCGCCT
>CAXMOD010000243.1:0-17353 GCA_964194905.1 uncultured Desulfobacterales bacterium | reverse complement strand
GCCGACGATGACGCAGTCGAAGACTTCCGAGTCGAGGCGGTCCAGGGTCCGGGCGCGGCTCTCCACGCGGCGAGCCTAGCAGCCTAGGCCAGTGACTCGGCCGCGGACTCGGCGTGGCCTCTCTCCGAGAGCGCGCTCTGGAGTTCGCGCGCGGTGCGCGTTCGCCCGTCGGGACTCCAGCCGGGAGGGCGAAGACAATGGGCCAGCGCATCGGCCACTCGGCCGGCGCGCAGTGCGAGAAGCGCGTCGCCACCCATGGCGGCCCACTCGTGGAACGCGATCAGCAACGGGCTGTGGGAGCGGAGTTGAGTGGTGAGCCCGAAGTCCACCGTCTCCGTCTCGGCCTCGAAGGTCCCGAACAGGCGATCCCACACGATCAGGATGCCGCCGTGGTTCTTGTCCAGGTAGCGCACGTTGCGGCCGTGGTGCACGCGGTGGTGGGAGGGCGTGTTGAGCACGGCTTCGAGCGGACCGAGGGAATCGATCAGCTCCGTGTGGATCCAGAACTGGTACAGGAGGTTCACCGAGTGCACGGTCACCACGACCAGCGGGTCGATGCCCAGCAGCGGAAGCGGGAGATAGAACAGCGGGCTCGTGAACGTGGTCCACGACTGGCGCAGCGCTGTCGAGAGGTTGTAGTGACGGCTGGAGTGGTGGTTCACGTGGGCCGCCCACAGGACACGCACTTCGTGATGCAGGCGATGGAACCAGTAGTAGAGAAAGTCGTCTCCCACGAGCGCAAGCGCGAACACCCAGGCTCCGGTCCCCAGGTCGAACAGGCGCATCTCGAAGCACGCCTGATAGAGGGCGAAGGAAACACCCTTCTGGGCCGCGCCTACCGCGACCGAGCCGATGCCCATGGCCAGGCTCGCGGCGGTGTCGCGCAGGGTGTAACCCCGCGTGGCGGGGCCGTCGCGCCCGGCGCGCCGCGCCGACAACACCACCTCGAGCGCGATCAGCGCCAGGAAGAACGGAATGGCGGCCCCGATCAGGTTCATCGCGGACTCCGGTGCGCAGCGGTGGCCACGGCGAAGAGGCCGCGCGTCAGGTTCTCGAGGAAGATGAGGCGGCGTTCGTCGCCTTCAGGGTCGGGGCGCGACAGGCTGCCGATCACCGCGCCCTGCATGGCGGAGAGCACCAGGTCGAGGGTGTCCTCGAAAGCGCGCGCATCCGCTGCAACGACCTCGGGGAAGAGTTCCCGAGCCAGGCTGCGCAGGTTGGCAGCGTGCCGCTCCTGTACCGGCGCCAACGCCGCCGCGAGCTCGGCGTCGCTGCGAGCCGCCACCATCAGCTCGAATGCCGCGGTGAGAGCCGGCCGCTGGAACACCTCCCACAGCAGGCGTACCGCCGCTTCGATGGGGTCGGCGCTGTCGCCGGCCCCGGCGAACGCGCGCCGGTAGTCGTCCACGAGCCCGGCGAACAGGTACTCGACCGTGGCTGCGCGCAGCGCGGCCTTGCTGGGGAAGTGCTTGAAGAGCGCGCCCTGGGAGACTCCGGCGCGGCGGCACACCTCGGTGGTGGTCGCGCCCGCGTGACCGTGCTCCACGAGGGTCTTGACGCTGGCGCGCAGGAGACGCCGGTGGGTGGCGCGGCTGCGAGCCTGGCGAGGTTGGGGGAGCGAGCTGGTGGCGACCATGGTGAGGAGGCTACCGCCAAATATTAAAAGTGACAAGTCACTTTCTTTAGATTCAGCTCGACACGCAACTCGAGCTCCAAACGCCTGCTCGCTAGACGTTTTCGGAGTTAGACTTCCTCGTCCGGGTCCAGCTCCTTCAGCAGGATCGGGTGCGGAGCGTACTCGTGCCCCACGTCCCATCCGGGGATCCCGGCGGCCTGCTCCAGCCACGAGCGAGCCAGGGACTCATCGAGGACCACGTCGTTGTTGTCGAAGCCCTCAGTCAGGCTCTCCCACAGGTCGCGCCCCCCGCTCGCCCACCATTCCGGGGCCGGATTCTCGAAGTCGATCGCGAGTCGCACCATTCTCACGGTCGCATCCGATCAGCGCTCCTTGCACACGAGTGACGCGGGCGTCGAGCGTTCGCACTCCAGCGTACGCGTGACGCCTGTCGTCACGATCCCGCACGCGTGGGAGACGGCGCGCGCGCGCGCTTCGTTGCGCGTCGGGGCCGCGACGCTGCCGCAGGCGCGCCTCCCCTCCAGCTCCATGCAGGCTTCGCACTCGAAGGCGCCCTCCGCCTGGAGCTGGTAGAACGCCAGCGCGGCGAACGCGCCGGCGGCCAGCAGCACGAGGATGGCCTGCTTCACTCGTACGACCCTACCAGGTCCACTACGCGCCTCAGATCCTCGGGTGAGCCGATCACCACCACGCGCGAGTCGGGCTCGAGTCGAACCTCGGGGCCCGGATCGAAGAGGAACTCCCGGCGGCGCACGTAGGGACGCCGCACCGCCACGGGCCGTACGCCGGTGGATTCCCAGAAGTCGAGGTCGCCGAGTGTCTGGTTCGCGCCGGGCGCGCCTTCCATCACGCGCGCGCTCTCGACGCGCAGAGCGCGCGGATCCGCCAGCATCCGGTCGAGGAAGCCGGTGAGCTGAGGCCGGACCATCTCGGTAGCCATGCGCCGGCCACCGATGCGCCCCTTCGACACCACCCGCACACCGGCCCGCCGCAGGCGCCGGGCCGAGGCGTCGTCGTGGGCGACACTCGCCGCGTTCAGGCCGGGCTGCGCCTGGAGCGCCGTCACCACGACCAGGAGGTTGATGCGATCGTCGGAAAGTGTGGACGCGAGCCCGCGCGCCTCGCGGATGCCCGCCTGCTGCAGCACGTCGGGGTCGCGGGCGTCGCCCATCACGGCCTGGATCTCGGGCATCTCCTGGCGCAGCTCCTCCACCTTGGCCTCGCTCATCTCGACCAGCACGAAGGGCCGGAGCGTCGCGTACAGCTCGCGGCAGATCCAGGCGCCGGTCTCGCCGGCGCCGCACACCAGGTAGTGGTCCGTCGGGGCGCCGGAAAAGGCCTGCGCTCCCGAACCCACGGCGTGGGGCGCGTCGAGCACCGCAAGGGCGTCCTCGTCCTGTTCCACGCGCGGAGCGGCCACGCTCTCGCTACCGACCAGCTCGCGCAGCTCGCACAGCTGCTCGGGGGCGCCGATCGCCGTGAGGAGGTCGCCCTTGCCGAGGAGTTCGTCGTCGTGCGGGTTGTAGACGGCGGTACCGCCGCCCGCCCGCCGCAGTGCGATGGGCACCACGCCCGCGCTGTCCGACTGCTCGATGGGACGCCCGGCGAAGGACTCCCCGATGAACACGTCCGCAAGCTGAAGCTGCTCCCCCTCGCCGCCGAGCACCATGTCGAGGAAGTCGACGGCGGTCGGCCGCACCATCTCGCTGGCCAAACGCATGGCGGCCAGGCGGCCGGAGATCACCACAGCACAGCCGGCGGCGGCCAGGCGGCGGGCCGACACGCGCCCGAAGGCGCGGCTCACGACGCCCATGCCCGGTCGCAGCTGGCGGGCCGTGACGGTGGCCACCACGTTGAGGCCGTCTTCGCCCAGCACGGTGATGACCCCGCGCGCGCGGGCCAGCCCCGCCTCTCGCAGGGTCTCCTCCTCCGTGGCGTCGCCGGCCAGCACCGGCACGTCCTCGTAGCGCAACCGCATCGAGGCCACGGATTCCTCCGAGACATCGATCACGGCGCACGGCACGCCGTCCGAGCGCAACGCTTCCACCACGTGGACCGCGTGCTCACCGGCTCCGCAGACGATGATGTGATCGCTGAGACGCGCGATGCGGCGTCGGGCGCGCGCCGCGTTGCGCAGCTGCACGTAGGCGCCCTCGACGAAGAAGGACGTGACCTGCGCGATCACGTAGAGGAAGAAGGCGATGCCCACGATGGCGAGCAGCGCGCTGGTGAGGCGCGTCACCGGCGACCAATCGTGCAGGAGAACGGCCGTCTCGGCCGCGAAGCCCCGGTCCTCGTGCGGATCGGTCGAGCTCACCCAGCGATAGCGGCCCCCAGCGTCCTGCCAGACCTCCAGCTGCACGGTCCCCAATACGTCGGCGTAGCCGACGGTCGTGAGGGTGATCGCGGCGGCATACACGCACTCGGTGATCTCCCAGCGATCGTCCTCCAACGAGAGGAGACTCTTCCCGTAGCCCGCGTTCATACCCGAGATGCAGCCGACCGCGTAGTAGACCGCGGTGGCCGCGGCCAGCACGCTCACGCCGAGCACGAAGGCGGTGCGCCCGCGTCTTGCGAGCTCGCTCTGGAGGCGGTCCTGCATGGGTCGCGGCGACCATAGGCCGAGGCGTCGAGCAGGGCCAGCGAACGGCGCAGCTCAGGCCGGGCGCCCGGCGCCGGACTCGCGGTCGTGGCGCAGCGTCCACGTGACCGCCACCAGCATGTTGAGAGCGAGGCCCAGCACCCCCACGTGCACACCCTCGATGCGCGTGTGGCCCGACAAGCGCAGCGCCACCGCGACGAGCGTGCCAACCAGCACGCCCCACAGGACGGGACGGGCGCGGAGCCGGCCCCAGTGGAGCGCCAGCAGGAAGGCCGGCACACACTGGATGAGCAGCTCCATCTTGAGCTCGATCAGGCCCCAGAGCGTGCCGCGAAGCTCCGGCGCCAGGGCCACCGCCACCGCCACGAGCATCCCGAGCGCGGCCATGCGCTTGCCGAAGCGCGTGGTGTCCGCTTCCTCCGAGGAGCGCCCGAAGACGTCCAGCGCCATCACCGCACCCAGCGAGAGCAGCACCGAATCGGCCGTGGACATGATGGCCGCCAGCGCCCCCAGGAACACCAGCGTGGCCAGCCCGGCTGCCGCGGGACCCGCCGCGGCCCACTCGGTGAGCAGTCGCGGCATGACCCGGTCCGCCTCCAGCAACCCCAGGTGCTCGAGCCGGGGGATCGCCGCGATCCCGATCAACGTGACGACCAGCGTGGTCGCCAGCGGCATGAAGGTCATCAACGCCATGGAGCGCTTCAGCGCGGCGCCGTCGCGCGCGGCGAAGACCCGCTGGATCGCCTGGGGATAGACCACGCTCGCCAGCCCCATCAGCACGATCGACGACGCCCAGTTCAGCTTCTCGCGCGCATCGGGAACCGCCACGGCTTCCGGCCGCGCCGCAGCCACCTGACGGGTCACCGCGTCCAGGCCCCCAACCTCGCCGAGCAGCCAGGCGAGCAAGGCAGCCAGTCCGACCAGCATCAGGATGCCCTGGGCGGCATCGGTCCAGGCCACGGCACGCAGACCGCCGAGCGTCTCGTAGAAGAGGATCAGCGCGGCGAGTCCGAGGACGCCCGCCCAGTACGGGAGCAGCCCGCCGGTGAACTCCGCTGCGACGAGCCCCATCGCGATGAGCTGGGCCAGCAGGAAGTTTCCCAGCGCCACCGCCATCAGCACGCCCACCACCACCCGCAGCTGCACGGCGCTGCGACCCTCCCCGAAGCGGTGTCGAATCCAGTCCCCGGGCGTGACGAACCGATGCCGCGTGGCGATCGGCCGCAGGCGCGGAATCAACATGTGGAAGACGACCACGATCGACATCATGAAGCCCGTGGCCATGATCCAGGAGAAGCCGCGCCGGTAGGCCTCTCCGGGATAGCCGAGCAGCGAGTTGCCGCTGTAGGCCGTGGCGTACAGCGTGAGGAAGAGCACGAAGACGCCTAGATGGCGCGCAGCGAGGAAATGATCGGCCGGAGACAGGTCGCGCCGGGCGCGCCGAGCCACCAGCGCGACCCCCACCAGCAGCGCGAGGTAGAGCCCGAGCGCGACCGTTCCGAGCGAGCCCTGGCTCACGAGCCGTCATCCGGAGGCGCGTCGCTCACGTCGCTGAGCAGCCAGGCCAGGGAGTTGAGAACGGCGATCGCCGCGTAACAGACCACCGCCACGGCCACCCAGTCCGGCATTCCCAGCCAGACGTCCGGCTCCGCACCGCCGCGCCGATACCACGGCACCGAGATCACGTAGAGGACGCCCACGGCGACGAGCAGCCCGCGGCGCACCCCCGTCGCCACCCTGCCTTGCATCCGGATGTTCTACACGACCTGCGCCGTGCCTCCCAGCTCCGTGAGGCTCGTCCGCGCCTCGGCGATGCGGGCCTCGAGGCCGTACTTCTGGATGCGGTAGCCGAGCGTGCGGCGTGTGATGCCCAGCAGCCGCGCGGCGCGGGTGCGGTTGTAGCCGGTTCGCTCGAGCGCCTGGAGGATGCAACGAACCTCCACTGCCTCCAGCGTGGCGCCCACCGCCCGCGGGCCGGGCCGCGGCGGCGCGTCCAAGTGGATGTCCTGGATCACCACCGGAAGATCCGACAGGTGCACCGCAGAACCGTCACCGAGCACCAGCCCGTGCTCCACGGCGTTGGCAAGCTCTCGCACGTTTCCGGGCCAGTCGTGGACCAACAGGGCGCGCATGGCATCGTCGTCGATCGTGACGTCCCGACCCTTCGCCAGGCGGCGCGTGAAGAACGCGATCAGCTCGGGCAGGTCCTCGCGGCGCTCGCGCAGAGGCGGAAGCGACAGCGGTACGACCGCCAGCCGGTAGTACAAGTCGGGCCGGAAGCGCCCCTGGCGCACGGCTTCTCCCAGATCCCGGTTGGTGGCCGCCACCACGCGCACGTCCACGCGGATGGGCTGTGGATCGCCAATGCGGTGGAACTCGCCCTCCTCGAGCGCGCGCAGCAGCTTGGGCTGCAGCTCCGTGGCGATCTCCCCCACCTCGTCGAGAAAGAGCGTGCCGCCGTCGGCCGCTTCGAACAGACCCTTGCGGTCGGCGTCGGCCCCCGTGAACGAGCCCCTGCGGTGGCCGAAGAGCTCGCTCTCGAGCAACGTCGCCGGAAGTGCGGCGCAGTTGAGCTTCACCAGCGGCCCGGAAGTGCGCTGCGAGAACTCGTGGATGAGCCCGGCGAAGACCTCCTTGCCCGTGCCGGATTCGCCGGACAGGAGCACCGTGGTGTCGGCGCCCGCGACCTTGCGCGCCTTCTCCACCAGCGCGCGCATGGCGGGGCTGTGCCCGACCACACTCTCGGCGTCGGGGTCCGGCGCCCGCTCTTCTTCCGCAGTCTCGCGTTCGAGCGCGGGGCGTGGCACGAGCAAGCGCTCCAGCAGCGGCACCAGGGCGGTCTGCGGCGAGAACGGTTTCGTCACGAAGTCGGCGGCGCCTCGCAGCAGCGCGCGACGCGCGAGGTCCACACTCGCGTGAGCGGTCATCAGGACCACCTCGCAGTCGGGACGGATCCGACGGGCGCGGCGCAGCACCTCGAGCCCGTCGAGCCCAGGCATCCGGAAGTCGGTCAGGAGCACCTCGTACGCGTGCTCCTTCAGGCGGGCCAGTCCGTCCTCCGGATCGGCGGCCCAATCGGTCGGGTAGCCGTGGAGGGAAAGCGTTCGACAGAGGGCGCGCCCCAATCGAGCGTCGTCGTCCACGAACAAGATCCGGGACTTCATCCGGCCTCCATCCCCCGCGTGACAGCGTGACTCGATGTGCAGCTCTTAGGCAACATGGGTTCGCCTGCAACGGCCCGTCCGAATGCCGCAGTCTAGACCCTGCTTCTGCCCGAGGGTGTTTCCCCTAGGCCGGGTCCCGGAACGTATCCATCGGGGCCCGCCGGCTGTCGGGTTGGAGGCTGCGCACGGCGCGAAGTGCGGGGCGCTCTGCCACAGGTAGATGCTCTCCGCCGTCGAGACGGCCGAAGGAACGCGCGTCGCGCCGCAACGGGAGACACACCTCCAGGACACCGTCTCGCAGCCGGGCCTCGGCGTGGCGCGGGTCCACCGCTGCGGGCAACGGGATCTCCCGATCGAAGCCGCCCCTGCCCCGCTCGCGCCGGTGGTAGTCGCGCCATTCGCGGCGGGGTGGACCCAGATCCGTCTGGATGCGAAGCGTCCGGTCCGTGGCGCGCACCAACAGGTCGCCGCGGGCGAGCCCGGGTGTCTCGGCTTCGACGATGACCTCGGATTCCCGGATGTAGACGTCTACGCGTACCCACATGCGTGGTGTCCCCCCGTGTCCCGGACTGCACGAGGCATGCCAGCGCGACGACCCCGCTCGTGGCGCTCGAGCCCGCCTTGCACCCCTGTGTGGACGCCAGCGTGCGTCCGGTGTCCGCCTTGGTACGCCGGCGTGCGGACCCAGGGACGGGCGCGAAGCCGGAGGCTAGCCGCGATCCGGCATTGAGAACCAAGGAGAAAACGCGCCGGGCGGGCGGTAGGGCCCGAACCCTCAGGCTCGAGCGGGGATCTCGTCCAGGCCGATCAGCCCGTGCCCCCGCCATCCCTTCAGAACGAGCCAGGTGCGCGGCCGAGCGACCGCGGGAAGGTCCGCAGGCGGTCCGGAGCGCTTCCGCCACCCGTCGAACCAGCGGCCCGAGGACGCCGGATCCGGCCCGGACGCCCGTCGCGCCGGCTTGCGGGCGTGTCGCCGCGCATTCAGCAGCACGTAATCGCCGGCGGAGAGGCGCATGCGTCGGCGGACGCCAGAGCGGAGCGGTGAGAGACTGGGATCCGCCCCCATCCCAACCGAAACGGCGTTTCGCCGGGCTGCCGGGACGGCGAATCGGCTGAATCGGCTATTTCTGTCGCGGTGCGGGGTTTCGGCACACGAGAGACGATCTAGAAGAGGGAACCCTGGGCGCTCGGGAGCGGCGGCCCGAGGCAGTCTGGATCGTCGTGCTCGACGCGATTGACCCGCGTCGACACGGCCGTGGCACGCATCCCCCTCACCCGGCGCGGCGCCAGCAGCGCCGCGAGTGTCCTGAGATCCCCGCCCGCCGGATCGAGCCAAGCCGCGTACTCGGCCGGCGCGAGGATGACCGGCATGCGGTCGTGGATCTCCGCAATCACGCGATTCGCGGCGGTCGTCAGGATCGTGCAGCTCTCTACCACCTCGCCGCCCGCCCCATGCCAGGTCTCGTAGAGCCCGGCCATACCGAACAGCCCTGCATCCCCGATCTCGATGTGGAACGGAACACGCTGCCCATCCCTGCGCGCCCACTCGTAGAATCCATCCGCCGGAATCAGGCAGCGTCGCTTGCGCAGCGCCGGGGCGAAGGCGCTGCGTCGGGCCGCGGTCTCGCTGCGAGCGTTGATCAGGCGCGAGCCGACGCGGTGATCCTCGGCCCACGGCGGAATCAGGCCCCAACGGCGCGACTCGGCCTCGCGCGTGCCGTCGGCGCGCGCCCGCACCACCGGCACGTCCTGGCCGGGCGCCACGTTGTAACGCGGCGCGAGCAGGGGCTCAGCGGAGAGCCCAAAGTGCTCCGCGATCTCGCGCCCCGGACGGCGCAACGTGAAGCGACCACACACGCCGCTGCTACAGTAGCCGGCCGCCGACCCCCGGCGCGAGGACTCCATGGCGCCCGAACGCGACGTACCCGCCGATCCCGTACCGGCGCCCACCCCCCGGACGCTGCTGCGGTCCGCGCTGGGTGGGGTGCTGATGGGCCTCGCGAACCTCGTTCCCGGCATCAGCGGCGGGACCATGCTGCTGGCCACGGGCGTCTACACCGGCTTCATCAACGCGATCGCCGAGCTCACCACGCTGCGCATTCGTCTGCGCTCGCTCGTCCTGCTCGGCGTGGTGGGAGGCGCGGCGGCGTTCGCGATCGCTTCCCTGGCCGGGCCCACCAAGGAACTCGTCGTTCACCAACGCTGGATCATGTACAGCCTCTTCATCGGGCTGACACTCGGCGGCGTGCCGATCGTCTGGCGCCTGGCTCGTCCCGCCACGACCTCGCTCTGGGTGGCAGCCGCCCTCGCCTTTGCCCTCATGGCACTGATGGCCTTCGCCGAGCCGGGCGACGGCGGTGCCCGAAGCTATCCCCTGCTCCTGCTCTCGGGCGTGGCCGGCGCGAGCGCCATGATCCTGCCCGGCATCAGCGGCGGCTACCTGCTTCTGCTCCTCGGGCAGTACGTAGCCATCCTGGGCGCCGTCGACGATCTCAAGACCGGGCTGATCGACGCCCTCGGCGCGCTTCGCGACGGCAGCGCAGTCTCGGCGGAGCTCCTCCGCTCGGCCGAGCTGGCACCCGCGCTGGATGCCCTGCACGTGCTGATCCCGGTGGGCATCGGCGTGGTGGTCGGAGTGGTCGGGGTGAGCAACGCGGTGCGCTGGCTGCTCCAGCACCATTCGAAGGTCACCCTCGGTACGCTGCTCGGCCTGCTGTTGGGTGCCGTGATCGGGCTCTGGCCGTTCCAGGAAGGCGTCGCCCCCCAGGCCGGCGACCGGGTCAAGGGACAGGTGCTCAGCGCCGAGAGCGCGGCCCTCATCGAGGCAGAGGACTGGCCCGTCTCCTCCTTCCGACCCGCGCCCAGCCAGGTAGCCGGCTCTCTGGCCCTCATCCTGGCCGGGCTCGCGGCCACCTCTCTGGTGGCCCGGGTGGGTAGCGACGCCGACGGCGAGAACGCCCGCGAATCGACCGGCTAGACCCGACGTCTCACCTCCAGGAGCGTTCTTGGGTAGTCCCTTTCCCCCGCTGCGCATCTCCTTCCGATCCGGGCACCGGCAACCGACCGGCAGGCGTCCCTGCAATCAGGCGCTCCGGCTCGGTTCGCGGGCCGCGCACGGTCCGGCGCACGCTTCTTGCAGGATCCAGGGGTGACGACGTGCATCGAGAGGTCGAATCATGAGATTTTTCCACCGGTATCTGCTCACGATCGCCGCGCTGGCGCTGTTGCCCGCATGTGGCCACATGGACATCACCGAGAGCACGGATCGACATCCCGTGGTGGACCACGGTGTTTCGGCGACCATCCTGATGCCGGGCCAGCAGGCCCCGGGCATGTCCATGCCGCCGGGCCATCCCGCGTACACCGCGCAAGGCGCCTACGGCGGCCATCCCGCCTACGGACAGGCGCCGGCGCCGGGCTCTCCCGCGCAGCCCGGTGCGCCGGGTGCCTGGACGCCGCCGCCGGCCCAGCCTCAGACCCACTACCAGAGCTTCGGCGGCGCCTCGGTGCAAGACACCGGACAGACCCGGAACAAGGCGAGCCCGGGCGCCATGCGCTACCTCGCCGCGCCGATCGCGATCGCGACCGCCCCATTCAAAAAGCTCTACGACAAGATGAAGTCGGACCCGGCACCGGTGGATCCCGCCCAGGCAGCAGCCGCGGCCGCCATGCAGGGCGGCGCCGCACCGTCTCCGCCCGGTGCCCCCGTCTATCCGCCCACCCGCCAGGGTATGCAGGCGGCGAATGAGAACGCACGGCTCAACGAGCTCGAACGCCAGCTCGCCATGGTGAACAGCGTGCCGCCGCCCGGCGTGGCACCTGCCGCCGGCACCCCTACCGCCGCTCCGCCGGTACAGCCCGGGAGCAGCCTCTCCATCGCCGAGGAGCTCGCCGCGTTGCGTTCCACGCGGACCGGACGCCCCCCCCAGCCCGGTCCCACGTCGGCGCCGTTTCCGATCCCTGCGATTCCGCGCGCTACGCCGGATCCGAAGGGCGTGGCCGATCACATGGAGGACCGCAGCGGTGACGGCACGCCGGACTACTGGGCGTACCGCGAAGGCGACCACCTGGTACGCGAAGTCTCCGATGACGACGGCGACGGGCAGCCGGACAAGACCGTGTACTACGACGACGCGGGGCAGGTCTCGCGCGTGGAAGAGGACGTCGACCGGGACGGCCAGCTCGACGCGTGGGCGCTGTATCGCGGCGGTGACATGGTGCGACGCCGCGCCGACAGCGACCACGACGGCGCCGTCGATTCGTGGAGCTTCTACCGGCACGGCCAGATCGCACGCACCGAGCGCGACACGGACGGCGACGGCTTCCGCGACCGCCTCGACGTATACGAGGCCGGCCAGCTCGTGCGCGAAGAAGAGGATCGCAACGCCGACGGACGCCCCGACCGGGTGACCTGGTACGATTCGGCCGGCCAGATGCACCAGCGCGACGACGACTCGGACGGCGATGGGGCCATCGACGTACGTTCCCACTACAACGGCGGTCGCCTCGCGCGGCGCGAGCTGCTCTCGGACGAGGCGCTCGCCAAGCTCGGCACCGATGGTCTTCCCGAGGTCGACGACGAGGCGGTCTCGGCCCCCGAAGCCTTCCAAGAGTAGGCTGGGGGCCATGCCCAACACCCTTCCCAGGGCGCTGATCTTCCTGGCCGCGCTGGCCCTCGCGCTGCACGCGCTGATCCCGCTGGTGGCGCCGTCCACAGCCCGGGGCGACGCACCGCCGGCCGCGCCCGAAGACCCCGGGCTGGCCTCCCTCGAGGCCGGTCTCCACGCGACGATCAATGGATTCCGCGCGCAGCACCACCGCGTGGCGTTGGCGCGCAGCGCCGTGCTCGACCGCGCGGCCCGCGGCCACGCCCGCGACATGGCGGCGCGCCGCTACTTCTCCCACGACACGCCCGAGGGCCTGAACCCCGTGGACCGCATCCAGCGCGCCGGCGCGAGCGACTTCACTCTGGCCGCAGAGAACGTCGGGATGACCACCAAGGCCAACCCCAACGAGGAGATCGCGCAGGGCTGGATGCACTCGCCCATGCACCGCGAGAATCTGCTGGCACCGGCGTTCAACGCCACGGGCGTCGGCATCGCACGCGCGGCCGACGGCAACTACTACTACACCCAGGTCTACGCCACGTTCCCTCGGTAGGCCGCGGTCAGGGGTGCAGCGTCGCCTCGATACGCCGGTCGTTCCAGTAGATGTCCATGGGTGCGGAGAGATCCACCACGTCCGGCAGTACCACGTAGCCGAGCACCGCCGTGTTGCGGTTCATCGGCCCGAGGCGGCCCTGGATCACGCCGAACTGGAGCGGATCGTCCACCTTCGGTTGGAACGCTTGGGGACCCTGACTGAAGGTGAAGTTCGCGTAGAAGTCCTCGGGTGCGCGCGCCACCGCGGTGAACAGGAGCGCCGGACCCATGGGCCGGCCGCGGGCCCGGAAGGCCTGCTCCAGCCGATCCTCGAACGCAGCCGAGTGCGCCAGCGACACGACCATCAGCTCCGCGCCCGCGGCATTCTCCTTCACGAAGGCCGCCGGCGCCTCCGTCTGGTTCAGCTCCACGATGAAGTACAGATCGCGCAGCTCGCCATCGGAGAGGCCCAGCTCGAAGGGACCGTCGGGTGCGCGTTCGGCACGGGCGAGCGGCCGCGCCTTGGTGGAGGTCCCCGCGGCCGCGCCGTCGTTGCTGCCGCCGGGGCCGGCGGCCACGGGGGGGAGACCCTCGCGCATGCGGCGCACCCGGCGCGCCTGCTCCACCAGGTTGTAGGCGTTGTTCGGGTTGTTGCCCTCCTGGTACACCTGCCAGGTGTAGGGCCGCGGGAGATACTCCGGGCGCATCGGCGGCACTTCGTCGGGCTCGATCTTCTTCGCGTTCTTGCACGGGATCAGCTCATCGCGCGGCACGATGAAGATGCTGCCGTCGGGACAGACGCCGGTGATCGAGCGCGCCGAAGCGGGCGCCGCAGCTACGCACAGGAGCGTGGCAACGGACGCGGCACGCAGGAACGGGAGGGGACGAATTCTCAGCATGGGAGGCACCCGGTCGGGCCCCTTCCCACGCCCCCTAGTAAACCCGAAAAATGCTTCTATTTCCACAACATAAGGACAGAACGCGAAAGCATTTCTCGAATCCGAGAATCGGCCTTCCGCACGGGCGCTTCCCGCTTCATTCGCCGCTCGCCTGCCGGTTGCTGAGACGGGCCCGCTCCAGCTTGCCGAGCGCGTTGCGCGGCAGCGCCGTGCAGGCGCGGTACTCACGCGGCTGCGCGTAGCGCGGGAGCTGCTGCTCCGCGCGACGGCGCAGGTCCTCCACCAGCGTCTCCCACGGCGTTCCGCGCTCGTGCCCGGCCCGTGGCACCGCGAACACCACGATGCGTTCGCCCAGCTCGGCGTCGGCCACCCCCGCCACCGCCAGTTCGACGAGACGCGCGTCGGCCTCCGCTGCCAAGGCGCGCTCCACCGCCGACGGCGAGATGTTGTAGCCGCCGCTCACCACGATCTCCTTGCTGCGCCCGACCAGCTCCAGGTACCCGTCCTCGTCGAAGCGACCGAGATCTCCGGTACGAAACCACGCTCCGTCGAAAGCCGCGGCCGTGGCCTCTGCGTCCCGCCAGTAGCCGCCGAACACGTTGGGACCGCGCACCTGCACCTCACCGGGCCCATCTCCCGCGTCGCTGCCATCTTCGGCGCGGCGCAAGCGGATCTCTACCCCCGGCAGAGGCAGCCCGACACTGCCAGGCTTGTTCGGACCCGCGACCGGGTTGCTGGCGTTCATCATGGTTTCGCTCATCCCGTAACGCTCCACCGGGGTCAGGCCGAAGCGCTCCCGAAAGCGCGCGAACAGAGCCGGTGCCAGCGGGGCCGAACCGGAGACCACCGCGCGCAACCCGGCCAGCGCGTTGCCCTCACGACGCTGGGCCGCATCGACCAGACGATGCAGCATGGTGGGCACGGCCATCAGCAACGTGACTGCTTCCGAAGCCGCTTCGTCCAGCACCCGATCCGGGTCGAAGCGCTCGTGCAACACCAGAGCGTTTCCCGCCAGGAGGCTGCCGTAGAGCGCCACGCCGAGACCGTGCAGGTGGAAGACCGGCAGCACGTGGAGCAGCCGGTCCTCCGCGCCCCAGGCCCACACGCGGCGCAGACCCTCGAGACTCGCCGCCAGGTTGCCGTGGGAGAGCGGCACGCCCTTGGGCGTTCCCGTAGTGCCGCTGCTGAACACCAGCAACGCGGGATCGCCGACGGCACGGGGAACCGGGTCGGCGTCGCCGGAGGCGTCTGCGAAGGCGTCACCCGCCACCTCCCACGCCAACTCGGGCACGAGCGCCCGCATGCGCGTGACGAAGGCTGGATCCCCGAGCCCGAGCGCCGGCTCCGCGCGCCGCACCAGTTCGGCGAGGGCCTCGTCCGGATACGCCGGGTTGAGAGGCACGACCATCGCGCCCACGGCGAGCGTCCCCACGTGCACGGCCGGCAGCCACGCGTCCTTGGGCAACGAAAGCGCCACGCGGTCGCCGGGCTCGACCCCCGCAGCCCGCAGCGCCGCCTGCACGCGCCGCGCGCGCAGGGCCAGCTCGCCGGCGGATGTGCAACCGGCGTCGCCCGCCAGGACCTCACGGTCGGGCGCAGCTTCGAGCCGCGCCAGCATGGCCGCCGCCAGGTTCACCGCCCGCTCCCCCTGCTCTCGGGCCGGCGCGCAGCGTGGCGCTCCGCGTGGGCCAGCAACGTGCTGCGCTCGGTATCGGATAGAGCGCGTGCCTCGCCGAGCCGAAGGTCGCCCAGCTCCAGCGGCCCCATGCGCGCGCGCACGAGCTCCCGCACAGGGTGCCCCTGGGCGCGGAGCATGCGGCGAATCTGGCGCTTGCGGCCCTCGATCATCGTCAGCGTGAACGTGGTGGTGTCCTGCTTCGCGTCGTAGCGCGTACGTCCTACCCGCGCCGGTGCCGTCGGCCCGTCGTCGAGCTCCACGCCGTCCCGCAGCCGCTGTGCGGCGTCTCGCGGCAGCCGCCCGCGGACCGTGACGCGGTACTCCCGCTCGCTGCCGCGCGAGGGGTGCAGGAGCGCCTCGGCCACCTCGCCGTCGTTGGTCAGGATCACCAGACCCTCCGTCTCGAGATCGAGCCGGCCCACCGGATAGAGCCGGTGGACGCGGGCTTCCGGCGGGAGCAGGTCGAGCACGGTGCGGCGACCCTGTGGATCGCGCGTCGTCGTGAGCACACCGCGCGGCTTGTGCAGCATCCAGAAGACGCGCTCGCCGAGCTGGAGCGAACGCCCGTCCAGCTCGATGCGGTCGACCGACGGGTCGGCGGAATCCCCCAGCTCGGCCACCGCACCGTTCACGCGCACCCGTCCCGACCTCACCAGATCCTCGGCGCGGCGGCGCGACGTCACTCCCGCGGCCGCCAGGATCTTCTGGAGCCGCACCCGCGCCGGCGACGTGGGCCCGCTCAGAGCGAGCGCGACGCCGGCGCAGTTCCCGGGGCCGCTGCATCCACGCTGGACGGGTCGTCGCTTCCGGAGCCCCCACCGGACCGAGCAGGTCGCGCTGCCGAAAGCGCCTCGACTTCCTCGCGCTCGTCGACCGGCGACGCCGCGACTGCTTCCGCCGCCTCGGAGTCGCTTCCCGTGATCTCCGCCAGCATCCCGTCGCCGGCCAGCTCCTCCAGGTCGCGCAGCGTGGGCAGGTCGTCCAGCTTCTTGAGCCCGAAGACCTCCAGGAAACGCCGCGTCGTGGCGTAGACCATCGGACGGCCCGGCACCTCCCGATGCCCTGCGATGCGTACCAGCTTGCGCTCGACGAGGCTGCGCAGGGTCGCTCCCACGTCCACCCCGCGCACGTCCTCGATCTCCGAGCGGGTTATGGGCTGGCGGTAGGCGACCACCGAGAGGGTCTCGAGTGCCGGTGTCGAGAGCCGCGCCGGTCGCAGCTTGTGGAGCTGCTGCACCCAGGGCGCCAGGTCTGGAAGCGTCCGCACCTGAAAGCCTCCCGCGACCTCCCAGATCTCGAAGCCGCGACCCTGGTCGCGGTACTCCGCGTTGAGCTGGCTGATCCACTCGCGCACGCGCTTGGTGGTGGCACGCGGCACGATTTCGGCCACTCGGGCCAGCGGCACCGGCTCCGGCGCGGCCACGATCAGGGCTTCGACGATTCGCTTCTTCTGGGCCTCGTCCATGGAATCCTCACATCATCTCGCCGATTTTGGCGTTCCAGTCGACGTCGGCACCGCTCACCGCACGCACGCGAATGGGGCCGCTCGGCGCCCCGGAATCGTCGAGGCTCTGGAAGATGCGCAGCGCGGCCACGCGCGCCAGCTCGAGGATTGCCAGGAAAGTGGCCACCACCAGCATCCGAGTCGGGTCGCTGCCGTCGACTTCGCGGAAGAGCTCCTCGAACTCGACGAAGTCCCGCCCGCGCAGCGTCTCCATGCTCGCGATCATGCGGTCGCGCACGCTGACCGGCTCCGACTCCAGCTCGTGTACTGCCCCGGTCTGCCGCGACACCGCCAGCACGCTGCGGAACGCCTCCAGCAGCTGCAGCAGCCCCACTTCGATCTCGCGCTCCCCTTCGTCCGGCCGTTCGGGCGCCGCGCCGCGGGCCTCGAACACGTCGCGGCCCAGACGCGTGCGCTCGCCGAGCTCGCCGGCCACCTCTTTGAAGCGCTCGTACTCGAGGAGCCGGGCCACGAGCTCCGCCCGCGGGTCGCCGCCTTCCTCGTCGTCCTCGCCCTCCTCCGGGGGGAGCAGCATGCGGGACTTGATCCAGGCCAGGGTCGCGGCCATTACCAGGTAGTCCGCGGCCAGGTCGATGTCGAGCAGTTGCATCAGGTCGAGGTACTCGAGGTACTGCTGGGAGATCAGCGCGATCGGGATGTCGCTGATGTCGACCTCATTCGAGCGAATCAGGTGCAGCAGCAGGTCGAGCGGACCCTCGAAGACCGGCA
>CAXMOD010000242.1:0-5026 GCA_964194905.1 uncultured Desulfobacterales bacterium | reverse complement strand
GTTCCGCCGAGCTGGTCGTTCACGAGCTCGTGCCACACCAGCACCGCCAGCGGGTAGGCGCGGCTCTCGCCACCCACGTGAACGCCCACCACCGGCTCGTCGCCGCCCCAGGCTGCGTCCGCGGCGGCCAGGGTGTCGGGTTCGTCCAGGGCCGGGATTTTGTCGCGCTTCGGTCCACCGGCGCGGATCTCTTCCACCGGGATGCTGGCGGGCTCCAGCGCGAACCCGTTCAGCGTGCGCTCCTCGGCCTCGCTGCGCAGCGGCAGGGAGGCCAGCACGAGGGCGACCAGTGCGGCTCGGGCGTTCATGAGCCACTAGACTACGCCAGATCCGAAAGCGAGGTTACGTGAGCGACTTCCTGCGACTGGCATCGCGCGGACCGGTGGTGCGCCGGGCATTGCGGTTCGCCGTCGTGGTGGGCGCCCTGCTCATCGTCATCCACTACGCGGATGTATTCGCCGGCGCGCGCCCACTCGACACCCGCGATTGGCTCAAGATGGGCCTCACCGTGTGCGTGCCCTACGTGGTGTCCACGCTCTCCAGCGTGGCCGCGATCCGCGACTACGACCCTCCGAAGGATTGACTACTCGTCGACGAAAGGGTTGTCGCCGCCTTCCAGGAGCAGCTTCTTGAGCACCTTGCCCGTGGCGTTGCGCGGCAACGGTTCGCCGCGCATCTCCCACTGCGAGGGCACCTTGTAGTAGGCGAGCTTCTCGGCGACGAACTTCGCGAGGTCCTTCGAGTCGGGATTCGCGGCCTCGCGCGGCACCACGACCGCCTTGACCTCCTGGCCCAGCTCCGGGTGCTCGACCCCCAGCACGGCCGCCTCGGCTACATCGGGGTGTGCCTCCAGGCGCAACTCGATCTCGGCGGGGTAGACGTTCTCGCTGCCGCGCAGGATGAGGTCGCGCGCGCGTGAGTTGACGTAGAGGTAGCCCTTCTCCAGGCGCCCGATGTCGCCGGTGCGCAGCCAGCGGTCCGCGGTGGTGATCTCCGCGGTCGCGTCGGGGCGGCGCCAGTAGGAATGCATGACCAGCGGCCCGTGGATGCAGATCTCCCCCTCGGCGCCGTCCGGCGCGGTGCGCCCCTCCTCGTCGCGGATCTCCACGCCGATGGTCGGCAGCGGGCGTCCTACCGAGGCGGGGCGCGCCACGAGCTCGTCGCCGAAGTTGATCGTCGCCATCCCGGTGGCCTCGGTCATGCCGTAGCCGAGGCCGAGCGAAGCACGCGCATTCGGGAAGACGTCACGCATCTGTTGCTGCACCTCGGCCGAGATCGGTGCACCGCCCGAGCCGATCTGCCGGATGCTGGAGAGGTCGTAGCGACCCACGTCCGGGTGGTTCATCACGCGCAACGCCACGGTCCCCATGGGTCCCCAGCTCGTGACCTTTTCGTTCTGGATGATCTGCATGGTCTTCACCGGATCGAAGCGCCCCTCCACGTAGACCGTCTTCACGCCGCTTGCGAGGAGCGTCACCGCGCCGGTGTAGAGGCCCGACAGGTGGAAGAGCGGCGAGGTGATGAGGGTGCAGTTGCCCAGCGGCGGGCCGGCGGAGGCCGCACCGCCTGCGGCCGCCGCGTTGGCCATGGCGATCTTTACCAGGCGCAGGCCGTGCCAGGTCTGCACGCGGTTCAGCGCGATGATGTTGCGGTGGGTGTTGACGGCGCCCTTGGGTCGGCCGGTGGTGCCGCTCGTGTAGAGCATGCTGGCCGGGTCGTCTTCGGCGATGGGCACGTCGGGAAGCTCGACACCCGGCGCGTGCGCCTCCAGAGCGTCGAAGTCCGTCTCCATCTCCAGGATCGGCATCGAGACCGACTCGCCGCCGATGCGCTCCAGGCGCTTGCGGTCGCCCACCAGGACCTTCGGCTCGCTGTCCTCGAGGGCGTAGAGGATCTCGTCCGCCACCCACCCGCCGTTCATGCCGACCGGGATGGCGCCGAGGGAGACGGCCGCCCACCAGGTCATCACCCACTCGGGGCGGTTGGCGGCCAGGATCGCCACCCGGTCTCCCTTGCCTACGGCGAAGCGCTCCGACAAGGCGCGCGCCACCGAGGCCACGCGGGCGTAGTGGTCGGCGAAGCTGATGCGGCGCTCCCCGTACACCATGTATTCGGTGTCGCCGAAGTTCTTCGAGTTCTCGAGCAGCGCGCGCAGGTGGGGCAGGCGGTCCTTGAAGACGGGGCAGGGCGCGCCCATCACCTCCTCCTCCCCCACGGCGAAGGCGCCGGTCGGATCGAGGAGCTCCTCTTCCATGCGGTTGTGCAGCTCTAGATCGCTCGGGGGGATGGCACTCACGACTGGCTCCGACGGTCAGGCGATCAGGTCGCCCATCTTGCGCAGGGTTTCCACGATGTCGTCGGGCAGCACGGGAGGCTCCACACCCTGGGCCCGACAACCGAGGATGATCTCACAGGAGCGCTCGATGATCTCGGCCATGTCGGCGGCGCGCCGCAGGCTGCGTCCGGCCACCAGCAGCCCGTGGTTCTTCATCATCACGGCCCATTCGTCCGTGATCCCCTCGCCCACGGCATCGGCCAGCTCGCGGGTTCCCGGCATGATGAAGGGGATCCGCGGGATGTTGCCGAAAAAGGCCGCCTCGGTGGACACCGGCAGGAAGGGCAGCTCGGTGTTGGCCAGGATCGTGGCGTTGGGCGCGTGGGCGTGGATCACGGCGGCCGCCTCGGGGCGGTTGAGGTAGACCGCGCAGTGCATGAGGCGCTCGCTCGAGGCGGCGCGCGCACCCTCGTCCAGGCTGTGGCCCTCCATGTCGATCCTGACCAGCACTTCCGGCGCGAGGTCGCCCTTGAAGAGCTGGCTCGGCGTGATCCAGAGCTCCTCGGAGCCGGGGATGCGCACGCTCACGTTCCCACCGGTCGCCGTGATCAGCTGCTGGGCGAAGAGTTCGCCCACTACCTGCACCAGCTCCGTGCGCGGATCACCTTCGGCTACCGGCGCGGCGCTTCCGCTGGGGCCGGCCGAAAGAGCTCGCAGGTCCCCCGGGTCTCCAACTTCGCTGCGCGCCTGCTGATACAGCTTCGAGAGGTCGCGCTGGAACTCCTGGAGACTCATGGCTTTTGCCGTATCCCCGGCGAAGGAGAGCCGGCCCTCCATGGCGGCCTGCATGGCGTTCACACGGCCCGTGAACATGCCGTCGAAGACGTCGGCGGCGAGGCGCAGCTGCACCTCCGCTTCGGCGTCGGGTGCTCCACGTCCCGCCGTCACTGCGCCGTCGCGCAGCCGGAACCAGAAGGCTTCGTCCAGGTCCGAGAGCGCGAAGTGGAGCGTCACGTCGCGGTCGGGCGCGAAGCGGTCCAGGGCGCCGCTGGTCGCGATGCGTTCCACGAAATCCGCCATGATGGCGGCCATGGTCGCGGCGCTGCGCGCGGCATCGCCCGTAGGCGGCGGGCTCGCCGCTGCCCGCTGCTCCTCGCCGGGTGCGGCCGCGGGCGTCTTCGGCTTCATCTTCTTTCCTTCCTTCTGGAGATCCGTCACGGCAGGAGCCGGACCGGCCGTCGCGCGCGCCAACGCTTCGGCGTCGGGCTCAGGGCGCGGCCGCTTCCAATCGAAGGCCGCGAAGCTCTCGGGGTTGAGCAGGTACCGCGGGCGCTCGCCGCGCAACAGCCGCTCCAGGTCGGCCACTACGATCTCGCCCTGGTGTGCAGCCACGTCTTCGGTGTTGCCACCCACGTGCGGCGTGGCGACCACGTTGTCGAAGGCGAGGATGGGATCGTCGGAGCCGGGCGGCTCCACGGGGAAGACGTCGAGCGCGGCGCCACCCAGCCGGTCGTCGGCGAGCGCCTGCACCAGAGCGTCGTGGTCCACCAGGGCCGCTCGCGCGGTATTCACGAGGCAGGCGCCGGGCTTCATCGCCGCCAGCTCCGCTGCGCCGATGAGCTCGCGCGTGGCGTCGGTCACCGGCGCATGCAGGCTCACGAAGTCGCTCGTTGCCAGCAGCGTCGTCAGGTCCACGGGCTCGGAGCCCGCACGCAGCACCTCGGCGTCGGGCAGGAACGGATCGGCCACCAGCACCCGCGCGCCGAAGCCCTGCAGGCGTGCGGCCACCTTGCGCCCGACGGCGCCGAAGCCGACCAGCCCGACCGTCTTGTGCCACAGCTCGCGGCCGCGCAGGGTGCCGAAGGCCCTGCCCATGCGGCCCATGTCGCCGGCCTCGCCGGGCTGGCGCAGGAAGTCGTTCGCCGGGCCGAGCTTGCGCGCCAGCATCAGCATGAAGCCGAGGGCCAGGTCGGCCACGGCATCGGCGTTGCGGCCCGGCGCGTTCAGGACCGGGATCCCGAGGAGCGTGGCGGCCGCCACGTCCACATTGACCGCGTCGCCGCGGCAGGTGGCTACCACGCGCAGCTCCGGCAGCTTCGCCATCGAGGCGCCGTCCACCACGTCCACCTCGGCGATCAGTACGTTCACGCCGGCGAGCGCCTCCACCAGGGACTCACCGGTCAGGAGGCGCATCTTCTGGCGGAAAGGGGCGTACTCCACGTCGCCCAGGTGGCGGAGCGTTGCGAGCGAAGCTTCGTCCAGGTCGGCGGTCACCAGGATGCGCGGCCGGATGGCTCCCGGCGTCGCGGGCGCCGCAACTACGTCCTCCTTGGCCAGCACCGCGGGCATGGCGTGGGCGCGCAGCTTCGCATCGGTCTCACGGCGCAATTCGAGGGCCTCGCGCCAGGTGCCGTAGATTTCCGTGTAGAGCTGGGTGCGCTGCGGGTCGGGCTCGAAGGTGCGCCCGTTCGAGGCCAGCGCACCGGCTGCCTCGGCCACGTCCGTGAAGATGCCCGCAGCGACTGCGGCGCAGAGCGCGGCGCCGAGGCCGGTGGCCTCGGGGTGCGGTGACACGGTGACGGGCCGCCCACAGACGTCTGCAATGAGCTGCGCGAAGAAGGCACTGCGCGTGAGGCCGCCGCCCAGGCGAAGCGGACCCTCGCCGGGCCCGCCGACCGCCTCTACCTGTTCCAGGTTGGCGCGCAGGCCGAACGCGTTGCCCTCTACCACCGCCCGCATCAGGTGTGGCAG
>CAXMOD010000241.1:0-11508 GCA_964194905.1 uncultured Desulfobacterales bacterium | reverse complement strand
CTCGGCATGAAGCAGATCGAGCCGAACCCCTGGCAGATGATCGAGGACAAGTACCCGGTGGGCACCAAGGTTTCCGGTACGGTCCGCAACATCACCAACTTTGGTGTGTTCGTCGGGCTCGAAGAAGGGATCGACGGTCTGGTGCACGTGTCGGACATCTCGTGGACGCAGCAGATCAAGCACCCCAGCGAGCGCTTCCAGAAGGGCGATCAGCTCGAGGCCGTGGTGCTGAAGATCGACAAGGAGAACGAGAAGTTCTCCCTGGGCATGAAGCAGCTGGAGCCGAACCCTTGGGACGACATCCAGAAGCGCTACCCGCCCGGATCGGAAGCCGAGGGGCCGGTCACGGGCGTCACGGACTTCGGCGTCTTCGTGCGTCTGGAGGACGGCGTCGAGGGCCTGGTCTACAGCTCGGAGATCGCGCAGGAGCGGGTGGAGAATCCGTCCGACCACGTGCGCGAGGGCGAGACCGTGCGCGTCGTGGTGGTGCGCGTGGACCCGGCCGAGCAGAAGATCTCGCTGTCGATGAAGGCGGTGCACGACAAGGCGGAGCGCAAGGCGCTCAACGAAGTGGCGGCGCAGCAGTCGACCAGCCAGAAGGCCACCCTGGGAGATCTCCTCGCATCCAAGCTGGCGGCGAAGGAGTCCGAGGAGTCGGAAGACTCGGAGGAGTGAAATGACCAAGAGCGGACTGATCGAGAAGGTCGCGGAGCGGACCCCCCACATCTCGAAGAAGGACACGGAGGTCGTGGTGAACACGATCTTCGACGCGATGACCGACGCCCTCAAGCAGGGCGAGCGCATCGAGATCCGGGGCTTCGGGAGCTTCCAGGTCAAGATCCGTGAGGCGCGGGAGGGGCGAAATCCGAAAACCGGCGCCGAGGTCCACATCCCTGCGAAGAAGACCCCGTTCTTCAAGGTGGGCAAGGAGCTGAAGGAGATGGTGGACGGCGAGGCTTCGCCGGCGGCGGCAGAAGAGGGCGCGCTCGCCTGAGCCGGGCCAGTCCACCAGTCGGAGGCCGGGTCCATGCAGACTCTGCGTCGCCTGCTCGCGATCGCTTTGTTGGGAGCCGTCATCTGGGCGGGGGTCCAGTTCGTTCGCCAGAACGAGCTCCCCGTTCAGGTGGATCTCCTGCTGACCCAGATTCCGTCGGTCGCGCTGTGGCTCGTGCTGCTGGTGGCCTTCGGCACGGGTCTCGCGATCGCGGCGGCGATCTGCCTGTTCGAAGTGATGCGCTACGCACTCGTCGCACGCCGCTACCGGAAGACGGTGGCGCGCCTCGAGAGCGAGGTGCATCAGCTCCGCAACCTCCCGCTGGCCGACGAGGGGGCGTCGCTGCCGGCGGGGGCCCCCGAGCTGGGTCCGCTGCCCGGAGACCCCGCGACGGGACCGGGCTAGCCGTGGGCTGGTTCCGCCGGAAGGGCGGGCGCGGCGGGGACGTGCGGACGGGAGACGTCGCCGTCCGGCGGGCACTGCTGGCGGTGCTGGACCGCGATCTGCAGGGTGCCGAGGAGCTGCTCGGTCGCGCGGTGCGCATGGATTCCCAGGACACCGAGGCATGGCTGGCCCTGGCCTCGGTCTACCGCCAGCGCGGCGAGGTGGGCCGCGCGATCCACGTGCACCAGAACCTGCTGTTGCGCGAGGAGCTGGATACAGCGCAGCGTCGCCACGTCCTCACGGAGCTGGCTGCCGACTTCCGCACCGGTGGTTTCCTGCGCCGGGCGATCGCTTCCTACGAAGAGGTGTTGTCCCAGGATCGGAACAACCGCGCCTCCCTGGTCGCGCTGGCGCGCCTCTACCGCGACGTGCAGGATTTCTCATTGGCGATCGATGCGGAGCGTCGGCTGGCCCGCATCGACGGGAGCGATGCCTCGGCCGTCGAGGCGGAGTTGTGGGTCGACGTGGCCGGCGCAGCACGCGCAGCCGGCAAGCTGAGTGAAGCGCGACGCGCGCTGAAGCGCGCTGCGAAACGCAATCCCCGCTCCATCCGCGCGTGGGTTGCGCTCGGCGATGTGGAGGCGGAGCGCGGCAAGCCGCGCGCCGGGCTCGCCGCCTGGCGGCGGGTGGCGGAGCTGGACCGGCGCGCGGGCGGAGGCGTCTACCCGCGGCTCGCTGCGCTGTCCGGTGAGCAGGGCAAGGCCGCCGAGTACGAGAGCTGGCTGCGCTCGCTGGTGGCGTCTGACGGCGCGGATCCGGGCGCGCGGCTGGCCCTGGCCCGCGCGCTGGCCTCACGCGGCGCCGCCGACGAGGCAGTGACCGAGGTGCGTCGCCTGCTCGAAGGAGCCGGAGACAATCTGGAGGGCCACGGCACGCTCGGCCGCGTGCTTCTGGCGGAGCATCGAGACCTGGACGCGGTGAAGGCCTACGCGGAGCTGCTCGAGGTGATGGAGCGGGCGGGTCTGTTGCGACCCCGGGAGTCGAGCCGATGAGCGCCTCGAGCCTCGACACGCCGATGATGCGCCAGTACCGAGAGATCAAGGCGCACCACCCGGATGCGATCCTCTTCTACCGCATGGGCGACTTCTACGAGATGTTCCTGCGCGATGCGGAAGTGGCGGCGCCGCTGCTCGACATCGCCCTGACCACCCGCGACAAGGCCAAGGCCGATCCCATCCCGATGTGCGGGATCCCCGTGCACAGCGCCGACGGGTACGTGAAGCGGCTGGCGGAGCTCGGTCACAAGGTGGCGATCTGCGAACAGGTCGAGGACCCGCGTCGCGTCGCGGGCCGTCGCCTGGTGCGGCGCCGGGTCGTGGAGGTGGTGACGCCCGGTCTCGTGGGCGACCCGGAGGGGATCGCCGCGCACAGCGAGCTGGCGCTCGCCGCGGTGCACGCGCCCGAGGGTGGCTCGTCGGTAGGCCTGGCCGTGCTGGAGGCATCCACCGGCGACTTTCGCGCGACCTGTATCGACGTGCCGGCCGCCGGCGATGCCCTCAGCGCGCCGCTCCTGGAAGAGTTGCGCCGGGTGGCGCCGCGCGAGGTCCTGGTCGACGCCGCGCGGGCGCCGCTCCTCGCCGAGCGTCTCGCGGAGATCCTGCCGGAGGCGACCGTCACGCCCGTCGAGCCCGGGGCGGAGGCGACCGAGCTGAGCGTGGACGGCTTCGAGCCGGGCTCGCAGGATCCCAGCCAGCGCGCTGCCGCCGCGGCGCTGGCCTACGCCGCGGCGAATCAGCCCAGCGCCGTGGTGCATCTCCAGCGCCTGCGTCCCTACCGCCTGGCCGATGCGATGCGCAGCGACGCCGCCACGCGCCGCCATCTGGAGCTGTTCGAGAACGCGGAGGACGGCTCGCGCCGCGGCACGGTGATCGAGCGGCTCGACGAGTCGGTCACGCCCCTCGGTGCGCGCTGCCTGGCGCGCTGGCTCGCCTACCCGCTTCTGGATCCCGAGTCGATCGCCGCGCGCCAGTCCGGCGTCGCATGGTTCTGCGCGCGGGATCGCCTGCGCGGTCGCCTGCGCGAGGTGTTGCGCGGCGTGCGCGACCTGGAGCGACTCTTCGCGAAGGCCGCGCGACCGGGAGCGGGACCGCGCGACCTGGTGGCGCTGCGCGGGTCGCTGGAGGCGCTGCCGGCGGTGGCGGCGGCGCTGGCAGAGGGGGACGACGACCTGTTGCCGGACGGCGAGGGCGGGCGCCCCGCCGCGGTAGCGTGCCCGGTTCCGGTGCCCGAAGCGGCGGAGCTCCTGGCCGAGGCGCTGGTGGACGATCCCCCGATCGTACACCGCGGCTCTCGCGGCGCCGGCGAGACCGGCTACATCCGCGCCGGATTCCGGCCCGAGCTGGACGTGCTGCGCAGTGCCGCGAGCAAGGGCCGCGAATGGATCGCGGGACTCGAGGCGCGGGAGCGGGAGCGGAGCGGCATCCCCACCATGAAGGTCCGCTTCCACCCGGTGCACGGCTACTCCCTCGAGGTCACCAAGGCCAACCTCGACCGCGTTCCCGGCGACTACGAGCGCAAGCAGACCCTGGCCAGCGCCGAGCGCTTCACCACCCCGGAGCTGCGCGAGGCCGAGGGCTCCGTCGTCGGCGCCAACGACCGGGCTGCCGATCTGGAACGGGAACTCTTCGAGCAGGTGCGCCAGGCCGTGCTGTCCCACGGAGCCGCGATCCGCGCGGCGGCGAGAGCGGTGGCTGGGGTGGACTCGCTGGCGGCACTCGCCGAAGTGGCGCGCCGTGACGGCTGGGTGCGTCCCGTGGTGGACGATTCGCTTCGTCTCGAGATCTGCGCCGGCAGGCATCCGGTCGTGGAGCCGATTCTGCGGGCACGCGACGAGGAGTTCGTGCCGAACGATTCGGACCTGGACCCCGATGCGGTGCAGCTCGTGGTGCTGACCGGCCCGAACATGTCGGGCAAGAGCACGTACCTGCGCCAGGTGGCGCTGATCGTGCTGCTCGCGCAGACCGGCAGCTTCGTTCCGGCCGAGTCTGCGCGGGTGGGCATCGTCGATCGAGTCTTCACGCGGGTAGGCGCCTCGGACCGCCTCGCCCGCGGAGAGTCCACGTTCATGGTGGAGATGCGCGAGACTGCGGAGATCCTGAGCGAGGCGTCGCGACGCAGCCTGGTCATCCTCGACGAGATCGGCCGGGGCACGAGCACCTTCGACGGCCTCTCCATCGCGTGGGCGGTGGCGGAGTACCTGCACGACACGCCCGGCCTCGGCGCGCGCACGCTGTTCGCCACGCACTACCACGAGCTGGCGGACCTGGCGCGCACGAAGGAACGCGTGCGCAACGCCCACTTCCAGGCCCGCGAGTACGGCGACGAAGTGGTCTTCCTGCGGCGGCTGGTCGAGGGCGCCGCGAATCGCTCGTTCGGCATCCAGGTGGCGAAGCTCGCGGGTCTCCCGGCCTCGGTCACCGCGCGCGCCCGCGAGATCCTGGCGAACCTCGAGGGCGGCGAGCTCGACGAGAGCGGACGCCCGCGGCTGGCCCAGCACGGCGACGAGCTCGGCACCGCGTCGGGCGCCACCCCCGAAGGTGGCGCGCAGCTCGGGCTGTTCGCCGTGGAGGGCGCGTCGCCGGCCGAGCGTGCCGTCCTGAAGGACCTGCGCGCCTTCGATCCGGAACGCACGACGCCCGTGGACGCGCTGGTCGCCGTGCAGGCCTGGATCCAGCGCCTGCGGGGGAGCGGAGAGAAGCCGTGAGGCGCCGGCTCGCACTGCTGGCCCTGCTGCTGCCCATCGGGCTGGGCGCGGAGCGCCCGCCCGGTCTTGGCGATGTAGTGGACGTGCGCCACTGGTCGTACCCGGAGTACACGCGCGTGGTGGTCGAGCTGTCGCGTCCAGCGGTCTCCGAAGTTCGCCACCTGGCCGCCGGCGGAAGCCAGCCGGAGCGCCTCTACGTGGACCTGCCCGGCATCTGGGTCGGGCGCCGCTACCCGCGCCCCGTGGTCGTCGGCGACGGCCTGCTCCAGGACGTGCGACTCGGGCAGAACACCCGGCGCAACACACGCCTGGTGCTGGACCTGCAACGCTACGGGCGCCACGAGTTGCTCGTGCTGCGGGCGCCCAACCGCGTGGTGATCGACGTGTACGGGCCAGCCCGGCGCCGCACACGCGAGACCGACTCGCGCATGCCACTCGACGTGCGCGGCGTGGCTACCGTCGTGCTGGACCCCGGGCACGGGGGCAAGGACCCCGGCGCCATCGGCGTGAGTGGTGTCCGCGAGAAGGACATCACGCTCGACCTGGCGCGCCGGCTGCGGCCGCGTCTGCAGTCACGCGGCTTCCAGGTGGTGCTCACCCGCAGCACGGACCGCTTCCTGTCGCTCGAGGAGCGCACGGCCTTGGCGGCCGGCTCCGGGGGCGACCTGTTCATTTCGCTCCACGCCAACGCTTCGCGCAAGCGAAGCGTGCACGGGATCGAGACGTACTATCTGAACACGGGCAACAAGCGCCAGAGTCTGCGCGTGGCGGCTCGCGAGAACGGCATGGCGGCCTCCGAGTTCGACCAGCTCGACCGGACCCTCGTGCGGCTCCGCCTGGCGGAGAACTCGGAGTACTCGGTTCGTCTGGCCGGCTTGATCCAATCCCATGTGGCGCAGGGCGTGGGCCGGCGGTTTCGCGGCGTCGAGGATCACGGGGTGAAGCGCGGACCGTTCTACGTGCTCTTCCTCTCGAGCATGCCGTCCGTGCTGTTCGAGTCGGGTTTCGTCACCCACTTCCGGGAGGGGCGCCGGCTGCGCAATCCGTCCTACCTCGACGAGATGGCGGAGTCCATTGCGCGGGCGCTGTCGGCCTACCGCAGCCAGGTGGACACCGTGGTCGCTCGGAGCGCCCCATGAGCGCGGCACCCGACCTCGCTGCTCATCTGCCCCTCGACCCGGGCACGCTCCAAGCCGAGGTCGGCCCGCGCGTCCGCGCTCACCTGGAGGCCCTCCAAGAGCACCTGGCGGCGCGCCACCGGGAGGGTGAGAGCGGTCGCGCGGTCAACGAGGCGCACGCCACGGCGATGGACGCGCTGATCTCGCGCCTCGTGCGGCTGGCCGTCATCGAGCGCGAGGACACGGACCTGTCGGTGCTCGCAGTGGGTGGCTACGGTCGGCGCGAACAGTCGGTCCATTCGGACGTGGACTTGCTGCTGCTGTACAGCGACGTCGCGGAGTCTGCCGTTGGTGAGACGGCGGAACGGCTCCAGCGCTGGCTCTGGGACGCGGGTCTCACGCTCGGCTGCGCGACCCGCACTGCAGGCGAGACGCTCGCACTCGCCGCCGAGGACACGACGGTGTCCACGGCCGTGCTCGACGCCCGCCGGCTGTGGGGACCCGAGGAACCGGTGGCAGACCTGCTGCGCCGCCTGCTGGAGCACCTGCGCGTGGACCCGGCGGCCTTCGTCCAGGCGCAGATCGCCGCGCTCGAGGACCGCCACCTCAAATACGGCGAGTCGCTGTACTTGCTCCAGCCCAACGTGAAGGAAGGAGCGGGCGGGCTGCGTGACTACCACGCTGCGTGGTGGGTGGCGCGGGTGGCGCACGCGGAGGTGTCGTCCTTCGGCGATCTGGAGGGTGATCATCGGCTGACCCGAACCGAGATGAGGTCCTACGCGGAGGCCCTCGACTTTTTGTGGCGACTGCGCAACGAGCTGCACCTGCGCGCAGGCCGCGCGGCTGACCAGATGAGCTTCGAGCTCCAGGAAGGCGTCGCGACCGCGTTCGGCTACGGCGTCGGCGGCAGCGAGCTGCCCGTCGAGGCCTTCATGGGCGACTACTACCGGCACGCCCGCGTGGTGCAGAACCTGTCGGGACTGCTCCTCGAGCTGGCCCTGCGGCGCGCCCGCCCGCCCGGTCGTCGGGTGCAGGCCATGGAGGACGGCTTCCGTGTCGTGGACGGGCAGCTGGAGATCCCGGACGCAGCCCACCTCCGGGAGCGTCCCGTCCGGCTCTTGGAGCTGTTCGAAGTGGCCCAGCGCCACGACGTGCCGCTCTCCCGCACGGCTCAGCGACTGGTGCGCGAGAACCTGGGCCTGGTGGACGAGGCCTTCCAGCGTGACCCGGGGGCTGCTGCCTGCCTGGACCGCATCCTGTCCGCGGAGCACCGCGTGACGCGCTCGCTGATGGCGATGAACGAGATCGGCCTGCTGGGCGCCTACTCGCCCGAATGGGAGCACATCGTCTGCCGCTGGCAGCACGTCATCTACCACACGTACACCGTGGACGTGCACTCGATCTTCCTGGTGGAGGAGCTGCGGCGACTCTGGCGTGGAAAATACGAGGCCGCGCTGCCCGAGATGACCGAGCTGATGCGGGGCGTCAGAGATCGTACCGTCCTGTTCCTCGGCAGCCTGCTGCACGACGTGGGCAAGGGCCGCGGAGGCGATCACTCGTCGCTCGGGACCGAGCTTGCGCGAAACCTGGTCGAGCGCATCGGGCTCACCGAGGAGCGCGCCGCGCGGGTGATCTTCCTGGTCGAGCACCACCTGCGCATGTCGCACCTGGCGCAGCGGCGCGACCTCTCGGATCCCAGGCTGATCGTGGAGTTCGCGGGACTCGTCGGCGACCGCATCAACCTGCGCAACCTCTACCTGCTCACCTTCGCCGACATCCGCGCCTCGTCTCGGGACGCCTGGAACGAGTGGAAGGGACAGCTCCTGCGCGAGCTGTTCGAGCGCACGGCGGAGTACCTGGAGGCCGGCGGCGACGACCCACGGGTTGCGGCGGAGCAGGTGGACGCCCGGGTGGAGGCGCGCAAGGAGGAGGCGTGCCGGGAGCTGGGCAATCTGGGCGTGGCTGCGGAGCGCATCGACGGGTACTTCACCGAGATGCCCCGGCGCTACTTCATCGCGCACACCGGCCCGCAGATCACACGGCACGCCATGGCCATGCTCTCCTTCCGTCCCGAGCAGGTGGTGACCACCGCGGTGCGCTCCATGCGCGGGGACTTCTCGGAGCTCATCGTGGTGACCCGCGACATGCACGGCCTCTACGCCCAGGTCGCCGGCGCCATCACGGCGAAGTGGCTCAACGTCCTGGGGGCCCACGTGTACACGACACGCTCCGGGCTCGCGCTGGAGATCTACCGGCTGGCCACTCCCCAGGGCGGACCTCAGGAGCTACGCGAGCTGTGGCGGGCCCTCCACGAGACGCTGCGCCGCGTGCTGTCGGGCGAAGTCGACGTGCGCCAGCTGATGGCCCGGCGTGGTCAGCCGCTCGGGGCAACCGCGTCGCCTGCGCGCGGCCCGGGCAAGGTGATCATCACCAACGAGGAATCCGAGTTCTACACGATCGCCGACGTGACGGCGGACGACCGGCTGGGCCTGCTCTACGACCTGACCCAAGCCGTCGCCGAGGAAGGGCTGGAGATCTTCGTGTCGAAGGCGTCGACGATACTCGACCAGGTGGCGGACACGTTCTACCTGAAGGATTCGGAAGCGCGCAAGATCTTCGACCCCGAGGTCCTCGAGAGGCTGCGTCGCTCGCTCGAGGCCGCGGCGGCGAGCCACGGAATCGGCGAGGCGGTGGGCGACGATGGCTAGCTCCGGAGATCTGCACGCCGCCATCGACGGCTTCCTGGCCCACAGTGCCGTGGAGCGGGGACTGGCACCGCGCACCCTCGAGGCGTATGGGCGCGACCTGGTGCGCTTCGTGGACTACCTGGACGGCGAGGGCGTTCGGCGTCTCGCGGCGCTGCGCCGCGAGCACGTCGCGGGCTTCGTGCGCGCGTTGGGGCAGGCCGGTCTGGCTCCGCGCAGCCGCGCCCGCGCCCTGGTCTCGGTGCGACGCATGTTGCGGCACTGCGAGGCGCAACTCGACGGCGATCCGCTCGAGGACGTGCACGCGCCGCGCCTGGATCGCCCGTTGCCCCGGGTGCTGCGGCCCGACGAGACGGAGGCGCTGATCCACGCCACGGACCCGGACGGTCCGCTGGGGCTGCGCGACCGAGCCATGTTGGAGGTGCTTTACGGAGCCGGACTGCGGGTCAGCGAGCTGGTGCAGCTGCCGCTCTCGGCGGTGAATCGCCGCGCCGGGCTCCTGCGAGTGGTGGGCAAGGGCGGGCGTGAACGGCTCGTGCCCCTCGGCGAGCCCGCCTTGCGCGCACTCGACGCTTGGCTCGCCGAGGGCCGGCCGGCGCTGGTGCGCGAGCCGCGCAGCGCCGGCGACTCGGTCTTTCTCTCCCAGCGCGGATCCGCGATGACACGGCAGAATTTCTTCACACGGCTGCGCGGCCTCGCCCTGCGCGCCGGGATTCCCCGGGAGCGGGTCTCTCCCCACGTCTTGCGCCACGCGTTCGCGACGGACCTTCTCGAGGGAGGTGCCGATTTACGGGCGGTGCAGGCCATGCTCGGGCACTCAGACCTGGCGACGACCCAGATCTACACGCACGTGGCTCGCTCGCGGCTCCGCGAGACTGTGGAGCGACGTCATCCGCGCGGCACGCCGCGCCGTGGGAGGAAGGCCGGGCGGTGAGCGGGCCGACGCTGCGGGACGTGCTGGCGGCGCTCCCGGAGGAGACGCAGCCCCTGGTACGGCGGGTCCTCGGCCGTGCGCGCGAGCGCGGCGACCGGGTGTACCTGGTCGGCGGGCCCGTGCGCGACCTGCTCCTGGGACGGCGCCTCGCCGACGTGGATCTCCTCGTGGAGGGGCCTGAGGAAGGGGGTGCCGCAGCCCTCGCCGAGGCGGCGGCGGGCGAGGCGCGCGTGGTGCGCCACGACCGCTTCGGCACGGTGGTCATGACCGAAGGAGATGCGTCGCTCGATCTCGCCGGTGCGCGCCGGGAGAGCTACGCCCACGCCGGGGCCTTGCCCAGTGTGAAGGTCGGAACGCTGGAGGAGGACCTCGCGCGGAGGGACTTCACGGTGAATGCTCTCGCGATCCCGCTCTCCGCTTCGGCGCGGCGCGCGCATCCGGCGGTGATCGACCCCGGACCCGGGCGCGCGGATCTCGAGGCCTCGGTGCTGCGCGTGCTGCATCGCCAGAGCTTCCACGACGACCCGACACGCGCGCTGCGCGCTGCACGCCTGGCCGGGAGACTCGGCTTCCATCTGGCGCGGCGCACGCGCACGGCGCTGAACGATGCGCTGCGCGACGGAGCCTTCGGTCGCGTGAGTGGCGATCGCCTGCGGCGCGAGGTCGAGAAGCTCTTCGCCGAGGCTACCGCCGGCGCCGACCCGGCCCGGGCGCTCACGCACCTGGACGAGTGGCACGTGCTCGGCGCCGTCGAGCCCGGTCTCGCGCTGCCGCGCGCCGCGCGGGCGCCGTTGCGCCGGCTCGGGCGGATGTGGGTCGAGCCACCTTGGCCTCCGGGGCGCTTCGAGCCGTGGGCGGCCGGACTGGCACTGTGGCTGGCGCCACTGGATGCGGCGCTCCGCCGTCGCGCGCTGCGCCGGCTTTCGATCCGGGGTGAGCGGGCGCGACGCATCACCGAGTTCCCTCGGGCGCGCGATCGCTGGCTGAGGCGCCTGGCCCGGGCCCGCGGCCGGGGCGCGGTAGACGCCGTGTTGCACGGGATCGAGGACGAGCGGTTGCTGGCCCTGGCGGCGTCCGGCTCGCCCACGGAACGCCGGCGCATCGCGCGCTACGCACGGGAGGACCGCGGGCGCCGGCCCCCCATCGGAGGGTCCGACCTGGTCGAGCTCGGCATGACCGGGCCCGACGTGGGCCTGGCGCTGCAGCGCGTACGCATGGCCTGGCTGGACGGCAAGGTGAAGAGCCGCGACGAGGCCCTGGCCCTGGCCCGAGAGCTTGGGCGCCGGCGCGCGGCGGCCCGGCGCCGTCCCCGGTGATCCCGAAGGCGCGTTGATCCCGGCGGCGCGGTCCCCCATACTGGGGTCCTCCCCTCCCGTTTTCACCATCCTCCGCGGCCGACCAGGAGATCCATGGAGCCCCTCGCTCCCGATCCGCTCGCTTCCGTGCCCGCCCCCGACGGCGCTGCCGAGGAACCCCGTGACGGTCTGGCCTACGCGGTCAAGCTCAGCGTATTCGAGGGCCCGCTCGACCTGCTGTTGCACCTGATCCGCATGAACGAGGTGGAGATCACCGACATCCCCATCGCGCGGATCGCGGACCAGTACCTCGAG
>CAXMOD010000240.1:0-14077 GCA_964194905.1 uncultured Desulfobacterales bacterium | reverse complement strand
CCCGCCGCAAAGACGATGTCTGCCCCGCGCCCGCGCTGCACCACGTGGCGCACGAGCGCGCGCTGGTCGGCCTCCAGCAGCCCGCCGTCCCCATCGAGGATGGTGACCACGGGCACCGAAAGGCCGGGGCGCGGGCGTGTTTCCTCGAGTGTTCGCATGGACCCCCCAACGGTGTCGAAGAAGTAGGCCATCTTCACGCCCGGCGCCCGCGAGAAGGCTGCGCCCGGCGCTTCCTCAACCGGTTGGAAACTCAGGGGTTCTGAGGCGGGCGGAAGTCCGCCGGCCCGGCTTGGGCGCGGATCGCGGAGCGGAACTCGAGGAAGAGGGGCGGCCGCCCCTCTTCCTCGACGGCTACCCAGGCCGGCAGGCGCAGCTCGCCGAAGCGGCGCGCGGGGCCGAAGCGGAAGCGCACGCCGTCGGCGCGATCTATCCGCACCACGTCGTAGCTGTAGCTGTCGAGCCAGGCAGTCGGCCGGGCGGTGAAACGCTCGGAAGCGATCCCCGGCGGCTGCCCGCCGAGCACGAAGCAGTCGTGATCGGCGCTGCGCGCGAGGTCGGCTGTGTTGAGGTCGATGCCCAGCCGACCGAGCGCGCTGCGCAGCGAGCGGCCGTAGCGCACCTGGAGCAGGGACAGCGGCGGGACCATGATCCGCGGGCGCTCCAGGCGCTCGCCCTCGCGCCAGGCCTGGACGCGGGCGCCGACCAGGAGCTGCACCTCGCGCACTCCGTTGCGGCCCACCAGGTCGAGGCGCACCCGGCCGCCGCCGTTCGGGTCCGAGACGAGCGAGCCGGACGCGATGGCCTCGGCGCCCTCGGCGGGGCGGTCCGTGTAGAGCGCTACGTCCAGGCGCAGGGGCCCGGTGCGCTTGGCCTCGAAATTCGCGCGCCCGGCCGCGTCGGTCAGCTTGTCGGGCTCGGGCACGAAAGCCCGCGCCTGCCGGGCGAAAAGGCTCGGGGCCAGCAGTGTCGCCAGCGCGAGAGCCGCCGTGGCAGCGCGCAGGGCGTGGGTCAACGCGCACCCACGATCGTGCTCTTGCCGGCGTAGCGCGCACGGTCGCCCAGCTCTTCCTCGATGCGAAGCAGCCGGTTGTACTTGGCAACACGGTCCGAGCGGCACAGCGAGCCGGTCTTGATCTGGCCCGCGCCCGTCGCCACCGCCAGATCCGCGATGGTGGTGTCTTCGGTCTCGCCGGAGCGGTGCGACACCACGCTCGAGTAGCCGGCCTCGCGCGCCATGCGCATGGCCTCGAGAGTCTCGGTCAGCGTGCCGATCTGGTTCACCTTGATCAGGATGGCGTTCGCTACGCCGCGCTCGATGCCCTCGCGCAGGATCGCAGGGTTGGTGACGAAGATGTCGTCGCCGACGAGCTGGCAACGGTCGCCGAGCTCCTTGGTCAATCCTGCCCAACCGTCCCAGTCGTCTTCGGCGAGGCCGTCCTCGATGGAGAGGATCGGGTAGCGCTCGGTCCACTCCTGCCAGAACGCGATCATCTCCTCGGAGGTCTTCTTCACCCCTTCGCCCGCCAGGTCGTAGACGCCGTCCTTGGAGAACTCGCTGGCGGCCGGATCGAGGGCGATGGCCACGTCTTCGCCCGGGCGGTAGCCGGCCTTCTCCACCGCGGCCAGCACCAGCTCGATCGCCTCGCGGTTGCTGGTCAGGTTCGGCGCGAAGCCGCCCTCGTCCCCCACCGCGGTGACGTGGCCCTTGTCGCCCAGCACCTTCTTCAACGCGTGGAAGACCTCGGAGCCCCAGCGCAGCGCCTCGGCAAACGTGGGCGCGCCGACCGGGTAGATCATGAACTCCTGGAGGTCGACGTTGTTGTCGGCATGCGCGCCCCCGTTCAGCACGTTCATCATCGGAGCCGGCAACAGGTGCGCGTCTTCGCCGCCGAGCAGCCGGTAGAGCGGCTCGCCTGCCGCGGCCGCGGCCGCGTGAGCCGCCGCCAGCGAAACGCCCAGCAGAGCGTTGGCGCCCAGGCGCGACTTGGTATCGCTGCCGTCGAGTTCGACGAGCGCCCGGTCGAGCGCCTCCTGCTCCGCGAGCCCGCCCACCGGCCGGCCCGCGACGGCCTTGGCGATCTCGCCGTTCACGTGGGACACGGCCTTCGCCACCCCCTTGCCGCCGTAGCGGGAGGCGTCGCCGTCGCGCAGCTCCAGCGCTTCGCGCGCGCCGGTGGAGGCGCCCGACGGAACCGCCGCGCTGCCGCGCGCGCCGTTCGACAGGACGACGTCCGCTTCCAGAGTGGGATTGCCACGCGAGTCCAGGATCTCCCGGGCGTGGACTTCGCGGATCTCGAGCTGGGCCATGACTTCTCCGGTTGTGCGCTCTCTCGTGCGACGGTGGGGGGCCGGAAAACGGGGCGCCAAGCTAGCAGCTAGCCGACGCGGGGCACCACGAGGGGCGCGCCGTCGGGCCCCGGCACCACGTCGGCCTCGATCCCGAAGCCGGCCCGCAGGTTCGCCGGGGTCAGGACTTCGGCCGGGGCGCCCGACGCCAGCACGCGTCCTTCGGCCAGCAGGGCCAGCCGGTCGCAGAAGCGCGCCGCGAGCCCCAGGTCGTGGGACACGACGAGGGCGGCGCGCCCCGACGCGGCCAGTTCGCGTACCGCACCCAGCACCTCCACCCGGTGGCGCAGGTCGAGGAACGCCGTCGGTTCATCGAAGAGCAGCACGTCCGGATCCTGGGCCAGCGCCCGCGCCACCGTCGCGAGCTGTCGCTCACCGCCGGACACGTCCAGGATGGAGCGGTCAGCCAGGTGCGCGATGCCGAGCTTCGTCAGGGCGGTCTCGGCGCGACGCCGATCCTCGGGCGTGTCCAGCGCGAAGGCCCCCCCGTACGGAGTGCGACCCATCAGCACCACTTCGCCCACCCGGAACGGAAACGGCATGTGGGTCTCCTGGGGGACGACTGCGAGCCTGCGCGCCAGCTCGCGGCGCGGCATGCGCTCTAGCGGTGTGTCACCCACCCACACTCGCCCGCTGTCGGCCGCGAGCACCCGCGTGACGATGCGCAGCAGCGTGGTCTTCCCGGCTCCGTTGCAGCCGAGCAGGCCGAGCACCTCGCCCGGCCGCACGGCCAGGTCGACCCCGCGCAGGATGGGTTGGCCGCCGAGGCGCAGCGACACGCCCTCCACCCTCAACTCCGTCATCGGGTGACCCCGAGCGTGTGGCGGCGGAGCAGGAACAGGAAGAGCGGTCCGCCCACCAGCGCGGTGACGGCACCGACCGGAAGCTCGCGCGATTCGAGCACCACGCGGGCCAGCGTGTCGCACACCACCAGGAACGCGGCGCCGGCCAGTCCCGCCGCCGGCAGCAGCAAGCGGTGGTCGGGCCCGATCACGAGCCGCAGAAGATGGGGAACGATGAGCCCCACGAAGCCGATCAGGCCCGACACCGAGACGGCCGCACCCACCATGAACGATGTCGCCACCAGCAGCACGCGCTTGGCGCGTTCCACGTCCACGCCGAGCTGCTCGGCCGACTCCTCGCCGAGGGCCAGCGCGTTGAGCCCCCGCGCGAGGGGCAACGACGCCGCGAGACCCAGTGCGAGGAAGCCTCCCACCCAGCCCGCCAGCTCCACCCGTGCGCCGGAAAGGCTCCCGATCAGCCACAGGAAGATGCTGGCGCCCTCGGTGAAGCCCGCCACCGATGCGAGGAACACGATCAGCGCCGAGGCGAACGCATTCAGCACCACGCCTGTGAGGAGCAGGTGCGTGGCCGAGAAGCGCGCGCGCCCACCGGCCAGCGCGTAGAGGAGGCTCGTGGCGGCGACGGCGCCGGCGAACGCAGCGGGCGGCACCGCGCTGTAGCCGAGACCGAGTGCCGCACCGAACGAGAGCATGGCGACCCCGCCCAGGGCCGCGCCCCCCGACACGCCCAGGATGTACGGATCGGCCAGCGGGTTGCGCAGCAGCGCCTGGAACGAGACGCCCGCAACGGCGAGCGCGGCGCCCACCAGCGCCGCCAGCAGCACGCGGGGCAGGCGGATGCGCAGCACGATGTCGGCGGCGGCCCCGTCGCCCGCCTGCCCGCGCAGAGCGTCCCACACCTCGCCGGGCGAAAGGCCACTCGACCCCACCCCCAGGCCGAACACCACCGCTGCCGCGAGCAGCACGCTGAGGGCGGCCAGGGTCAGGAGCAGCGTGCGAACGGAGAGCACGGTCACGGCGCCGCGCTCTCCGGCAAAGCGTCGCCGTGCAGCGCGCGCGCCAGGATCCACAAACCGCGGTCGAGCCACGGGCCGGGCAACGTGGCGGTCCCAGGGCTGAGGCCCACCACGCGGTCGGCGCGCACGGCCGGCAGCGAGGGCAATCGCTTCCAGTATTCGGCGGCGGGTGTCGCGTCGCGGCTCGAGTCGAGCAGCACCTCGGGCGCGCTCGTAACCAGCCATTCGAGCGCCACGCGCGGGTACGGACCATCGAGGCTGGCGCCCAGGTTGCGAGCGCCGGCGCTCTCCAGCATCTCGGCGATGAAGCTGCCGCGCCCCACCACGAAGAGCGGATCGCGCTGGAGAACGAGCAGGGCGCTCGGCCGGGGCAGGTCACGCACGGCGCGCTCCACCTCGTCGCGCGCTCGCAGAATGGCGGCGACACGCGCCTCGGCCTGCTCGCGTCGCGCGACGGCGTGGCCCAGCGCGCGCAGGGCCGCGAGCACCTCGTCGAAGCGCCTGGGATCGAGCTCCAGCAGCGGAATCCCCACCTCGCGCAGCTGGGCGCGGAAGTCGCGCTGCTCGAAGCTCGGCACCACCACCACCAGGTCGGGGCTCAGCGCCACCACGCGTTCGAGGCTCGGGGTAGCGAGCCCGCCCACGGCCGGCAGGTCCGCGAACTCCGGCTGCGTACCGCGCGTGTAGTCGTCCACACCCACTACCGCGTCGCGCGCCCCGATGGCGAGCAACATGGCGGCGAGCGACGGGTTCATCGCCACGACCCGGCTGGCAGGCTCTGAGGGCGCCGCCGACCGCGCCGGGTCCACCGCGCCGATGGCGGCGGCAGCGAGAGCGCACAGCGCGAGAGCGGCCGGGAGGCGTCGCATCGCACGCTTGGATAGCAGACGCACTTGGATACCAGACGGGATGGCAGACCCCGGGTGCTCGGCGGCGGGGGAGTACCCCCGCCGCCGGCCTTCGGGTGCTAGCCGGGTGACGTGAGGCTACTCGACGTGCGCCGTCGTCTTGCCCTTCAGCGTCACGTGCGGGCGCAGGCGAGCCAACGCGGCGTCGCCGATCCCCTTCACCGCCACCAGCTCGTCCAGCGACTGGAAGCCGCCGCTTCGCTTGCGCTCCTCCAGGATGGCGTGGGCCCGCGACTCCCCGATGCCCGGCAGGAGCTGAAGCTCCTCGCTGGACGCCGTGTTCACGTTGACCACGCCCTTCAGGTCGGCGGCGACGGCTCCCGCCACGGCCAGGCCCAGGGCCAGGACGAGGGCGGACGCGAGCGCCCGTGTGCGCGTGTGGATTGCGATCATGTCGGTGTGTTCTCCGCGGGACCGTGCGGGGCGAACGAACGAAGCGCGGGCCTTCCTGAGGCTAGGAAGCCCGGGCCACGGCGAAATCGGCGGCGGCGAGCATGGCGTCCTTGGCGGCGCTGGGTGCGAAGGGCGCTACCGCCTGCACGGCGCGATCCACGTGCTCCTCCGCGCGCCGGATCGTGTCCGGCACGCCGGAGTAGCGCTCCACCAGCTCTACCACCGGGAAGACGTCGACGTCGCGAGCGGCGCCGGTCTCCTCGGCACCGGCGATCGACTTCAGGGTGCTGTCGATCACCAACTGTTCGGCCGAGGTGCAGCGCTTGCGCGTCATGAGCAGCGGGAGCGTGATCTTGCCCTCGCACAGATCCGTGTATCTACGCTTGCCGATGGCATTCTCGCTGGAGTCGTAGTCGAGGGCGTCGTCGCGTAACTGGAAGGCGAGCCCGAGCTCGCGCCCGAAGTCCGCCAGGCGCCGCCGCTCCGCACGCGTCACCGACCCGAGGATGGCGCCGGCCTCGCATGCCGCCGAGATCAGCGCCGCGCTCTTGCGGTCGATCACGTCGTAGTACTGCGTCTCCGTGATCTCCGGATCGAAGGAGCGCTGCATCTGGAGGATTTCGCCCTCCGCCATGCGGCGGATGGTGTTGGCGAACACCTCCAGGATCGAGAGCTCTCCGTCTTCGACGATGAGGCTCGACGCACGCGCGTAGAAGAAGTCGCCCACCAGGATGGCGCGCTTGTTGCCCCACACGACGTTCGCGGCCGGGTTGCCTCGGCGCAGCTCCCCGCCGTCCACCACGTCGTCGTGCAACAGCGTCGCAGTGTGCAGGAACTCGATGGCCGCTGCGATCTGCACGCGACGCGGGCCGGTATAGCCGCACAGCTCCGATGCGAAGAAGAGCAGGGCGGGACGCACGCGCTTGCCGCCGGACGAGAGCACGTGCTGCCCCATCTCCATCACGATGGGGCTCTCGGACGCCGTCTGGGCCCGCATGGTGGCCTCGACCTGCTCGAGGCCGTCGGCGATGCGCTCGAACGCGCGAGCCAGGGCGCGCGAGGCGATTGAGGGGGCGGGCATCTCGGCGGCGAAGCTAGCTACGGGGGGGAAGGGTGTAAAGATGACCGCGCGGACACGCCGTCCGGGTCGAGCGGTGTTTACGCCGCAGCGCGTCGTTCACGCCTCCGTGTCGGCCGCTCCACGACGCAGCCATTCCACGGCCGCGCGCACGTCCTCCACCGGGATCACGCGGGCCCCGTCGACGGCGACGTCGCCCGCTGCGGCCGGCGCCAGGATGCGCCGGAAGCCGAGCCTCGCGGCCTCGCGCACGCGCAGGTCGAGACGTCCAACGCGCCGCACTTCACCGCCGAGTCCGACCTCACCGCACGCCGCCACGTCCGAGGGCAGCGGTACGTCGAGCCGACTCGACGCGAGCGCGAGCGCCAACGCAAGGTCGGCGGCGGGCTCGCCCACGCGTACGCCGCCCGTGACGTTGACGTAGACGTCGCGCGAGACGAGATCCACCGACGTGTGTCGGTCGAGCACGGCGAGCATGAGCGCGACGCGTCCGTCGTCGATGCCGATGCTCGTACGCCGCGCGGTGCCGTAGCCGGCCGGCGCCACGAGAGCCTGAATCTCGATCAGCATGGGACGACTGCCCTCGACGAGCGGCACGATGCACGAACCCGGCGCCGCCGCGTGGCGCTCCGAGAGGAAGAGCTCGCTCGGATTGGCCACTCCCTCGAGGCCGCTCTCCTCCATGGTGAAGACACCCACCTCGCGGGTGGAGCCGAAGCGGTTCTTGGCGGCGCGCAGCAGCCGGTAGGCGTGGCTGCGATCTCCTTCGAGCGTGAGGACCACATCCACCAGGTGTTCGAGCACGCGCGGCCCCGCCAGCACGCCCTCCTTGGTGACGTGACCGATCAACACCAGGGCGGTGCCCGCGCTCTTGGCCGTGTTGGCCAGCAGAGCCGCGCTCTCGCGCACCTGGGCCACGGAGCCGGGTGCGGACTCCACCCGGTCTGTGTGCAGGGTCTGCACCGAGTCGAGCACTACGAGGTCCGGGCGCGCCTCGCGCCAGGGCTCGGCCAGGGATTCGACGCGCGTCTCGGCCAGCACGAGCACGTCGCCGGGCACGCCCGGGATGCGTTCGGCGCGCAGCCGTACCTGCTCCACGGACTCCTCCCCGGTCACGTAGAGCACCGGGGCGCCGCCGGCTTGCACGCGACCGGCCAGCTGGAGGGCCAGGGTGCTCTTGCCGATCCCAGGCTCACCGCCCAGCAGGACCACCGAGCCCGGCACGATGCCTTCCCCCAGTACGCGGTCGAGCTCGGGCAGCCCGCTCTCGATGCGCGGAGCGCCGGAGGTCTCGATGGCGTGGAGAGGCAGGGCCTTGCCGCGCGCCGCGCTGTCGCCGGCCGGCAGCAGCTCGCGGGCCTCGGCGGCGGCGGGCGCGCCGCCCAGGGTCTCCTCGAGGAGGCACTCCCAGCCCCCGCAGCCGGTGCAGCGGCCCACCCAGCGCGGGTGCTGGGTGCCGCATTCGGTGCAGACGTAGGCGGTTCGGGCCCTGGCCACGGCGGGATTCTACACGTCGTACCCCTGTCAACCGCCAGGAGAACCCAGGTTGACAGCCTTCGGACCCGACCCGTACTGTCCCGACCAGCCGGCCCGCGCCCCGAGCCGGCCGGCCAGGAGACCCGCATGCTCGAGAGATACGCCGACTTCGCGACCCGCGCGCTGCAGGGCGAGCCCCCGAACGAGGCCGACGCCGCCTGGATCCTGGACGGCGAGGACCTGGAGCTGCTGCCGCTCCTGCACGCGGCGTTCGAGCCGCGGCGCCGCCACTTCGGGCGCAAGGTCATGGTGCACGTGCTGAACAACGTGCAGAACGGTCTGTGCCCGGAGGACTGCGGCTACTGCTCCCAGTCTCGCGACTCGGAATCCGGCATTCGCAAGTACCCCATCAAGAGCGAGGAGGAGATCCTCGCCGAAGCGGAGCGCGCCGCGCGCGCCGGGGCGAGCCGCTACTGCATGGTGCTCTCGGGCCGCGGGCCGTCGCTCGAACGGACCCGGAAGCTCGCGGGCATCGTGCGCAAGGTGAAGGAACGCTGGCCCATCGAAGTGTGCCTCTCGGTGGGTCTCCTCGATGAGGAGCACGCGCGAATCCTGGCCGACGCCGGCCTCGACCGACTCAACCACAACCTCAACACCAGCGAGTCGCACTACGCGGAAATCTGCAGCACCCACACCTACGCCGACCGGGTGAACACCCTCGTCGCGGCGAAGAAGTGCGGCATCGAGCCGTGCAGCGGGATCATCCTCGGCATGGGCGAGCGAAGCGCGGACGTGGTCGAAGTGGCGTTCAAGCTGCGCGAGCTGGAAGTGCCCTCCATCCCGGTGAACTTCCTCATTCCCATCGAGGGGAACCCGGTCGTTTCCGACGGATCGCTCACGCCGGAGCGCTGCCTGCGCGCGCTGTGCCTGATGCGTCTGGTGAACCCGCGAGCGGAGATCCGCATCGCCGGCGGCCGCGAGGGGCACCTGCGCGGGCTCGGGCCCCTGGGCTTGTGGCCCGCCAACTCGCTCTTCGTCGAGGGCTACCTCACCACCCAAGGCGACGCGGTGCGCGACACCTACCGCATGATCCGCGACGCGGGTTTCGAGGTGGAAGGCAACGCGTCTTGGGACCCGGAGTCGGACGCGGCGCTCGCCGGAGAAGACACGAGCTCGGGCTTCCGCCTGACGGGCGGCGACGGCCAGCTCCTCAAGCCCAGCGTCCGCACGAGCCAGCCGAAGGCTGGCGCGCAGTGAGCCGCAGGCGAACGTAGTTCGAATGCCGGATCTCGCTTCCATCGCCGACGCAGCCCTCGCTGCGATCCGTGCGCGCGGCACGTACCGGCGCATGCGCGTGCTCGACGGCGCCCAGGCGCCGCGCATGGAAGTGGACGGCAAGGAGGTCTGGCTCTTCGCAGGCAGCAACTACCTCGACCTGGCGCGCCACCCCGAGGTGGCGGCTGCCGCGGCGCGCGCCTCGCGCGACCTGGGCTGCGCGGCGGGCGGCTCGCGCCTCATCACCGGAAACCTCGCGGTGCACGAAGCGCTCGAAGCGGAGCTGGCGGACTTCTTCGGCACCGAGAGCGCACTCGCCTTCAACACCGGCTACATGGCCAACGTCGGCGTGATCCCCGTGCTTGCCGAAGCGGGCGACGTGGTGGTGTCCGACGCGCTCAACCACGCCTCCATCGTGGACGGCTGCCGGCTCTCGCGCGCCGACGTGCGCGTCTTCGCCCACGGTGATCCTGCGGCGCTCGACGCCGCACTGCGCGAGGTGACGCCCGCCTACCGCCGGGTGCTGGTCGCCCTCGACGGCGTCTACAGCATGGACGGCGATCTGGCGCCCCTCGACGTGATGGTGCCGCTGGCGAAGCGCCACGGCGCGCTGGTGCTGGTAGACGACGCCCACGGCACCGGCACCCTCGGCGCGGGCGGGCGCGGCAGCCACGAGCACCTCGGCCTCGACCTCGCCGACGTAGACGTATTGATGGGAACTCTCGGCAAGTCGCTCGGCTCCTTCGGCGCCTTCGTGGCCGGGAGTGCTGCGCTGCGCGACCTGCTGGTGAATACCGCGCGCAGCTTCATCTTCTCCTGTGCGCTGGCGCCTCCCCAGGTGCAGGCGTCGCGCGCGGCGTTGGCCATGGTGCGTCGCGAGCCCTGGCGCCGCGAGCAGCTCCAGGAGAACGCCACACGGCTGCGCGCGCGCCTGGCGGAGCACGGCATCGACACCACACCGAGCACCACTCACATCGTGCCGGTCGTGATCGGCGACAACACGCGCACCATGGCGATCTGCGAGCGGCTGCTCGAGCGCGGCTTCTACGCCCAGGGCATCCGCCATCCGTCCGTGCCCGAGGGCAGCGCGCGGCTGCGGATCACGCCGATGGCGACGCATCCGGCGGAGGCCATCGACGCGCTGGCCGACGCCATCGCCGACGAGCTGGCCGGTTCGCCCGTCCCGTCGAGATGAGAGCCCCTCCCGTCGAGATCAGGGCGAGGCGATGAGGGGCCTCTTCGTGACGGGAACCGACACCGGCGTCGGCAAGACCGTGGTGGCCTGCGCCGTGGCGCGAGGGCTGCGTGCCCGCGGGATCGACGTGGGCGTGATGAAGCCGGCCGAAACGGGGGTCGGCCCCGACGGACCGCTCGACGCCATCGCCCTTCGTGACGCGGCCGCGGCGAGCGACGCGCTCGACCTCGTCTGCCCGCAGCAGTTCGCGCTGCCGGCGGCGCCCACCGTTGCCGCCGCCCACGAGGGACGCGAGGTCGATCTCGGCGTGGTGGACGCGGCCTGGGCAGCGCTGCGCGCGCGCCACGACGCGATGGTGGTGGAAGGAGCGGGTGGGCTGCTGGTTCCGCTGGCGACGGGGGTGACCATGGCCGACCTCGCCGAACGCTTCGGGCTCCCGCTGCTCATCGCCGCGCGCGGCGCCCTCGGCACCATCAACCACACGCTCCTCAGCGTGGAAGCGTGCGAGCGGCGCCGGCTCCGGGTGGCCGGCGTGGTCATCTCCCACACACTGGGCCCGCTCTCGGAAGCCGACGCCGCCAACCTGGCCGAGCTGCGCGAGGCGCTGGGCAAGCGGCTGGTGGGAGAGATCCCGCCGCTCGCGCCCGGTGCGCTCCCGGAACCCTCGGCGATCGCTCTCGACGCGCTCGGGCTCTAATTTCAACTAGCTGTAATAAAAGAGAAAATTCTATCTATTGCGTTCTTACTTTCGAGTAAGTAAGATCGTCCGCCATGGCCCAGCCTGCCCGCCGCCGAGTCCCGGCGGAACAGACCCGCAGCGAGATCCTGGGTGCCGCGGAGGCCGTCTTCGCTGAGTACGGATTCGCCGAGGCCCGCCTCGAGGACGTCGCCACCCGGGTAGGCGTGACGCGGGCCGCCCTGTTCCACCACTTCCGCGACAAGCGCGCCCTCTACGAGGCCGTGATCGAGGACGCGTTCGGCTCGCTCCTCGACCGCGCGCGGACCGTGTTCGGTGCCTCTCCCTCGCTCTCCCAGGCCATCGAGAAGGCGGTGGACCTGTGGGTGGACGCGGTGTGGGACCGGCCGGCCATCGCCCACCTGTTGCTGCGCGAAGCCACCAACCGCACGGCTCAGTCGGAGAGCTTCCGCCGCCTGTGCGGACCGGCCCTCGGAATGCTCCAGGAGATCTTCGCCCAGGGCGAGCGCAGTGGGGAGTTCCGGCCCGTGACCCGGAACCCATTCCACTTCGTCAGCATGATCGCCGGCGGGAGCGTATTCTTCGTTGCGGCGATGCCCTCGCTGGCGTCCGATATGTCGTTCGATCCCACGTCGCCGGAGCAACGCGAAGCCCACCGCGCCGACGTGCAGCGCGTGGCCCGCCGACTGCTCGGGCTCGGACCCCGTTCCGCCCCCGAGCTCGCCTGACCAGGAGACCCGACCCTGTCCTTCGAACCGTTCCAGGTGACGCGAACAGCCCGCCCCACCCGGGCGTTCGACGAACGCGATACCGTCCAGAGTGCAGCGAGGTTGGCATGACCGCCGAAACCCCCCAGATCAAGCCGAGCGACTACATCCCGATCGATCCGCGGGTGCGCAAGGATCCCTACCCCTACTACGAGGTGCTGCGGCGGGAGGCGCCCGTGCATCGGATCCTCCCGTCGCTGCCTTTCTACGCGCTCTCGCGCTACGACGACGTCGCCTTCGCGCTGCACAACCCTCAGATCTTTTCGTCCACGGCGTTTCGCGAGATCACCCAGAGGGCGCCTCCGCCCGGGAGCTTCGGCGGCAACCAGGCGGCGCTCCTCGGCCACCGCGTATTCGGGACGCCGATGCTGATTTCGGTGGACCCGCCGGACCACGCCCCCATGCGCCAGATCGTGAATCGCGGCTTCACGCCGCGGCGCATCAGCGAGATGGAGCCGCGCATCCGGGAGATCACCAGCGAGTACCTGGACAAGGCGCTCAGCGGTGAGCGCATGGATCTGATCGCGGACCTCGCCATCCCGCTCCCGGTCACCGTGATCGCCGAGCTGCTGGGAATCGAGCCCGGACGCCGCGACGAGTTCAAGCACTGGTCCGACGCGATCGTCTTCGGCATGTCCGGCGTCAGCGGCGAGTACACGGCCGACGACGTGCGCGGCGCCGCCGACGAGATGGCGGGCTTCTTCGACCGCATCGCCGACGAGCGGCGGCGGAACCCGAAGGACGACCTGATCAGCGTGATCGTCGCGGCGGAGGAGGGCGAGGTCCTCAGCACCGACGAAGTGATGTCGTTCGCCGTGCTGCTCCTCATCGCCGGCAACGAGACCACCACCAACCTGATCGGCAACGCCATGAAGGCTCTGCTGCACAACCCGGAGCAGCTCGCTCGCGTGCAGGCGGACGCATCGCTGATCCCCGCCATGCTGGAGGAGACCCTGCGCTACGAGTCGCCCATCCAAGGCCTGCCGCGTCTGGTGATGGAGGACGTCGAGATCGCCGGCACGACCATCCCCAAGGACGCCCGCGTCATGGTGCTGATGGGCTCCGCCAACCGCGACGCGAGGCGCTTCCCCGACCCGGACCGCTTCGACATCGATCGCGGAGCCAAGGACCACCTGGGCTTGGGTCACGGCATCCACTTCTGCCTGGGCGCGGCGCTCGCCCGGCTCGAAGGGCTCGCGGCCTTCGAAGCTCTCCTCTCGCGCGCCACGGACTTCGAGCTGCTGACCCAGGACATCCTGCCCCACGACTCGCTGTTGGTGCGCGGTCCCAAGGAGCTGGAGATCGCCTTCCGGTCGAGCTGAGTCGCGCCGAAGGAGTCGAGCTGAGGGGATCAGGCCGGGTGGACGCGCCGTCCGGAGACCCAGGTCTCGCGCAATTCGCCGCGTGGGCCCAGCACGGCGAAGTCGGCGCGGGCGCCCGGGCGCAGCGTGCCGCGCTCGGTTTCGAGCCCGAGCAGCCGAGCCGGGCGCAGGCTGCACGCGGCGATCGCCTCGCACGCGCCCACCCCGGCGAAATCGCGCAGGTTCGCCGCGGCGCGTTCCAGGGTGAGGCGGCTTCCGGCCAGGCGCCCGTCCGCCAGCCGCCAGGCGGTGCCGTCGTCGTGGAGCGGGCGGGAGCCGAAGTCGCTCCCGGGCTCCGGGGCCACGCGATCGCTGATCAGGAGCAGCCGCTCGCCCAGAGCCCGCGCCGAGAAGCGGACCACCCGAGGATCCACGTGCACCCCGTCGCAGATGAGGTCGCAGGTCAGGCGCTCGTCCGAGAGCGCCAGGCCGGCGAGGCCCGGCTCGCGGTGGTGGAGGCGCGTCATGGCGTTGTAGAGATGCGTCACATGACGCGCTCCTGACGCGATGACGCCCTCTGCTTCAGCGGGCTGCGTCATCGAGTGACCGAGAGCGCCCACGACACCTCGCCGCGCCAACTCCTCCTGGAGCGCAGCGGCCCCGGGCAGCTCCGGAGCGAAGGTCAGCATGCGGATGGCACCGGCCCCGCGGTCGAGGACATCAGCCAGCTCGCCGGGTTCCACGGGCCGCACCGCGCCCGGGGCGTGGGCGCCGACCGCCTCGGGCGAGATCCAGGGACCCTCCAGGTGGAGCCCGAGCAGG
>CAXMOD010000239.1:0-9805 GCA_964194905.1 uncultured Desulfobacterales bacterium | reverse complement strand
CGTGCTCGGCGGCGTCGAGCTTGAAGCGCGTGAAGATCAGCGAGCCGATGCCGTTGCCCAGGAGCGGACCGCCGGCGAAGAGCAGCTTCAGGGTCCACAGCGCCGAAGGTGTCTGGTCCATGTTGGGCTGGAAGCCGGAGGTCTGGAGCGCGAAGCCGGTCAGCGCGATCGTGCAGCCCGCGGCCGCCTTGAACGCGAAGCCGGCGGAGGCCGAATACGCGCCCTCCTTGCGCTCGCCGGTGGCGTACTCGTCGAAGTCCATGATGTCGGCCAGCACCGACTGGCTCAGTGCGCCGCCGGAGCCGGCGAACAGTCCCGCCAATAACATGATCCCCGACATGAGCGCGACGTCCCCCTCGCCCGCGAAGACGGTGGAGCCGAACGCGAGCGCCCCTCCCACCATGCCCACCAGCCAGGTGCGCGGCTTGCCGAAGCGGCGCGAGAGCCGTACCCAGAGCGGCACCGACGCGATCGTGGCGAAGACGTAGAAGCCGGGCAGCAGAGCCACCGCTTCCGGCGTCTTGAGCACGTACTTGGCGATGAACGGGGCGAGCACGCCGAGCACCGCACCGCCCAGCGCCTCGATGAAGAGCACGACCAGGAGCACGCGGGCGTGCGGGTTGCGCCAGACATCGCGCATGGCGCCGCGCGGGTCTCGCGCGCCGCGGCCCCGGAACTCCGGTCGCTCGCGCAGCACGACCGGCGGCACGAGCATCACCATGGCTGCGAGAGGCAGCACCAGGTACACGATCATCCCGGCGGCTGCGCGGGGCGATTCCGCGTTCTGCACGAACTGCAGCGCGCCGAAGGCGCTGATGATGCCGAGGGTGATGGTCACGTGGCGCAGGCCGAAGACGCGCGTGCGGTCGTGGTGGCCGCGGGCCAGCTCAGCGCCGAGCGACGCGTGGGGGATCGAGTAGAGGGTGTACGCCGTGTAGAAGCCGAAGAGCGACACGCCCATCCAGGCGACCAGTGCCCCGCCGGACAGCGCCGCCGGCGGCATCCACAGCATTGCGAAGAAGAGCCCGAACAGCGGGATCGCCGCCAGCATCCACGGCCGGCGCCTGCCGATTCGCGTGTTGGTGCGGTCCGACAGGAAACCGACCGCGGGGTCGGTGACGGCGTCCCAGATGCGCCCGAGGGCGAACAGGATCCCCACCACGCCGGGCGCGATCAAGAGCACGTCGGTGGCGAAGTTGAGGAAGTAGACCTGGACGAAGAAGAGCGGCATCGCCAGGGAGTACACGGGGAGCCCCCAGGCCAGCACGGTGGGCCAGGGAAGGCGCTCCTCGGGCTTCTCGCCGTCGTGGCTGGGGGTCGCGTCGCTTATTGGATGGGCTCGAGTTCCACGGGGAGGCCGTCCGTCGGCTTGGAGATGGGCGCCTGTTGGACGGGCATTCGGTAGCCGTCGGCCAGCCTCCAGCGATAGCGCAGCACCATCTGGTGCATGATGCCCTTGATCTGAGACTCGGCGAACTTGAAGCCGATGCAGTGGTGAGGTCCGCCGCCAAAGGGGATCCACATGAACGTATGCCGTTGCGTCTCGTCGCGTTCGGGCGAGAAGCGGGCGGGGTCGAAGGTGAACGGATCCGACCACCACTCCTCCATGTGGTGGGTGTGGATGGGCGACACCACCACCATGCTGGAACGCGGGATCCGGTAGCCGTCGAAGTCGAAGTCGTCGAGGGTGACGCGCGGAATCACCGGGAGCGCCGGGTAGCGCCGCAGCGTCTCCTTCATCACCCAGGTGAGCGCCTGAGCGCTCTCCACGTCTTCGAACTCCAGAGCCGGCTTGCCGAGTGCCCTGGCCTCATCGCGCACGCGCTCCTGCCACTCGGCGTGGCGGCCCAGCTCGTAGATCATCGAAGAGAGGGTGCTGGTGCTGGTGTCGTGTGCGGCCATCATCAGGAAGATCATGTGGTCGATGATGTCCTGGTCGGTCAGCACGCTGCCGTCCTCGTCTTCGGCGCGGCACAGCTGGCTGAACATGTCATCGCCGTCGCCGGCTCGCTTCGACGGGATGAGGTCGCGCAGGAACGACGTCATCACCTCGCGCCCCTGGAGCCCGTTGTAGAACTCGAGCCCCGGGATGCGAAGCCGGATGCGCGACATGGACGCCGCCACCATGTCCTCGAACGCGCGGTTGATGCGCAGCGACTCGGGACCCAGGTCCACGCCCATGAAGATGCGCGCCGCCATGTCCAACGTGAGTTGTTTGACCGCTTGAAAGGCCTGGTAGTTGCGTTGCTGGCCCCACGCCGAGATGCCGCCCTCGATCATCGGCGCCATGTGCTCGGCGTAGCTGCGCAGGACCGGGCGCCGGAAGGCCTGCTGCATCAGGCGGCGATGCTGCTTGTGGTCCTCGCCGTCGCGCAGCAGGAGGCCGTTGGGGAAGATGCGGCCCATGATCTGCGTCCACGGCTTCTGCGCGGACATGAGACCGTCCCGGTCCATCAGCACGGCTTGGCACGCGTCGGGGCCGAACAGGTTCACCATGCGGAAGGGGCCGGAGATCTGGCGCACCACGCTGCCCATCTCCTGGTGCTGCTTGCGCAGGGGCGTCAGCATGTCGACGCGCTCACTGCTGCCGCCGAGCAGGATCCGAGAGAGGATTCGCAGAGCCCCTACCTTGGGGATGGCGTCGAAGGGCTGGATCTCGGATCGGGCGACGTCGCTCATCAGGGCTCCCGGCGCTCGACGCGGCGCGTTGTGTCGCGCGGGATCATAGGCGTCGGGCATGCATCGGCAAAACCCGGGAAAGCCCTATGCGGGGGCGGGACCAGCACCGCCCACCAACAGCTCCACGAGGGCGTCCGGATCGGTGTCGCCGCGGTTCACGAGGGCCTCCAGGCGGCCACCGCGCATCACCGCGATGCGGTCGGACAACGCGAAGACGTCGTGGAGGTCATGGCTGACCAGGAAGACACCCACGCCCTCGTCGCGCAGGCGGCGCACCACGTCGCCCACGGCGTGGGTCTCCGCCGGGCCGAGCGCCGCGGTGGGCTCGTCGAGGATGAGCACACGCGCGTGGAACTCGATGGCCCGGGCGATCGCCACCGCCTGGCGCTGGCCGCCCGAGAGCTGAGCCACCGGGCGGCGCACGTCCGGGAAGTCAGGACGCACGCGCGCCAGTACCTCCCGTGCGGAGAGTTCCATCGCGCCCTCGTCGAGGAAGCCCATGCGCGTGGTGTGCTCACGCCCCAGGAAGACGTTGGCCACCGCGTCCAGGTTGTCGGCCAGCGCCAGATCCTGGTAGAGCGCTTCGATGCCGAGGCGCCGGGCGTCCCGCGGAGACGCCAGACGCACGGGCCGTCCGTCCAGTCGGATCCCGCCGGCGTCCGGCCGCAGCGAGCCGGCCAGCATCTGCATCAGGGTCGACTTCCCGGCACCGTTGTGTCCGACGATTCCCATCACTTCGCCGGCTTGCAACGCCAGGCTCACGTCCTCCACCGCGTGCACGCCGCCGAAGCGCTTGGCAAGGCCGCGGAGCTCTACGACCGGAGCGCTCATCGCTCGGCCCTCCGGCGCAGCGCGCCGTCGAGCCAGACCGCCACGAGCAGCACGCCACCGATGCAGATCTGGCGTGCCGGGCTCGAGATGCCGAGCAACACCATGCCGTTGTCGAGCGTCTGCATCACGATCGCGCCCAACACGGCGCCGCCCACGCTGCCGACCCCACCGGCGAGCGACGTGCCGCCCAGCACCGCGGCCGCGATGGCCTGGAGCTCGGCCAGGGTGCCCATCGAGCTGGTCGCCGCTTCCAGGCGCGCCGTCGTGACGATGCCGGCCACAGCGCACAGCACTCCCATCAGCGCAAAGACCCCGACGCTGACGCGGCGCACGTCGATGCCCACGCGTTCCGCGGCCTGCGGGCTTCCGCCGACCGCGAAGACGTGGCGGCCGAAGCGAGTGGAGCGCGCCAGTACGGAGAGGCCCACGGCCACCGCGATCAGGATCAGGACGGGCACGGGGATTCCGCGCGCCACGTCGCTTCGCGGAAGCGTGTAGGCGTTCATGACCGCTACGAAGGCCAGGATGCCGGCGCACACGCTCGCCAGTTCGAAGACCTCGGCCGGAAGCGGGCGCACCGGCACGCCCACGCGGATGCGCCGCGCGCGGGCTCGCGTGCGCAGCCCGACCAGCGCGGCCACCCCGAGCGCGCCGAGGATCCAGCTCCAGCGCGCGCCGACGAAGCCCTCGATACCCCCGCCGAGAAGCGCGTGCTGCGGGAGCAACGGCGAGACGGTGCGGCCGTCGCTGACGAGCCAGGCGGCGCCGCGGAAGGCGAGCAGTCCGGCCAGGGTGACGACGAACGCCGGCAGGCGACCGTAGGCCACCCACGCACCTTGCCACGCGCCGAGCGCGGCGCCCAAAAGGAGCGCGCCAATCAGGGCGACGGGCCAGGTCCACCCGGACTCGGGGAGCCACTCGGCCTGGAGCGCCGCCACGACCATTCCGGTGAAGCCGAGCAGGGAGCCGACGGAGAGGTCGATGTGGCGCGCGACGATCACGAGCACCATCCCGCAGGCGAGAATGCCCACCACGCTGCTCTGCACGGCCAGGTTGGCGAGGTTGCGCGGCGTGAGGAACACGCCGTCGGTCAGGCGGTTCAGAACGAGCCACATCATCGCCAGCACGGCGAGCGTGACGAGGGTGCGGCGGTCCGCACTCATGGCATGGCCTCACTGGGTTCGCAGGCCGGAGGCGGGTCGCGACGCGTGCCGCGGCACAACGCGCCACGCTCGATCCAGCCGGCCTCGAGCACGACGTGCAGATTGTCGCGCGTCACGGGTGTGGGCTCGAGCAGGATCGCGTCCACCGTTGCGCCGCGCGGCCCGCCGGCAAAAGCGATGCGCCCGGGAACGGCGTCGGGCCGCGTCCCTCGGGCGAGGGCCGTGGCCACCTCGGCCGCGCGCTCGCCGAGGGCGCGCGAGTCCTTCCAGACCGAGACCGCCTGGAGGCCGCGCGCCACCCGGTTGAGGGCCGCCTTGTCGCCGTCCTGGCCGGAGACGGGCACGTCGGTGAGCCCCTGAGCGCGCAGCGCGGCGATCACGGCACCGGCCATCGCGTCATTCGAGCACACTACGGCGTCCACACCGTTTCCGGCGGCGGTGAGGATCTGCTCCATCACGCGCTGCGCCACGTCGGGGAGCCAGCCGTCCACGAACTGGTCGCCCACCACCTGGATGTCCCCGCGGTCGATGGCCGGCTGGAGCACATCGAGCTGGCCCGCGTGGACGAAGTCCGAGTTGGGGTCCTGGGCGGCGCCCTTGATGAATACGTAACGTCCGCGCGGCCGCAGCGCGTGGATGGTGCGCGCCTGCACGCGTCCCACCTCCCGGTTGTCGAACGAGAGGTAGAAGACGCCCGGCGCCTCGACCAGGCGGTCGTAGGCGACGACCGGGATGCCCTCGGCGCGGGCCAGCGCCACGGCTGGGCCGATCGCGTGGGCGTCCTGGGCCACGATCACGAGGGCGTCCACGCCCCGGACCACCAGGCTCTCGACATCGGCCAACTGCTTCTCCGTCGAGCTCTGGGCGTCGGTGGAGAGGTAACGGGCGCCTCGGCGCGACAGGGCCTCGCGCAGGGCGGCTTCGTCGGTCTTCCAGCGCTCCTCCTGGAAGTTCGACCACGAGACGCCCACGCGGAGCTCGTCACCGCGGGCGGCGGGCGCGAGCCAGAGCAGCAGCGCTGCGGCGAGAGCGGTCCATCGCATGGGGTCACGCATTGTCCGTGTGGCGTAGAATCGCGTCAAGATGGATCGGCTGCGTCGCCTCGTCCCCTTTCTCTCCTTTCTGCTCTTCGCGCTGGGTACGGCCAGCCTGGCGCTCACCCTCTACCTCTGGTTCGGGGAGTGGCCCCAGCGGACCAAGGAGCTGGTGGACTACCAACGCTCGGAGATCGCCAACGACGAGCGCGGTCCGGATCCCTTGCTGGCCCACCCTCGCGACCGAGGACCGCAGTCGCTGAACGGAACCTGGCAGGCGGTCATCGACCCCTACGGAGGCGCCGAGATCGCCGGCATGGCGCCGCGCGACGCGCACCCGGAATCGCCCAGCGACCTGGCGGAGTTCGCCTTCGCCGGTGGGCCCACCCTTCAGGTGCCGGGCGACTGGAACACCCAGGACCCGCGCCTGGTCTTCTACCGGGGCACGGTCTGGTACAAGCGCACCTTCGAGGTGAAGCGCACTCCGGGCCGGCGTCAGTTCCTGTGGTTTGGCGCGGCCCACTATCGCGCGTCGGTCTACCTGAACGGGAAGCTGCTGGGCCGCCACGAGGGCGGCTTTACGCCGTTCAACTTCGAGGTGACCTACCACCTGCGTCCCGGCGAGAACCTGCTCGTCGTGCGGGTGGACAACGACAAGGCGCCCGACGACGTGCCGACGCCCGTCACCGACTGGCTCAACTACGGAGGCCTCACGCGGGACGTGCTGCTGGTGGAGGCGCCTCGGCTGTTCGTGCGCACGTGGAAGGTGGGCCTGGGCGAGGGCAGCCTCTCGCGCGTAGAGGCGGAAGTATTTCTCGACGGTGCGGGCGGTCCCGAGGATGTGATCCTCTCGATTCCCGAGCTCGGCGTCGAGGCCACGGCGGCCGCCGCAGACGGCGTTGCGCGCTTCGCGTTCGAGGCGCAGCCGGAGCTCTGGTCGCCGGGGAACCCGCGCCTCTACGAGGTCGAGATTCGCGCGGCCGACGACGTGGTGCGCGACGAGATCGGCTTCCGCAGCGTCTCGGTCGAGGGCGCGCAGATCCTGCTGAACGGCCAGCGGGTCTTCTTGCGCGGGATCTCCATCCACGACGAAGCCGGGATGGGCGAGGGGCGCGTGCACGACGAAGCCCAGGCTCGGCGCATCCTGGGCTGGGCCAAGGAGCTGGGCTGCAACTTCGTGCGCCTCTCTCACTACCCGCACTCCGAGGTCACGCTGCGGCTCGCCGACCGCATGGGTCTTCTCGTGTGGTCCGAAATACCCGTCTACTGGAACGTTCACTTCGAGAGCGAGCGGACGCTTGCGGTCGCGAAAGCGCAGCTCGCGGAGATGATCGAGCGCGACCGGAACCGCGCCTCGGTGATCATCTGGAGCGTCGGCAACGAGACGCCGGAGACGGATGCGCGGCTGCGCTTCATGACGGCGCTGGCCGAGCACTCTCGCGCCCTCGATCCGACGCGCCTGGTGTCCGCTGCACTCCTCACCGGGCAGGAGGCGCTCCAGCCGTTCGTGCTCGGCTACTACCTTCCCGCGCTCCTCGGCGTCGTGCGCAGCGAGTGGCCGTTTCGTGTCGAGGACCCGCTGGTCCACGCGGTGGACGTGGCAGCAGTCAACGAGTACTTCGGCTGGTATTACTCGGGCGCGATCGGCTACCTCGGTCCGTTCTCGAGCCACCGCGCACGGCGTGTCATGCTCGAGAACATGCAGCGCATCCGCTTCGAGATTCCGGGCGGAAAGCCGCTGCTGATTTCGGAGTTCGGTGCCGGCGCCAAGGCGGGCATGCACGCGGACACCGAGGAGCTGGCGGTCTTCAGCGAGGAGTATCAGGCGCTCGTCTACCAGCGCCAGATCGAGATGCTCGCTCGGCAGCCCGGCCTGGCGGGGATGTCGCCCTGGGTGCTGAAGGACTTCCGCGCTCCTCTGCGGCTCTACCCGGGCGTGCAGGACCACTGGAACCGCAAGGGCCTCGTCGCCGACGACGGCACGCGGAAGCAGGCCTTCGACGTGCTGCGGCGCCACTACGAGGCGCGCGCCGCCCGAGACGGCTGACCGCGCGGTCGTTACACGGCGTCGCCCGGCCCCGCTCGAGCCGATCTATACTGGGCGGTGGCCATGGACCCCTCCTCCATCGACCTCTACGACCCGGACCGCTGGCTCGACGACGTTCCCCACGAAGCCTTCGCCTGGCTCCGCCGCAACGATCCCGTCTTCTGGCAGACGACGCCGGACGGCGCTGGCTACTGGGCGCTCACCAGGCATGCGGACGTGGAGGCGACCTCAGCGGACCCGTCCACCTATTCGGCGGCGCGTGGCGGCATCGTGATCGAAGAGCCCAGCGCCGAGGGCCTGGCCATGCAGCGCACCCAGCTGCTCTCGATGGATCCGCCGGAGCACAACGCCATGCGTCGCCACGTGCTGGCGTGCTTCACGCCGACGCTGATCGCCCAGATGGAAACGTGGCTACGCGAGCAGGCCGCGGCCATCCTGGACGCTGCCGCCGAGAAGCGTCATGTCGACTTCGTCTCGGAAGTAGCTTCGCGCTTCCCGCTCCAGGTGATCGCCGAGATGCTGGGAGTTCCCGAGGTCGAACGCGAGCGTATGGCCCGGCTGGGCGACCTGCTCATCGGACGCGACGACCCGGAGCTCGGCCTCTCTCCCGACGCCGTGCAGGACGCGGCGCTGCAGCTCGGAACGCTGGGCTTCGAGATCGCCACCCAGCGGCCCGCCGCGAGCGGGGGCGAACTGATGCGCCAGCTGCTCGACGCCGAGTTCGAGGGGAGCAAAGTCGACGAGGTGGCCTTCGCGGGTCTCTTCGTGCAGATCGCCGTAGCCGGCAACGAGACCACCCGCTCGCTGCTCGCGGGAGCGCTGCTCGCCTTGATGGAGGACCCCGGGGCTTGGGCCGAGCTCTCGGCCGATCCCTCGCTCATTCCGGTGGCCGTGGAGGAGATGCTGCGCTGGACGACGCCGGTGCACTACTTCCGGCGCACCGCAACCCGCGACGTGGAGCTGCGCGGCAAGAAGATCCGCGAGAACGACCGGGTGGTGCTCTACTACTGCTCGGCGGATCGCGACGAGGAAGTCTTCGCGGATCCGCAGCGCTTCGACATCCGTCGCGACCCCAATCCGCACCTGGCCTTCGGCTGGGCCCAGCACTTCTGCGTGGGAGCGCGCCTGGCGCGCCTGGAGGCGCGGGTCTTCTTCGAGGAGCTGTTCCGCCGCTTCGAGGGCGCTCGGCCCGACGGTCCCGTGCGGCGCATGCGCTCCAACCTCAACAACGCCTACAAGGAGATTCCGGTATGCCTCGAGCCACGGTGACGCGATGAAGGTTGGAATCCTGCAGATCTTCCAGAACTACCTGGGCCGGGGGAACGACGCCGACGTCGTCCAGAGCGAGATGCGCCTCGCCTGCCTGGCCGACGAGCTGGGCTTCGACAAGGTGTGGGCCGTGGAGCACCACTTCACCGACTACGCCGCCTGCCCGGACAACGTGGCGTACCTCTCGTGGCTGGCGGGGCGCACGGAGCGCATCGGCCTCGGCACCGGCGCTGTGATCGTGCCCTGGAACGACCCTCTGCGCGTGGCCGAAAAGGTGACGCTGCTCGATCACCTCTCGGGCGGGCGCGCCGTCCTGGGCCTGGGGCGCGGGCTCTCGCGCATCGAGTACGGGCACTTCGGCATCGACATGAGCGAGTCGCGCGAGCGCTTCGACGAGGGCGCACAGATGATCGTCGATGCGCTGGAGAAGGGCTTCATCGAGGGCAGTGGTCCGTACTACCCGCAGCCGCGCACGGAGATCCGCCCGCGTCCGCTCTCGGGCATCCGCGACCGGCTCTACTGCGTGGGCATGTCGCCCGACTCGGTGGACGCCGCCGCGCGCCTGGGCGGACGCCTCATGACCTTCACCCAGACCATGTGGGAGCTGTACAAGGAAGGGCCGCTGAAGCAGTACCGCGACGTCTACCGGCAGCACCACGGGACGGAGGCTCCGCCGCCCCTGACCGGGGACCTGATGTACTGCCATCCCGATCCGAAGGTGGCCGAGGAGAAGGGCCTCGAGTACATGACCAATTACTTCCTCAGCATCGTGAAGCACTACG
>CAXMOD010000238.1:0-15604 GCA_964194905.1 uncultured Desulfobacterales bacterium | reverse complement strand
GGGGCGACCGACTCCAGCGCCGCGAGGCGCGCTTCGAGGCACGGCGCGCACAAGCCGTGGCTGGGCGCGATGGCCCCTTCAGCCTCGGCCACGGTTCGCCCGCCGGCACACCATGCGCAAATCGCCCGCACCCACACCCCCCATGAGCTGTCCCAACTCCGGGACGTCCCGGCTCTGGGATCAGGGGACCCCTCCGTGACCGGCAAGCGCCGCGCGGCAGCCCCTCGGACCAGGAGATCGGCGAACGGAGTCGTTGCTTTAGGCCCCGGGTTGCCAGCGGGCGTGGACGCGGGCGGTGCGCAGCCGGGCGGCAAGCTGCCGGCGCGCTTCCTCCGCTTTGCGTGGCCCCATCCCGGATGCGGGACGGCGCAGGGCTCCTCGCAAGACCGGTTTGGACTCGTAACTATCTGAAATAGTTGAAGATTATTGATCTGGACCGACCTGGCATGCCGCTTGAAACACATACCACGGGAAGGCTGCGCACTCGGAGGCACGGTGGAGCACACGGTCCTTTTCGTCGACGACGAGATCAACATCCTCAAGGCCATCCAACGCCTGCTGCGTCACGAGCCGGTGGAGGTCCTGTGCGCCTCCCGGGCTTCGGAAGCCCTCGACCTGCTCGCACGCCACTCCTGCCAGGCGGTGGTGACCGACCAGCGCATGCCGGAGATGAGCGGCGTGGACCTGCTCTCGCAGGTGCGGGAGCGCTACCCGGACATCGTGCGCATGATGCTCACCGGCTACACGGAGATGACCATCGCCGTCGACGCCATCAACCGCGGCGAGATCTTCCGCCTGATCACCAAGCCGTGGAACGACGAAGAGCTCAAGGCGACGATCCGTCAGGCTCTCGACCACCACGACCTGAAGCGCGAGATCAGACGTCTCAATCAGGTCACCCGCGAGCAGAACTTCAAGCTCCAGGACATGAACCGGAACCTGGAGGGCAAGGTGCGCGAGCGGACCAAGCAGCTCGCCGAGAAGCACCAGGAGCTGCGCACCGCGTACGTCGAGACCATCAAGGCGCTCGCCGAGGCCGTGGACGCCAAGGACACCTACACGCGTGGCCACTCGGAGCGCGTGGGTGTGTACGCTTCGAAGGTGGCCGCCGAGATGGGCTTCCCCAAGGAGTTCATCGAGCGCGTCTACATCGCCGGGGTTCTCCACGACGTGGGCAAGATCGGCGTGCGCGACGCCGTCATCAGCAAGCCGGACCGCCTGGACGCGGCGGAGTTCCGCGAAATCATGGAGCACCCGGAGATCGGTGCGAAGATCCTGGAGCCGGTCTCCTTCCTTTCGGACATCGTGCCCTGCGTGCGTCACCACCACGAGTGGTTCGACGGCTCGGAGAAGGGCTACCCGCACCGCCTGCGCGGCGACCAGATTCCCCTGCCCTCGCGCATCATCCTCGTCGCGGACACGGTCGAGGCCATGACCAGCGACCGCCCGTACCGCAAGTCGATGTCCCTCGACCAAGCGGTGCGCGAACTGCACAAGTACTCGGGGAGCCAGTTCGACCCGGTCTGTGTCGACGCCATGCTGCGCCTGCTCGAGCTCGAGGGCGAGACCTTCATCCGCAAGGACCAGAAGTTCGACATCTACGAGTTCATCGGGGGCTGATCCCGTGCCCCTGGCCATGGAGCTCGGACTCGAGACCGACGCGGCGCTGGGCAGCGACCCGCGTCTTCTTTCGGATCCCCGCCGTCTGGGAGACCTGCACGCACGGCTGGCGCTGCGTGTTGGAGACGACGAGGCCGACGCTGCGCTGCTGCAGGGAGGCTTCCTGCAGGGCTTGCGCGATGCGCTCCACGGCGTGTGCGCGGGCCTGGCGGGCGGCCCAGGCCCGGCCCCCCTCAGCCCGCTGGCCGGGCCTCGCATCGCCTTCTACCTGAATCCCCACGGCCCGGCAGGAGTGGACGCGGACGGAGTCTGGCGCGACAGCGCCGAGGCCGAGGGCCACGTAGCGGCCTGCGGCCGCCTCGGGCGTCCTGTCTGCTTCACCACCGCGGGCTACACGTCGGGATGGCTCTCCGGCCTGCTCGGCGAGGACGTGATCGCGGTGGAGGTCGAGTGCGCCGCCTGCGGCGCCGAGGCGTGCCGCTTCCGCGTGGGTCGGGCCTCCGCCTGGGCGCACTCGAGCAGCCTGGTGGGCCGCACCGTCGCAGGCGCGCTCGACTTCGAGGCGCTGCGCGAGGCCGTTGGCGACTGTGACGACCAGGAGCCCGAGGTCGGCAGCCACGTCGATCCGGAGCTGCCGGTCGTCCACGTCTGGGGGCCGGTGATGATCGTGCCGTACTCGGGCGCCGGCGCATCCATCGCGGCGCTGGACCTGATCGACTACGACGAGATGGCACGCGACGTGTCCGTGGTGGTCGTGGATCTCTCCGGGGCCTACGTCGACCGCTGCGTCGGTGCACTCGGGCTGGAGCGGTTGGTGGACGCGATCGAGCGCCGCGGCGCCGACGTGGTGCTGGCGGGCGTCTCCAAGGCGTCGGAGGCGGGGGTGGCGGCCCTGGAGGAGCGGCACCTGACGCTGCACCGCGAGCTTCCGCTCGCGATCGCGGCCGCCTTCCAGATCGCAGACGCGCAACGCCGCGTCTACTAGCGCGCTTGGGCACGGCATTGGAGAGGCCCAGTCCCCTCTCAAGCGCGACGTCCGATCGCCCGAAATCCAGGGCGATGGGCGAGATTTCGCAGGAGGGGGGGCTCGCGCAGCTGCCGGTGCCGCGTCTTCTACTGGCACTGCGCCGCGAGCGCTACGACGGCGTGCTGCGACTGACGCGCGACCGCGTCGAGAAGCGGGTGGTGTTCCAGCGCGGCGTCCCCGTCTTCGCCGAATCGAATCTCCCGAGCGAGAGCCTGGGCGTGCAGTTGCTCGACGACGGGCGCATCGACCGCGAGCAGCACGCGCGCGTGAGCGGGCTGGTCCAGGAGAAGGGCATCAAAGAGGGCGCCGCCCTCCTCGAGCTGGAGGTGCTGTCGCCGCGCGAAATCTTCGACGGGCTCAAGAACCAGGTGCGCCGGCGCATCCTGGGCTGCTTTGCCTGGCCGGATGGCTGCTACGCGCTCGAGTCCCACGCCGAACTTCCGGAAGACGCCCAGGCCTTCCGCACCGATCCCCTGCCGCTGGTCTTCGAGGGCCTGTTGCGTCACTGGGGGACCGACCACCTGGTGGGCCAGCTCACGATCCGCCTCGAGCGCTATCCGCACCCCGTGCGGGGCTTCGCCCAGCTCCGCAAGGCCCTCTCCGACGACGCGGAGGCGATCGCCTTCCTCGACGCGGTTGACGGCCGGCGCAGCCTGGGCGCACTGTTGGAAGAGCATTTCGGCGCCAGCGCCCTCGCGGCGGCGTGGATGGCCGACGCCGCCGACGTGGTCGAGTGGCAAGAGGCCCCCGCCGGCGTCGAAAGGGAAGAGAACGAGGACGCGGCGCCGGCCCCGGAGATCGAGCTGGTCTTCGACGACGAGGTCGCTCCGGAGACGAGCGCCCCGGCGACGGAAGCCGCCGCCCCTCCCGAGGCCGGCGCCGACGCGCGGCTCGAGACGTTGCGCAGCGAGGTGCTCGAGCGCCACGCGGCCTTGCAGGACCTGGACCACTACGGGGTGCTCGGGGTCGACCGCGAGGAGGAGCCGGGCGCGATCAAGAGCGCATACCTCAAGTCTGCCAAACGCTTCCATCCCGACGCGCTGGGCGGCCAGGGTCTGGGCGACGTCCGCGAGCAGGCGACGGCCCTCTTCGCCCGCATCGCCCGAGCGTACGCCACCCTCTCCGACGCCGGGGCGCGCGAGGAGTACGACGCCCAGCTGGATGGCGCCGCCACCACCGACGCGGACCGCATCGCCAACGCCGAAGCGCTCTACCGCAAGGGCGAGATCCTGCTCAAGGCGGGCGACTTCGCGGGAGCCGTGCCCTTCCTCAAGCCCGCCGTCGAGTTGTGGGGAGAGGAGCCCGTGTACCGCTCGGCACTCGGCTGGGCGCTCTTCAAGAAGACCCCGCCCGACCTGGAGGGAGCGCGGGAGGAGCTCGAAGCCGCCGTGGCCGGCGACGGGAGCGACGCCACCGCGCACCTGCGTCTTTCCATCGTGCTCAAGGAGGCGGGCGATGTGGACGGCGCGGCCTCCTTCGCAGCGCGCGCCAACGAGATCGATCCCAAGGCCAGCGCCCGCTAGGCAGCTTCCGTCCCCCGGCTACGGAAGCAGGAAGGCCCGCAGGTCTTCGACCTCGGCCAGCGCGTGACCGCCCTCGTGGGGCTCGAACGTGACGGCGAACCCGTTCTCCTCGAGCACCTTCCTCATCAGCTCGGCACGGTCGAATCCCACCACAGCGTCGGCACGACCGTGGGAGATGAAGACCCGCGGCCGGACATCCCGCGAGCGGGTGATGTTGGCGAAGGAGTCGAGAAGCACGTATCCGGCCACGGCCGCCACCCGGTCGGGCGGCGGATCGACCGCCATCGCCACGTCGAGCGCCAGCATCGCACCCTGGGAGTGACCGGCGAGAGCGAGGGAGTCCGGCCGGTAGCGCTGCCGCACGTCCGCCAGGAGTCTCACGATGGCTTCGCGCGCCCGCGCCAGCTGCAGCGACGGCGTGGGCCAGTGACTCCCCACAGGTGCCTCCCAGTACGGCCGCGGCCAGTCCTCCTCGATGAACTCCCACCACATTCCGCCTCGCCCCGAAGCGTGCGGGAGCACCGCCGTCGGCAGGATGACCCGCGTGTCCTCGTCGAGAAGAGCCTGGGCCAGCGGCACGTAATTGCTGCCCGTGCTCCCGTAGCCGTGCAGGAAGACGATGGCGGTGCCGCCCATCTGGTCCTCCGGCAAGGCCGTCACGACCCGCACCTCGAGCGCGTCCCAGTCGGCGCCGAGCGCCCGATCGAGGGTGACACCGTCGGACCGTCCGTCGCCTCGACAGCCGACGGCGGCGGCGAGGACCAGCAGCGCTGCCGGCCACCGAAAGCCGCTCCTCAGCGTGGCGCTTGCGAGAGCGGACATGGCTCGCGAAGCGGCCTAGAGCGGCAGGTCGCCGGCGGCCGCGGACACGCTCCCGGTCTTCGAGTACGCCTCGATGGCCCGCTGGGCGATGCGCCACTGGTGCACCTCGTCGGCGCCGTCGGCGAAGCGCGCCCAGCGCGCTTGCTTGGCCATGTCCGCGAGCGGCGTGTCCGTGGAGTAGCCCAGCGCGCCGTGCACCTGGATGGCACGGTCGATGATGCGGTTCAGCGCGTTGGCCACGAAGTGCTTGGCCAGCGAGACCTCGCTCTTGAAGTTCTCCTTGCGGTCGATCTTGTAGGCGGCGTGCAGAACCATCAGCTTGCACTGGTACAGCTCCATCGTGCTGTCCGCGATCATCCACTGGATGCCCTGCTTCTCCGCCAGCAGTGAGCCGTGGGCGAAGCGCTTCATGGACCGGTCGATCATCAGGTTGAGGGCAAACTCGGCCTGACCGATCCAGCGCATGCAGTGGGCGAGCCGCGCCGGACCGAGGCGCGCCTGTCCGAGCAGGTGACCCTGGCCGCGCCCGCCCAGGATGTTCTCCTTCGGAACCTTCAGGTCGGTGATGCGGATCTCGCAGTGGTTGTGGCTGCCGCTCATGGTGTGGATGTCGCGCTCGATCACCCAGCCCTCGGACGGGATGTCCACCAGGAACGCGGAGTTGGCGGCCTGGGGCACGTCGGGATCGTCCTCGGTGCGCGCGATGAGGATGGCGAACTGGGCGCCCTGAGCGCCGGAGATGAACCACTTGTGGCCGTTGATCAACCAGTGGTCGCCCTTGTCCACGGCCTTGGTCTGGATCAGGGTGGGATCCGATCCCGCCACATCGGGCTCCGTCATCGCGAAGCACGAACGCGCGCGGCCCTCGCACAGGGGCCGCAGGTACGCCTCCTTCTGGGCATCGGTGGCCCAGTGCAAGAGCGTGTGCATATTGCCCTCGTCGGGCGCCTGGGCGTTCAGGGCGAATGCCCCGAAGCGCGTCCTGGCCGCCTCGGCCGACACCGACGCCATGGCCACATGGCCGAGCCCCATGCCCCCGAACTCCTCGGGCATGTGGGGCAGCCACAGTCCCCACTCTTGCGCCGTCTTGCGCATGTGGATGACCTGCTTCACCAGCACGCCGCGGTCGTCTTCGTGGGCGGCGATCTCCGCCTCGGCGGGCCGGACGATGTCCTCGCAGAACTTTCGCACGCGAACGCGCACTTCTTCGATTTCGGGGGGGAAGCTGAAGTCGATGGCCATGGGGATCCTCCAAAGGCACGGAGGGCCGAGTCTACCGTCCGCGGTCCCACACAGCGAACAACAACAGGCCTACGACGACGAGCCCGCCGGACATTCGGAACATCGCGTCGTACCCAAGGGCGCCGATCGCTGCGCCGAGCAGCGGGCCACCGATCAGCGCCCCCGCGTCGAACACCGCGGTGTAGAGCGCCATGGCCGCCCCCAGCTCGGCCGGCCGGGCGCGCGTCACCACCAGGCCGTTCAAGATCGGGTTGGCCATGCCGTGGCCCAGGCCGCACAGAGCCCCGACGACAGCCAGGCCCGCGTCGCTGCCGGCCTGGGGAATGCTGGCCAGCGCCACGGCGAGCAGCAGGAACGAAGGCACCATCACGCGCTTGGGGCCGGCCCGGTCCGGCAGCCAGCCGAGGGTCAGACGCACGCCGATCGCGGCCAGCGAGTAGGCGCTGAAGAAGAGTCCCATGCTCCCGAAGTCCACCTGGGTGAGCCACGTCTTGAGGAACGTGAACGGTCCCGCGATCGCCGTCGCGAATACGGTCCCGATGAACCAGAGTGGCAGCAGGTCGCGCTGACGCCCGGTCACGAAGAACCCGCGCGAGCGGTCCTCCGGAAGCACCTCCGGCCGGACCTCCGCGAGCGGCAGCGCCGTGAGCAATGTCAGTACGCCGAGCCCCACGGACACGGCGAACAGCTGAGGGTAGTCGGCGCGGGCCAGGATCAGGTCGCCCAGAACCGGGCCGAGCGAGATGGGCAGCATCCCGGAGACACTGAAGATGGCCAGACCCTCCGTGCGCCGCGACGCCGGCACCACGTCGGCTGCGTACGTGAAGACGCCGGCGAAGAGCATCGACTCCGCCAGACCGTGGAGCACGCGAATGGCGTAGATGGCAGGGCCCAGGGAGTGAACCGCCAGGTATCCGGCCAGGATGCCGATGTTGGCGACGCTTCCCCATACGATGACCGGGCGACGCCCCCACTCGTCCATCGCGCGGCCCACGAGCGGGCGCACCAACAGCGCGGCCCCTGCCGTGAGACTCCACAGCACACCGATCTCGACCTCCTGCGCTCCGAGGCGCTGGAGGTAGCCCGGCAGGTGGAGGTAGAGGTTGAACGCGAGGGACTGGGCGAAGCAGGCCAGCGATACCAGCAGGAACGGACGCGTGAAGAGCGGCTCGCGCGGCACGGTGGTCGCCCCTAGGGGCGACGCGCGGCGGCGAGGCGGAAGAGCTGTACCGCGGCGTCGCCCATGCCGGCGAAGCGGTCGTCCTTCGTCTGGCCCCGGTGGTAACGCACGTAGATCTGTTGCAGCACCACGGCCATCTTGAAGGTGCCGAACACCAGATAGTAGTCGAAGCCGGCGAGCGAACGGCCGCTGCGCGCCGCGTAGCGCTCTGCCGCCTGGGCGCGAGACAGCCAGCCCGGCGTGGTCGACGGCATCGGTGAAAATGCCGCCGAGGGATCGCCCGGGTCTCCCCACTGGGAGAGCAGTGTGCCGACGTCGCACAGCGGGTCGCCCAGCGTGCACATGTCCCAGTCGAAGACCGCCGCGCAGCGGCCCGGGTCGTCTTCGGCCACGGCCATGTTGTCGAGGCGCCAGTCGTTGTGGAGGAGCGTGGGCGTGGACGACTCCGGAAGCTCGTCGCGCAGCCACTGCGCCACTTCGTCGGCCACCGGCACATCATCGACACGTGAGCGCTCCCAGCGGTCGGACCAGCCCCCGATCTGGCGGTCGAGGAACCGCTCGGGATCGCGCCCGAGCTTCTCCAGACCGAGGGGCCGCGGATCGACGGCGTGGAACTCGGCCAGCACGTCGATCACGACCTCCGACAGCTTGCGATTGGCCCTCGGGTCGCGCCCGCCCCCGAAGATCTCCGGGACGCCACCGCGCACGACCACTCCACGTCGTCGCTCCATCACGAAGAACGGCGCGCCGATCACGCTCTCGTCGGAGCAGTGGGCGAAGGCGCGCGGGGCGTAGCGGAACGCCTGGTAGAGGACGGAGAGCGCGCGATACTCGCGGGCCATGTCGTGGGCGCCGGGCGCAACCGGCCCCAGAGGCGGGCGCCGCAACACGTACTCCACCGCCGACACGCCGGACCCGAAGCGCAGGCAATAGGTGAGGTTGGCGTGGCCCCCACCGAACTGGCTGATCTCGAGCGTGCGGTCGCTCCCCGGAAGCCTGCCCTTCACCCATGCCGCCACCGCGCCGGTGTCGAGTTCCTCTCCCTGTCGCGGCGGGATGGTGTCCATCGGCGCCGGATCCTAGCATGGGCTCGGTGACTCCCGGCGAACTTGCGCTCCTGGCCGCCGCGGGCCTCGCGGCCGGCGTCGTGAACAGCCTCGCCGGGGGCGGCTCACTCTTGACGGTGTCGCTGCTCGTCGTACTGGGCCTGCCCGGCACCCTCGCGAACGGCACCAACCGGATCGGCATCGTCGTCCAGAACGCAGTCGCGGCATGGCGCTTCCGCGCCGAGGGCGTGTCGGGCTTGCGCGCCGCCCTACCCCTCCTGCTTCCCGTACTGGTCGGCTCCGCGCTGGGTGCCCTCGCCATCGCGCGCGTCGCCGACGAGACCTTCGAACGCATCTTCGGCGTGTTGATGCTCGCCTTGCTCGTCCCAACAATCCGCCGTGGAAAGCCCGGCGCCGGTCCGGCGAGGAGTCTGTCGCCCACGGCCCGCTTCCTGCTCTTCTTCGCCATCGGCCTCTACGGCGGCGCCTTCCAGGCCGGCGTCGGCATCCCATTGCTGTTCGCGCTCACCTACGCCGGCCATGACCTGGTGCACGCGAACGCAGTCAAGGTGGTGCTGATCTTCGCGGTCACGGTGGTCGCGATCCCGGTCTTCGTCGTCTCGGGCCAGGTCGTCTGGCTGCCCGCCGGTGCGCTGGCCGTCGGCTTCTTCGGCGGGGGCGAACTGGGCGCGCGCCTCGCCGTGCGCGGCGGCGAACGGGTGATTCGACCGGTCCTCGTCGCAGCGGTGGTGACCCTCGCACTGCGCATGCTCGGGCTCTGGTAGTTCGCTACACCCCTCCCGATGCCCGAGCCGATGCCCTTTGCCCGACGCGTCTTCTACGCGCTCGGCTCGACCGGCTGGCAGATCACCGACCGCATCGTCGTCTCCATCGCCATCTTCTTCTACCTGCCACCCGACGGGCAGAACCTGGTTCCCCAGGTGTCGGAAGAGATCTTCTTCGCCGGCCTGACGGTGTTCGGCGCCGCCAGCCTGATCGGACGCGTCTTCGACGCGGCGGCCGACCCGGTCGTGGGCTTCGGTTCGGACCGCTCGCGTTCCCGCATGGGCCGACGCCGCGCCTACATGGTGTACGGCACGCTGCCCATGGTGGCGCTGCCCGCGCTGCTCTTCTGGCCGCCCGGGCCGCCCGGGAGTTTTGCGAACGGCGTGTGGCTGGCGGCGATCATGTCGCTCTACTTCGTCTTCTTCACGGTGTACGTGGCGCCCTATCTGGCGCTCATGCCCGAGATCGCCTGGGACGCGCGCGCGCGCGTGAACCTCTCCACGCTGATGGCGGTCGGCGGCGTCCCGGTCGCCATCTTCGGCTTCGTGTGGGGCGCCGGCATCGACCTGGGCGTGTCCGCCGGGATGAGCTCCGAGGACGCGATCCGGGCGATCGTCGTGGTCTCCTCCGCGGTGGCGCTGGTGCTGTGCCTCTTCCCGATCCTCGCCGTTGACGAGAAGCGCTACTGCCACTCGCGACCTTCGGATCTGCGCCTGTGGGAGTCGGTCGTCGAGACACTTCGCAACCGGCCCTTCCGGCGCTACCTGGTTGCACAGCTCCCCTTCATCGTGGGAGTCAACTTGATCAGCCCGGCGCTGATCTACTACGCCACCGTCGTGTTGGGGCGCACGCCGGGATACGTCGCACAGATCGGCGGCGCACTCTTCGCCACCACGGTCATCGCCTTCCTGCCGGTGAACCGCTACGCCCAGCGCGTGGGTCCCAAGCGGACCATCATCCTGTGCGTCGCTGGCCTCACGGTTTCCACGGCAATGATGGGCCTCTTGCATCCCGACGTCCCGGGAGGTCCGGAGGACCTGCGCAACCTGGTGCTGATCTACATCTCGATGGCCATCGGGGGCGTGGCCCTGGCGGGCTTCATCACCATGCCCAACGTACTGATCGGCCAGGTCGTGGACGTGGACACCGCGCGCACCGGAGCGAACCGCGCGGCCATGTTCTTCGGCGTGCAGGGGCTCACCACGAAGATGCTCTACGGCGTCTCGGGCGCGATTCTGGCGTGGCTCTTTGCGGCCTACGGCAAGAGCGCCGAGGAGCCGTTGGGTGTGCTGCTGGTGGGCCCGGTGGCGGCCGGCTTCTGCCTCGTCTCGACGCTGCTCTTCCTGCGCTACCCGGAAGAGGAGGCTCTCGCAGCGGCCGGGCAGGCCGTCGACGTGTCACTCCGCGCTGGAGCGAATCCGGAATAGCCAGACCTCGTCATCCTCGCTCTCCCCGGGCGGATCGAGTTCGTACTTGGCGACGAGCGCGGGAACCACGGCTTCGATCTCGTCCGGGTCGGTGACGCGGATCATGCTGCCCGCGTAGATGCGCTCGCCCACGCGCACGCGCACCTGCGGCTCGGCCAGTACGTGCTGCACCCAGGACTTCTTGGCCGCGTGACGCGAGGGCACGTAGAGCGCGTCGCCGTGGGCGACACACCAGACCGTGACGGAGTACGGATCCTCCAGGCGCGTCTCGAGCTCCACGGTCTGACGGGAGTTGGTGAAGGACCAGTCGGCAACCGGCTCGGTCACCAGCGAACCCTCGAGGCGGCCTCCGGAAATCGGCCCCCAGGGCTCGCATGCCACGGCCAGGACCAGCCAGGCCATTCCGATGCCGATTCGCAGCATAGGGGCCCAGTCTATCGCGTCAGCTTGCCAGAACGCGATCCACGAACCGGCGGAAGCGCGGGTGGAGAAGCAGGCCCAGGGTGTCGCCGGATTGGAGCAGCTCCACGACTTCCGGGTCGTCCGCCAGGCTGTGCAGCTCCGGATCTTCACGCAGATTGCGGATGCGCGGCCCCACCTGCTCCAACGCCCCATCCATGGCACCCCGGAAGAGGTCAGGATCTCGCGACTCCGCCGGTGAGACGAAGCCCGTCTGCGCGAAGCGGCGGCGCAGGTCCGGCGCGTGGGCCACCGTCCGGAAGCTGACGCGGGCCGTCGCACGGTGGGGGTCTCCATTCTGCACGGCGTCCCAGAAGTCCGGGTCGTCGCGCAGGATGAGAATGCGCGGGTCGTCGAGGATGCCCTGCACCGCGCCGAGCGCCTGCGCCGGGTAGGCCATGGCTCGCGTGGCCATGCGCCCCTCCGGCGTATCCTGGTCGAGCATCACGGACGCGGCGCCGTGAACCACGGTCTGGCTCACCGACGCGATGGCCGAGCCCTCCAGCGCCCCCAGCGGATGACGACCGGACAGCTCCTGGTAGGCCTGGAGCCAGTAGCCCATCACGCCCAGCAGCAGCCCCAGCGCCACGCCGCGAAGCGCGCCGAAGAAGGCGCCCAGCGAGCGGTCGGCGGCGCTGCGCGGCGCCCCGGCACGACTGCGTCGTTCCGCCCAACGCAGCAGCGCGGAGACCAGGCCCAGCATGAAGTATGCGGCGAAGAAGATGAGCGCCCCCGCGGCCGCGGCGCCCAGCACCAGCGGCAGGCCGAATACCCCAGCCGCCTTGGGACCGAACGCCGGCGCGAAGAGCACTGCGACTACGTAGGCCCCGATCCAGGTGACCAGTGCGAGGCCGGACGTCAGCGCCCCGCGCGCCGCGCCGGTGATCACCAACGCCACCAGCAGGACGGCCGCGGCCAGATCGATCCACATCGGGTCTCGGATCGACCGGCCGCGCGGGACGCTTGAGGAGCGCACAGCGTGCCGAGCCCCAGCCGCGCAGCCAGGGGCGCGGAGCCAGCGCGACCAGCAAGGCGCCGTCACGCCCCGTCGACCACAGCGCGTAGCCGCGCTCCCGGGCTCGCCGGACCGGTCCCGGGTGCGGCATCTCCCAACGCCCGTGACACGGCACGCTGATCGCGCCCACGCTTCCCCCGACGGCGTCCAACAGCGCGGCGGACGACGAGCTGCGGCTCCCGTGGTGCGGCAGCAGCAGTACGTCCGCGTGCAGATCCTCGGAACGACGCACCAGCTCCACCTCCGCACGCGCCGAGAGATCGCCCGCCAGCAGGACGCGGCCGCCGGGCGCCGACACCTGAAGTGCCAGCGAGCCGTCGTTGCCGCGCCAGGTGGAGGGCGCAGGCGGCGGCCAGAGCGGCCGGATCACCAGGTCGCCGAAGCGACGCGTCGGCGAGCCCGCACCGCGCTCGTGCACGGAGACCCCGGCCTCGCGCGCGGCGCGGCGAATCGCGGCGAAGGCGGGATTGCGCGAAGCGCCGTTGGGCAGCCAGACTCGACCCACCTCGATGCCGCGCAGCACCGCGGGAATCCCGCCGCGGTGGTCCATGTCCGAGTGGGTCACCGCCAGAACGTCGAGCCGTCGCACTCCGAGGTGCCGCAACCCGGGCAGCACTACATCTCGCCCGCGGTCGAAGGCGGCGAACGCGTGTCCCGCGTCCACGAGCAGTGCCGCGCTCCGCCCCTGCACGAGAACGGCGTCGCCCTGCCCGACGTCGAAAACCACCAGCCGCGGGGCGGCGGGCAGCACCTGGGGAGGCGGTGCCCACGACGCGCCCACCCCCACCGCCAGCGCCGCAGCAACCCGTGCGCCGGTGCGGCGCGCGCGCAGCCCGAGGGCCGCGAGACCGACGAGGACGACCAGCGCAGCCGGATGGGGCGCGTGGCCGGGCGGCAGCCGCCGCGCGAACGCCACGGCGGCGGCCTGTAGACCGCTCGCCGCCGCCTCCACCCAGCCAAGCCAGATTCCCGACGCACCGTCCGTCAACGCAGCGGGGTCGGCGAGCGCCGGCAGCGCGGCGAGCAGAGACGCCGGGAGCAGCAGCCCGCCCACCAACGGCACGGCGACGAGATTGCTCACCAGCGCCCACGGGGCGGCCTCGCCGAAGCGCCACGCCACGAGTGGAGCCGTCGCGAGAATGGCCGTAGCGCCGGCGCGCAGGGGCCCGCCGCCGGCCCCGCGAAGGACCAGCGCCGTCGTCGCCAGAAACGAGAGCTGGGCTCCGCTCCGGAAGAGCGCCCTCGGTTCGAGCGCGAGCACGACGAATGCCGCGGCTGCCAGCCCGGCGAACCGGCCCGTCGGGCGCCCGCGCCACACCGCGGCGCAGAGCGTCGCGAGCAGCAACCACGCGCGTCGCACCGGCACGTCCAGCCCGGCCAGAATGGCCTGTGCCGCCGCCCCTCCGAGCGCGATGGCCAGGGCTACGCGCCGCGCATCCGCGCGCTGCGCCAATCGCGCCCATCGCCCCAGGAGAGGACGGGCGATGGCGTAGAGACCTGCGGCGACCAGCGCCAGGTGCAGACCCGACACGGCCAGGAGGTGCGCGACACCGAGGCGCGCGAATGCGTCACGCACCTCGCGCGGGAGCCGCCCGCCTTCACCCAGCGCGAGGGCCGCAAGCAGAGGACCGCCCGGGCCGGCGGAGGCCAGCGCGTCTGCGGCGCGCAGGCGCCGTCGCAGCACGGAAGCGAATGGCCGGGGCCCCGCATCCGGAAGCCGCACCACCAGCGCGGGGTGTACGAGCCGCGCGACCACGGCCACCCCCTCCCGACGGTCCGCGTGCCCGTCGACTCCGCCAGCGTGACCGGGATTGCGCCGGCCGGCGCGGCGGCGCACCCGGGCTCGCAGGTGCAGGCGATCTCCGGCGACGAGGCCCTGGAGAACCGGGGACGCGGCGAGGTCCGACGCCTCTACGTAGAGCCGAAGTCGTGCGGGAAGCGGCACCCCGGGCGGATCCAGGGCCAGCGCGCTGTCGAGGTCGTAGCGCGCCCCGTCGAGGCTGCGCCGCACCCGTGCGACCTCCGCCTGGAGAGTCACCTCGCGTGGCGCGTCGAGGCGCCGCGCTCGCGCGTCGGCATCGAGTGGGTACTGGAGGTGGAGGGCGGAGGCGCCGAACACGCACAGTGCCGCCCACGCAGCGCGAGGCACGCGGCCCTCGGCGAGCAGGGCGCCCGCGAGCGCCAGCACGGCAGCGATCAGCGCGCAGCGCGCATCCAGCCAGCCGCGGTCGGCGACCAGGATGCCCAGGATCTGGGCAAGGAGGAGTGCCGGAAGGGCGTGCGCCAACGCGAACCCGGGACCGGGAGCGCCCTCAGGTTACCTCGCGCGCGTGTTCAGTGCAGCCGGCTCGGCACCTTCACGTTCACGCAGGTCTTCATGCGCGTGAGGAACGCAGAGAGCGTCTTCAGCGACTCGTCGAGCTTCGTCAGCTCGCCGGCGAAGTCCTCCATGAGACGCGCGACCTCGTTCAGGTCGCGCACCGCGTCGCCGAGCTCTTCTCGCCCACCGCAGTGCACCCGATAGGCGACCTCCACGCCGTCGAGGATCGCCTTGCGCGACTCCGCCGACGCCACGTCGATCTCCACCTCGGCGAGTACTGCGCTGGCGAAGAGCGAATCCACGCCCCGCGCCTCCAGATCCCGACGCAGTCGCTCCCGCGCGCCTGCGTGCCCTTCGTTCACATCCTGTCCGCTCAGCTTGCGTGCCACCGCACTGCCCTCCGCTCTAGTGACCGATATGAGAGCAATATCGATGCCACACGGGGCGATCGGCAGCTTTCGCGTCCAAGTAGCCGGATCCGAGAGAAATCGACTTTCGACCGAGCGGTCAGCTGGAGGCCGGCCGATGGGAAAGGCCGTTCCGTTCTGGGAAGCGCGCTACTCCCGCCAGGCCATCGGGACCCGGGCCTGGTCGGCTTCCGCCTCGAGCGTTTCGAGCTGCGCGTGGAGCTGTTCCAGGGCCTCTTCGAGCGTGTGATGCTTGCTCGACTGGTTGGTACCGGTGCGACGCGCCTCCGCCTCGACCCGCTCGATGCGGTGGTGGAGACCGCGGTACTCGGAGCGCCACTGGGCTTCGCTGCGCCCACCTCGGATCTTTCCGCTCTCCTCGAGGTCGTTGGGAACGAGCGTCAGGATTCCGTTCGCGGCATCCACGTGGTACGTGAAGCGGTTGAAGAACGACAGGCCGAGGAGCCCGACGTTCATCGTCTTGCTGATGCTCGCGGACACGTCCTCGATTTGAGCACCGCCCAGGTTGACGGAGCGCAGCATCACGACCGACTCCTCGATCACGCCGTTGGCGGTCATGTACTCCCGGGTGCGACCCGTGTTCTCGAGGCTCAGGCGCTCGGCCGCCCACTGTGGGATCGACACGTCCGAGGCGCCGGTGTCGACCAAGAAGGGCACCATCAGCCCGTTGTTGATGCGTGCCGCCACGAGCATGCCGGTGCCGGCGCGC
>CAXMOD010000237.1:0-1679 GCA_964194905.1 uncultured Desulfobacterales bacterium | reverse complement strand
TCAGACAATTCGACGTTTTGACGTTTTGACGAACGTCCCCGCTCCCGCGGGGTTAGGGGAGTTGGGCTAGAGCGTTGTGGAGGACGCTGGGGTCGAGCCAGATGTGGTAGTCCTCGCGTACGTCGACGAAGCGCACCACGCCGTTCGCGTCGAGTAGCAGCGTGGTGGGGTGCGGCACGCCCTGTTCCATGGGCTCCGGGTCCGGGCGGCGGATGCCGAGCTGGTCGATGCCACGGCTCTCCGGATCCGCCCAGAAGTGGATGCGTTCGCGCAGCCCGTAGCCGTCCACGAAGCGCAGCGAGCGCTCGTTGATCTGATTCTCCGCCATCACCCAGGCGATCTGGAGGTCGGGCACCGCGGCGAGCTCGTTCCGCAGCTCCACGAGCCGCGCCTTGGTGAAGGGTCACCAATCCACGCTGCGCTCGAAGACGAGCAGCAGCGGGTGCCCGAGCAGGTCTGCGGTGCTGACGGCTCGGCCGTCGAGATCCTCGAAGCGAAGCGGCGCGAGCCGCCTTCCCTGCAAGGTAGAGGCGGCCGGGACATGCGTGTGGACCGTGGTCTCCGTGCCGCGGCGACCAAGGGCGCTGTCCGGCATCCAGAGGTTCAGGCCGAACAGGGCAACCACGATGAAGGTCGCGAGCCAGCGCATCAGAACGAGACCCTAGGCGCCACGCGCGGGCGGAGCCAGATGAAGGCGAGCGCCAGAGCCAGGAAGGCGCCCGCCTCATAGCGCAGCAGGTCTCCCGCCAATGCGTAGTAGTCGCCCACCAGCCAGCCCACCATGCGATAGACCGCCAGCAACACGAGCGCGAAGGCCGTGCCGGGCGCAAGGCGTCGTCCGGTGGCGAGATCGCGCGCACCCGCAAGCAAGGCGGATCCCCAGCCCACGAGCGCACAGCCCGCGAAGGCGGCGAAGTAGTGGCCCAACGGCCCCATCGGGAGTGGCGCCGCGCTCCCGGGCCGCTGGTAGGCGAAGAAGGCGCCAAACAGCACCAGGCCGGCGGCGATGGCCGCCACGCCGCAGAGGGCGGAAACGAAACGGAAGGCGAGGTTCACGAGTGAGGCCCTTCGTCGGCGGGCCCGCCGGTCGGGAGCGAGTAGATGCCGCACGAGAGGGAGGGGACCCGCAGGAACTCCTGGTAGGGGCGCCCCGACTCGCGCTGCTTGGTGATCTCCTCCTCCAGCTGGAAGGCTCGCCAGTCCTGATCCGCCACAATCTCCCTCCGCCCTCTAGGTAGAGCGCGAGGCCCATCCGCGCCATCCTTGGGGTGGGAGGCCCCGTGCCCGACGAGCTGCCCTACCCGTTCCTCCAGGATCCCGAAGAGATGGCCCGTTTCGAGGGCTGGACCCGGGAACAGCTCGCCGCCCTGCTCGCCGTGCGCGCAGGGAGCCTGTCGGCCAGCGACTTCGACACGACGTACCGGGTCGAGCGCGCCATCCTCGTCCTCGACCTGACCGGCTTCACCGAGACCGCCATCAAGGGGGGCGCCCTCAAGAGCTTCCTGCGTGTGCTGGACGCGCACAGCATCTGCCTCCCAGTGATGCGCGAATTCGGTGCTCTCTTCGTCCGCACCTTCGCCGACGACGTGGTGGCGCTGTTCGACGCGCCCGACGCCGCCCTCGACGCAGCGCTCGAAACACATCGCCGCAACGACCACTTCGCGCGCTCAGGAAGAAGC
>CAXMOD010000236.1:0-5016 GCA_964194905.1 uncultured Desulfobacterales bacterium | reverse complement strand
ACGTGCTTGCGGTACTCGTCGAGGGTCGTGGCACCGATACAGCGCAGCTCGCCGCGCGCCAGCGCGGGCTTGAGCATGTTGGCGGCGTCGGCCGCGCCTTCGGCCGCACCCGCGCCCACGATGGTGTGCAGCTCGTCGATGAAGAGGATCACGTGGCCGTCGCTCTCGGCGATCTCTCGCAAGACCGCCTTCAGGCGGTCCTCGAACTCTCCGCGGTACTTGGAGCCGGCGATGAGCGCGCCCACGTCGAGCGCGATCAGGTTGCGGTCCTTCAGTGATTCGGGCACGTCGCCGGAGACGATGCGCTGGGCCAGGCCCTCAGCGATGGCGGTCTTGCCCACGCCCGGCTCGCCGATCAGCACGGGATTGTTCTTGGTGCGCCGCGAGAGCACCTGCACCACGCGGCGGATCTCCTCGTCGCGGCCCACCACCGGGTCGAGCTTCCCGCTGCGCGCGATCTGGGTGAGGTCGCGGCCGAACTTCTCGAGGGCCTGGTACTTCGACTCGGGATCCTGGTCGGTCACCCGCGCGTTGCCGCGCACGGCCTGGACGCCCTTCTCGACCGCTTCCGGAGTGGCGCCGGCATCCGCGAGCGCGCGCGCCGCGTCGTCGCCCTTCAGGCGGGCGAGCGCGAGCAGCAGGTGCTCGGTGGAGACGTACTCGTCCTTGCGGGCCTCGGCCTCGGAGAAGGCAGCGTCGAGCACCTGCGAGGCGGTCGCCGAGAGGGTGGGCTGGGCGCCTCCGGAGACCTTGGGCAGTCCCACCAGGGCTTCCTCCACCCGGGCCAGCAGCGAGTCGAGCGGCACTCCGATCTTCTGGAGGATCGGGATGGTGCTGCCCTCGGGCTGGTCGAGCAGGGCTCGCAGCAGGTGGGCGGGCGTGATGGCGTTGTGGCCACGGGAGGATGCGAGGCTCTGGGCCTCGGAGACGGCCTCCTGGCTCTTCAGCGTAAGCTTCTCGAAGCGCATGGCGTGGAACCTAGGAACGGTCCGCGCCGGGGCAAATCGCCGCCCCCCGTGGGGGCTTCAAGGCCGCTCCACGGCCCGCCAGTCCCGGCTCACGATGAGCCGCGCGCCGCGCCGGTAGGTCAGATGCGACCACGCCCACTGGAGCACCACGAAGAGGCGGTTCTTGAAGCCCACCAGGAAGTAGATGTGGACGCACAGCCAGAAGAGCCACGCGAGCCAGCCCCCGAAGCGCAGGCGCCCGAACGCGCAGATGGCGCGGCTGCGCCCGATGGTGGCCAGCTGGCCGCGGTCGCGATAGCGGAAGGTGCCCCGCGGGCGGCCGGCCAGGTCGTTGCGGATGGCGCGCGCCACGAAGCGTCCCTGCTGCATCGCAACCGGAGCAACGCCGGGCAGCGTCCGCCCCTCCTGGTCCTCCACGTGGGCCTGGTCTCCGGCGACGAATACTTCCGGGTGACCGCGCAGCGAGAGGTCGGGCTCCACCACGATGCGGCCCTGCGGATCCACATCCAAGCCGAGCGCGGCGCCGAGCGGCGATGCCTGGACGCCCGCCGCCCACAGCGTGGTCACGGCCGCGATGCGCTCGGAGCCGACGTCGACGCCGTCGGCATCGACCCCGGTGACGGCGCTGCCGGTCCAGACCTGCACCCCGAGCGACTCCAGGTCGCGGGTGGCGCGTCGCGCAAGGCGCTCGGGAAAAGAGGGCAGGATGCGCGGCCCCGCCTCGAGCAGGATCACGCGTGCCAGGCTCGGGTCGATGGCGCGGAAGTCGCGGGTCAGCGTGAAGCGGCTCATCTCGCCGAGCGCCCCCGCCAGCTCCACGCCGGTCGGGCCTCCTCCGACGACCACGAAGGTCAGCAGCGCGCGCTTCGTCTCCGGGTCGGCCTCGAGCTCGGCCCGTTCGTAGGCGGCGAGCACCCGGCGCCGGATTTCGAGGGCCTGGGCCAGGGTCTTCAGGCCGGGGGCGTAGGGCTCCCAGGAGTCGTGGCCGAAGTACGCGTGGCGTGCGCCGCAGGCGATGACCAGCGTGTCATACGGGATCTCCGCCGGGTCGTCGCGACCGGCCGCGCGCGCGCGCACGATCCGCCGCTGGAGGTCCACGTCCACGACCTCCTCCTGACGAACGTGGACGTTGGGGGGCTCGCTCAGCAGGGAGCGGATGGGCGCGGCGATCTCGGCGGGGGAGAGGCCGGCCATCGCCACCTGGTAGAGCAGGGGCTGGAAGAGGTGGTGGTTGGAGCGATCCACCAGAACCACCTCGAGGGTGCTCTCGCGGGCCAGCGCCCGTGCCGCGCTGAGACCCGCGAATCCGCCTCCGACGACGACCACGCGCGGCAGGGGCCTACTCCTCCTCTTCCTCCGCCTTCTGCATGGCCATGAAGAGGGTGTTGTCGCCGCGGCGGACCAGCAGCAGCGCCCCCTTCTCGGCGGCGCCGAGCCGCTCCTCGAAGGTCGTCACGTCGGTCACCGACTTGCGGTCCACCTCGAGGATCACGTCGCCCCGCCGCAGGCCGGCCTCGCTGGCCGGGCTGCCGCGCAGGACCTGGGTCACCACTACGCCCTCGGTGGTGTCGTCGAGGCCGAGCTGCTCGGCCAGTTCCGCGGTCAGGTTCTGGATGCGCATGCCGTACGCTTCGGCACGAGCCTCCTCGGGCTCCTCCTCCTCGCCGGCGCCCGCCATCTTCGGATCGTCGGGGAAGCGGCCGACCTCCACCTCGAGCGTCTTGCGATCGCCTTCTCGCAGCACCACGACCGGCGCCTTGGTGCCCACGTTCGTCGCGGCCACCACGCGCGGCAGCTCCTCCATCTCTTCGATGGCCTCGCCGTTGAATTCCACCACCACATCGCCGCGCCGGATGCCCGCCTGGTCGGCGGGGCCGTCGGGTTCGACCTTGGACACCAGCGCGCCGGCCTTGTCTTCGAGATCGAAGGATTCGGCGAGTTCGGGCGTGACGCGCTGGATCACCACGCCGAGCCAGCCACGCGTCACCGATCCGGTGGCGCGCAGCTGCGGCAGGATGTCCTTGGCCATGTTCACCGGTACGGCGAAGCCGATGGTGTTGGCGCGCGGGTTGATGGCGGTGTTGATGCCGATCACCTCGCCGCGCAGGTTCAGCAGCGGACCTCCCGAGTTGCCGGGGTTGATGGCCGCGTCCGTCTGGATGAAGTCGTCGTAGCTGCCCTGCCCGATGATGCGATGCTTCGCCGAGACGATTCCGGCGGTCACCGTGTGCTCCAGGCCGAAGGGGTTGCCGATGGCTATGACCCAATCGCCGGGACGGATGCCGTCGGAATCACCCAGGGGCAGCGCCGGCAGCGCGCGGTCCACCTTCACCTTGATCAGTGCGATGTCCGTCTTGGGGTCGCGCCCGATGATCTCGGCCTTGATCTCCTCGTCGTCCTCGAAGACCACGATGATCTCGTCCACTTCCTCGATCACGTGGTTGTTGGTGACGATGTAGCCGTCGGGCGAGATGACGAAGCCGCTGCCCAGGCTCGGCACCTTGTACTCGCCGCCCGGACCCTGGAAGAATTCCTCGAAGGGGTTTCCGAAGAACTCCTCGAAGCCGCGCGGCATCTGGGGCCGGCCGCGCTTCACGGTCTTGGAGGTCCGGATGTTCACCACCGCCGGGGACGCCGCCTCGGCGAGCTCCGCGAAGCTGGTGGGCATCCCGCGCAGCACCGGCTCCGGGGCCTCACTCGGCGTGCCTTCGGCCCAGAACGGCTCGGCGGCCACGGTCTGGGTGCGCTCGTCGGTCTTGTCCTCGTCGTCGTCGCCGCCGAAGAGGTCGATCGCATCCGCCGCCGGGGGCCGCCAGTCCATGCGCACGTCGAGCGCGCCGGACCAGACGGCGAGGATGGCCGCTGCAGCTGCGATGAGAATCCACTTGCCCATTGTCGTTCGTGGCTCCTAGGTCAGGGGAATCGTGACATGGTACCGGCCGCTTCCCCGGCGAACCACGAGGCTCGCCTGGGCGCGGCCGCGCAGGTCCAGGACCGAGCGCTCCAGCGCGTCGCGGTCGGACAGGGGAAGTCCATTCAGGCGCAGCAGCACGTCCCCCTTCTGGAGGCCGATCTGCTCGGAGCCGCTGCCGGCGCGCACCGCGGTCACGGCGAAACCGCCGCGGGGCAGGGGCTCCAGATCGAGTCCCAGCAGCTGCCCGGCCAGATCGTCCACCAGCGAGGCGGGGATGCCCTTGGCCACCACGGTGGCCTGGGCGTCGTCCTGTTCGCGAAGCAACGAGAGGGCCAACGCCTGGCCCTGGGTGGCGCGGGCCAGCATCTCGTAGAACTCGCGAGCGCCGCCCACGCTGCGTCCGTCGAGTCGCGTGACGACGTCGCCGCGTCGCACCCCGGCGCGCGCCGCCGGGCCTCCCGAATGCACACTCGTCACCAGTGCCCCGCGCGCGCGCTCGGGAAGACCCATGGCGCCGCGCAGGCGCGGGTCGAGATCCTGGAACTGGAGCCCGAGCCACACCGGGATCACCTCGCCGTGCTCGATCAGCTCGGCCACCACGCGCCGCGCCACGTCGATCGGAATCGCGAAGCCGATGCCCTGGGCGCCCTGGTAGACGGCAGTGTTGATGCCGATGAGCTCGCCCTCGGCATTGAGCAGCGGGCCCCCCGAGTTGCCAGGGTTGATGCTGGCGTCGGTCTGCAGGAATCCGTGGTATGCGCGCTGCTGGGTGCGCAGCGAGCGGTCCAGCGCAGAGATGACGCCGGTCGTGACGGTGTTGGAGAGGCCGAACGGGTTGCCGATGGCGATGACCGGCTCGCCCACCATGACGTCGCTACTCTTCGCCGGGGGCGTAAAGGGCAGGGCGCGAGAGTCCTCCACCTTGAGCACCGCCAGGTCGTTGTTCGGGTCCGCTCCCACCAGCAATGCCTCGAGCTCGCGCCCGTCCGCCAGCGAGACCAGGATGCGGTTGGCGCGGGCCACCACGTGCTCGTTGGTCAGCACGTGTCCCCGCGCATCCACCAGGACGCCGGAGCCGAGGTTGGTGCGGCGTCGCTGCGCCGGCGTGGAGGGCTCGAAGAAGTCGTTGAAGAA
>CAXMOD010000235.1:0-6888 GCA_964194905.1 uncultured Desulfobacterales bacterium | reverse complement strand
GGCCGCTCCCGCCGAGCCCGCTGCTCCGGCCGCCAGACCCGCTGCGGGTGCGGCCGCCAAGAAGGGCCGGCTCCACTAGGGGGCACGCGCGGTGCAGAAGCGCATCCTCGAATTCGCGAATCTGCTGCGCAAGAGCGGGGTGCGCGTTTCGACCGCCGAGTCCATCGACGCCTTCGAGGCTCTGGACGAGCTGCCCCTCGAGGACCGCGAGGTCTTCAAGGACGGGCTGCGCTCCACCATGGTGAAGCGCTCCATGGACCTGCCCACCTACGAGCGCCTCTTCGACCTCTACTGGTCCGGCTTCTACGACGGTCTGCGCGATGCCTTCGACGAAGCGGCCGGCGGCATGCAGGCCAAGGGGCTCGATCCGGAGGAGCTGCTCGAACGCCTCAAGGAGTTCCTCGAGAAGATCGGCGAGATGGACATCGATCTGTCCGAGCTCGCCAAGTCGCTCCTCACGCAGGACCTCTCGCAGCTCGAGCAGATGATCCGCCAGGCCGGCGAGCAGGCCGACGTCGGTCGCATCGAGAACATGCTCCAGGTGGGTTTCTTCACCCGCCGGATCCTGGAGCAGCTCGGCTCCCAGGGCGCGGGTGAGCAGCTCCAGGAGCTGCTCCAGCGCCTCGCGGGGATGGGCATGCCCGAAGAGGACCTGGGCGCGCTGCGCGAGCTGATCGAGCGCCTGATGGAGGCCCTGCGTCAGAGCGTGCGCGACTTCACCCAGCGCGAGCTCCAGAAGCAGAACTTCGACTACATCGAGAAGTTCCGCCGCGAGACGCTGATGGAGAAGAGCTTCTACAGCCTCACCGAAGAAGACATCCGGCGCATGCGCGAGGTGGTGACCCGCCTGGCGCAGAAGATCAAGAACATCCTCACCATCCGGCGGCGCCGCGAGCGCCGTGGCAAGTTCGACCTGCACCAGACCCTGCGGCGCAACATGCACCACGGCGGCGTTCCGTTCGAGCTGATCTTCAAGGAGCGACGCAAGGACCGGCCCAAGCTGGTGATTCTCTGCGACGTCTCGTCGTCCGTGGCCAACGTCTCGCGCTTCATGCTGCAGTTCATGTACAGCCTGCAGGAGGCGTTCACGAAGATCCGCGCGTTCGTGTTCGTGGCCGAGCTGGGCGAGGTGACCCAGCTCTTCAGCGACAAGGACATCGGCATCGCCCTCGAGCAGGCCCTGGAGGGGGGCGACGTGATCAACGTCTACACACGCTCCAACTTCGGCTACGCCTTCCACTATTTCTGGCAGAACTTCCTGTCGGCGGTGGACAAGAAGACCACCGTCATCGTGATCGGCGACGCGCGCAACAACTACAACGACGCCAAGGCCTGGTGCATGGGCGAGATCCACAACAAGGCCAAGAACGTCGTGTGGCTGAATCCGGAGAGCCCCGGCGCCTGGGGCTTCGGCGACAGCGTGATGGACAAGTACCTGCCCTACACGGACGTCGCCGAGGAAGTGCGCAACCTGCGCCAGCTCTCCCGGTTGGTGGACAAGCTCGTCCTCTAGCGTGCCCGAGGCGCCCGAACGCTTCTCCGAAGTCCTGGCGCTGGCGCCCTCGGGCGAGGATGCCTTCCTCCAGCCCCTGGGCGACGCCCACGACGGCGCGGTCTTCGGCGGTCAGACCCTGGGCTGCACGGCGGTAGCCGCCGGGCGCACCTGCCCCGGGCGAGACCTCCACTCGCTCCACTTCTCCTTCCTGCGCCCGTTGCCCGCCGGCCCGCCGAGCGCGTTCCAGGTCGAGCGGCTGCGCGAGGGCCGGCGCCTGGCGCAACGGCGGGTTCGGGTCGAGCTCGGGGACCGCCTGCTCTGCCAGGTGACCGCGAGCTTCACCGGAGCCCAGTCGGGCATCGCGTTCCAGGACGCCCGTCCGGTGCCGGAGGCTCCGAAGCCGGACGATCTGCCGACCGAGATGGAGGTTGCCCGGGCCGAAGGCCTGTCGGAGCCGCCCTGGTGGGGCCCCATCGAGTGGCGCTTCATCGACGACGCGAACCTGCCGGGCCCGCTTCCGGACGGGCAGAGCACGGACTGGGCCGGCTGGGTTCGTTCGCGCTTTCCGCTCGGTGACGATCCGCCGCTTCAGGCCGGCGCCATGGCCTTCCTCTCCGACGCGATGTCGCATTTCTCCCTGCGACGGCGCCTGGGCTCCGAGATCCAACCCGGCAGCATCGCGAGCCTCGACACCGCGATCTGGTCGCACCACCCGCCGCGCTGGGAGGGCTGGTGGCTGGTGGTATCGACGACGCCCACCGCCCACGCAGGTCGTGCGCTGACCCGTCGAGAGGTGTTCGACGAAGCCGGGGACCACGTCGCCACCTTCGCCCAGGAAATGCTGATCCTCGCGGGCGGCTAGTGCAGCGGGCGGCCCGGCCCGGGCACGTCCCGCCGGCCGCACCTGAGCAGTGCCAGTGCCGCCCGGAGCGCAGGCCGAGTATGGGTCGCGGCACTTCTCGATCTGGGGTGGCCCTGGGGGAGTGGGGCCGGCGCTCGGCGCCGGCTAGACTCGGCGCGGCTCCGCACGAACCGAGGAGGCGCCACAGGCGCCTCCGGCAATCCGGCAGGAGGCGCAGAACGGAATGAGGCTCTAGGGACCAGGCCACGCCTTTCCGTCCCTCACTTCCGCGGAGGCTGCATGCCTCCGCTGGAGCCGCCTCATGCCCTTTCTCGAACTCTCCCGGGTGTCCTTTGCCCACAGCGGCGCGGTGCCCCTCTTCGACGATCTCTCGCTTCGCTTCGAATCTGGCTGGACCGGCGTCGTCGGTCCCAACGGTGGCGGCAAGACCACGTTGCTGTGCCTGCTGGCCGGCGACCTGGAGCCCGACGCCGGAGAGGTCCACCGCAATCCGCGTGGGCTGCAGCCGCGGCTTTGCGCCCAGACTGTGGAGATCCGGCCGCCCGCCGTGGAGCAGCTGGCGCAGGACGGGGCTGCGGGACGCTTGCGCTCGCAGCTGGCCCTGGAGCCGGAGGACCTGGAGCGCTGGGCGACCCTCTCGCCGGGCGAGCGAAAGCGCTGGCAGATGGGGGCTGCGTTGCACTGCGAGCCCGGCGCCCTGCTGTTGGACGAGCCGAGCAACCACCTGGACGCTCACGGGCGCCGCCGACTGCTGGAGGCGCTGCGGGAGTTTCCGGGCGTCGGCGTCCTGGTGTCCCACGACCGCTTGCTCCTCGACGAGTTGACCCGTGCGACGCTGCGTGTGGGGGCGGGACCGCCGCGCCTCTGGCGGGGTGTCTACGCGGTGGCGAGGGCGAGCTGGGAGCGCGAGGAGGCCGAGGAGCTGCAGGCCTACCAGCGCCTGCAGGGCGAGCGCCGCAAGGAGCGGCGCCGTCTGGCGGACGCCCGCCGCCGCACGGAGCAGGCGGAGGCGCGCCGGCGGCGCAAGCTGCGTCGTGCCGGACCCAAGGACATCGACACCCGCAAGCGTCTCTCCTGGACACGGCGGCGCTCGGCGGAGGCTCGCAACGCCCGCGACGCCCACCTGGCGCGCGCCCGGCTGGGCCGCCTCGACGAGTCGGCCCGGGCCTTCGATCTGCACAAGGCTCTGGGGCGGGAGCTTTTCGTGGACTGGCAGGAGGCGCCGGTGGGGCGACTCTTCTGCCTCGACTGCGAGGCGCTCCAGGCCGGCCCGGTGGTGCTGGCCCGCGACGTCCACCTCGACGTGGAGCGAGACCAGCGCATCCACCTCCAGGGACCCAACGGAGCCGGCAAGACCACCCTGTTGGAAGCGCTGCTCGGCGCGGCGCGGGTTCCGCGCGAGCGGCTGCTGTACCTGCCCCAGGCCTTCGATGCCGCGGCTCGGGGACGCCTGCTGGCAGAGCTGCTGGAAGCGCCGGGCGCTGAGCAGGGAAGGGTACTGGCCATCGTCGCGGCCCTGGGCGTCGACCCGGAAGCGTTGCTGCTCTCGGCGGCCCCGTCCCCGGGTGAGGCCCGCAAGCTGGCGCTCGCCTTCGGGCTGGCGCGGCAAGTCTGGGGGCTCGTGCTCGACGAGCCCACCAACCACCTCGACCTGCCGTCGATCGAGCGGCTGGAGGCGGCGCTGAGCGCCTACCCCGGCGCCCTCGTCCTGGTCTCCCACGACGCCCGCTTTGCGGAACGTCTCACCGCCCGCAGCTGGCAGCTCGAGAACGGCCGACTTCGGGTGGAGTAGGTCCTAAGAGAACGCCCCGCCGGATTGCTCCGGCGGGGCGTTAAAGGTGGAGGGCGACGGATGGATTATGGGGGGTGAGAGGTTGGACATTTCGGTCAGAAATGTCGTATCCGCCGCCACTCCAGAACTTTTGAAACTTGGAGAAACCCCCCTGTGTTTACCCATTATGCAGAGGCCCCGGCCATTGTCAAACGGCTTTTGAAGGAATCCGGAAAAATGCACGATTTCAGGTAGATGGTTGTTGAACCTATCAGCGGAACCTGAGGGGGAGTACCCGAGCCTGCTGGTTTCACGGTAGGAAGGCCGGAGTCCGGAGGGGCGGAGGGCGCCCTGCCGGGCGTCTGCCTTGCTAGCTTGCCCGCGTGAAGCGCTTCGCCGTCCGCACCTACGGCTGCCAGATGAACCAGCACGACACGGAGAAGGTCTCGAACCTCCTCCATCACGCCGGCTGGCGCAGCGCCCCGGACGAGGACGGCGCCGACCTGCTGCTGGTCAATACCTGCTCCATCCGCGAGAAGGCCGAACACCGCCTCTACAGCGATCTGGGCCTACTGCGTCTCTGGAAGGAAGACGCGCCGGGGCGCCTCATCGGCGTGGGCGGCTGCGTGGCCCAGCAGGAGGGGGACACGCTCCTGCGCCGTTTCCCCCAGGTGGACTTCGTCTTCGGCACCCACAACGTACGCCTCGTGCCGCAGCTCGTGGCCTCGGCGGCGGCCGGCCGGCGCCAGGCCCGCTTGGAGGAGGTCCACGACCTCTCCCGCTTCGACCTGCCCGAGCGCCACCCGGAGTGGCAGGGCTCGACCGCCGGCCGGGCCTTCGTCACGGTGATGGAAGGCTGCGACATGTTCTGCAGCTTCTGCATCGTGCCCTTTACCCGGGGTCGAGAGGTGAGTCGGCCGGCCGACGCAATCGAGACCGAGGCGCGCGATCTCGCCGCGCGCGGGGCCCGCGAGATCACCCTGCTCGGCCAGACGGTGAACGCCTACGGCCGCCACGACCTGCGCCGCGGCCACAGCGAGGTGGGCTTTGCCACGCTGTTGCGCCGCCTGGCTGCGCTGCCGGGCCTCGAGCGGATTCGCTACACGAGTCCGCACCCGATGTTCTTCGACGACGAGCTGTGCCGGGCCCACGGCGAGCTCGCGAATCTCTGCCCCCACGTGCACCTGCCCCTCCAGAGCGGCGCGAATCCGGTACTGGCACGCATGCGCCGCCGCCACACCGCGGACGACTACCGGCGGGTCGTGGAACGCCTGCGCCGGGCGCGTCCGGATGTGGCGATCACCACGGACCTGATCGTGGGCTTCCCGGGCGAGAGCGACGCCGACTTCCGGGCCACCCTCGACCTGGTGGCGGAGGTCGCCTTCGTCGACGGCTACTCGTTCAAGTACTCGCCGCGACCCGGCACCCGCGCAGCCGCCGATACCCAGCGCGTGCCTCCGAACCTGGCCCAGGAGCGCCTCGAGGAACTCCAGGCGCAACTCCGGGCCCAGACCCTGACGGCGCACCGGGCCCGGGTGGGCTCCCGCAGCGAGATCCTGGTCGAAGGCGCCAGCCGCCGCGGCGACCAGTCGATGGGCCGCGATCCGTATCACCGCGTCGTCAACATCGCGGCGGCGCCCGGCGCCGTGTCTCCGGGGACCCTCGCCCCGGTGCGCATCATCGAGGCCACCCCCCACTCCCTGATTGGAGAACTCGAGGTGAAGGTAAGCGTCGAGTTCGCCGATGAGACCGGAGGGGAGGGGTCAAGGCCTCTGTGCGGGCTCGCGCCCACCGGCACCTTCCCGACCTAACGGCTAGCCTCGCCTCGGGAAAGGGCCACCGATGCCGAAAGCCCGCATCCTTGCGGTGGACGACCAGCTCTACTTCCGGACGTTTCTGGAAGGGCTGCTGGCCGAGGAGGGCTACGAGGTCGAGACCGCCGCGGGCGGCGCCGAAGCCCTCCACGCGCTCGAGCGCGACCGCTTCGACATCGTCATGACCGACCTGGTGATGCCCGAGATGGACGGCGCGGAGCTCATTCGCAACATCCGCGAGCGCTGGCCGGAGCAGGATGTGGTGATCGTCTCCGGCGTGGGCGACGTGCAGACCGCCGTCGACGCGATGAAGTTCGGGGCGACCGACTACCTGCTCAAGCCCATCGACCGCAGCGCCCTGGTGCGTGCGCTCCAGCAGATCCTCACCGCGCGCCAGCTTCGCCAGGAGCACGAGAAGCTGATGGCGGAGAACCTCGAGTACATGGGCGCGCTGTCGCTGTACGAGCGCGCCGTGGGTCTGTTCGGGACGCTGGCGCTCCAGCCGCTGGCGGAGCGAACCGTCGAGGCGCTGTGCGTCGAGACCGGCGCCCAGAGCGGCGTCATGTGGGTGCGCGAGAGCGAGGAGTCCGAGCCGCTCCGCCTGGTGGCTGCGCGCGGTCTGGTGCAGGTGGCGAACGAGCCGGAGCACCTGGACCCGGAGCGCCTCCCCTCCGCGTTCGGGGAGGGCGAGAATCTCGTGGTGTTCCTGCGCCACGCGGGCCAGCTGATTGGCCTGGTGCGCCTCTCGGACCGCCTCGAGGAAGAGAGCTTCGGCGACCGCGAGCGTGCAGTGGCCCAGAAGGCCGCCGAGCTGGCGGGCGTGGCCCTCTCCAACTCCTTGCACCTGCGCGGGCTCGAGCGCCGCTCCTTCCGCGACCCTGCCACCAAGGCCTACACGAGGGCGTACTTCGAAGACGTGGTGCGCAACGAGATCCAGAAGGCCAAC
>CAXMOD010000234.1:0-3831 GCA_964194905.1 uncultured Desulfobacterales bacterium | reverse complement strand
TGCCTTGGAATCGGCTTCCATCGCCGCACGCACGCGGGCTGCGGCTTCCTCCCGGCGGCCTTCCTGGGAGAGCGCACGGGTGAGCGCCTGCAGCGCGAGGAGGTCGTCGGGCTGCTCGGCGACCAGTCGCTCTAGGGCCGCCAGTGCCTTGCGTGCTGCGGTTTCGTCCACAGGCCTACCGGCCTTGCGCTGCTTGCTCAGCCCTTCGAGCCGTGCGGTGTGCAGGGTGATCTCGAAGCGCCGCAAGCGCGCACGACCCGCGTCGGACTCGAAGAGCTCGCGCGCCTCGTCGAGGGCGGCCTGCGCCTCTTCGTAGCGGCGCTCGCGCAGCAGGGCCGCGATGCGCCCAAGGCGGGGCTCCGGTGTTTCCGGATAGAGCTCCTCTGCCTGCTGGTAGAGGGCCAGGGCCTCCTCCAGGTTGCCCAGCCCGGCCTCCGCTTGGGCCTGGATCATCAGGGCGGCCAGGTGGTGCTCCGATTCGGGCGGCACCTCTCTCGCTGCTGCGCTGGCCAGGCTCGGATTCGAGACCAGCAGCGCCGCGTTGCCGAGGGCGATGCGCAGGTCGTGGTGCTCTGGGTGGTGGCGCACGGCTGCCTCCAGCAGCCACACCGCACGCGGCGCCTCTCCTGCCCACACCAGCAGGTCGGCCGTTGCGATCACCGAAGCGGGCGCATCTCCGGGCCGGTTGGCCCACGTGGAGAGCGCGGCGAGAGCCTTGTCTCGCTCGCCGCGAACCAGCGCTGCACGCGCCTTCTCGCGCCCCTCGACGGCCTGCTCCTCGGGAGAGGAGCAGGCTGCGAGGAGGGCCGCGCCCAGCGCGAAGATGAGCCTGTAGCGGTAGCCCATGGGCCTCACAGGCTACCGCCGAGTGCGGAGCGGCGCCGACCTGGCGTTACGCCCGGCGGCGGGACCGCACGCCCAGCACGCCGGCGCCGATCACCGCCAGGCCGGCCAGGGCCAGGGTGCCCGGCTCGGGGATGGCGGTGGCGCTACCGCTCAGGATGACTGCCTGCGGGCCGACGATCGGAAGCACCAGGGTTCCGAGTGTGATGCTGAAGAAGCTGAGGGCAGCCGCCAGATTGCCGCCCGTGAAGTTCATGGTGAACGGGGTCGTCGGGTTGGCGACGGCACCCTGAGGTTGGACGACGCTGGCCGTCCCGACCCCCTGGGTGGTACATGCTCCGAGCGGATAGGGCGTCGCAACGAGGTTGTTGCAGTGGATCGCGCCGCTCCAGCTGCCGTTGGGGACGTAGCCCAGAGGCAACCAGGTGGCGCCCGGAAGCAAGCCGGGTCCGACGAGCGGCGCTGCCGACACCGACCCGCTCGCCGAGCCGGTGATGTTGAAGCCCAGGGCGCCGAGCCCGAGGAAGATCGGCTGGCTGAAGGTCATGCTCACCAGCGTGACCGGCCCGGTGATGATCTGCGTTCCCGCACCGTTGCCGGTGAACTGCAGCGTCATCATGCCCGTGGCGGAACCCGCGGCACCGAGCGGGAGGAACGCCGTCGTGACGCCCGTGAAGTTGTAGCTGACGACCACCGGGGCAGCCTCGGCCTTGGGGGCCGCGACGCCCAGCGCGAGGGCTGCCGCAGCAAACAAGAGTGCGCTCTTACGCATGATCGATCCTTCCCGGGAATGAGGGGTGCCCGTCAGAGTCTGCGGGACACATTTCGCGAGATTGTGTAGCAATCGCTGTACCACGTGCGTAAATCCTTCAAAAGCAACGGCTTGCGGAAGTGGCCGTATCACCTGGGGGTGTAGAGCACTTCCCAAACGTGGAAGGTTCCGACACCACCCGCAGTCGCAGTTCCCTTGTCCCATCGACGGCACGTGGACCGGGTTCGGCTAGCCTTCCTGATGTGCCTTCCAACGGTGCCCTGTGGCTTATCGGCCTCCCCGCTAAACACTTGAATCCGTTCGCGATTCAAGGGATTCGGGTCTAGGGCGGGTGGCGGAGGAGCTGCTCGCCTTCGTGAAGCGCGATTGCCCCACCTGCACACTCGTGGCGCCGGTTCTCGCGCAGCTCGAGCAGGCCGGGGCGCCGCTCGTGGTCGTCAGCCAGGACGATCCGGAGTTCCCGCCCGACGTGAAGCGGCGTGTCGACGACCGCGAGCTGGAGCGCTCCTGGCGCTTCGGCATCGAGGCGGTGCCGACGCTGGTGCGCGTGCGCGATGGGAGCGAGGTCGAGCGCATCGTGGGCTGGGTGCGCGAGGAGTGGGAGGCGTTCACCGGGGTCGACTCCCTGGGCGAGGGCCTGCCCGCGTACCGGGTCGGCTGTGGCTCGCGCAGCGTGGAGCCGGGCGTGGCCGAGGCTCTCGCCGCGCGCTTCGGCGGCGAGCGTCTGGCGTCGCGGCGGGTCGAGCTCGGTGAGCATGAGGACCCCTGGGAGGCCGCCTACGCGCGCGGCTGGAGCGACGGCCTGCCGGTGGTGCCGCCGACCCCGGAGCGCGTGCTGCGCATGCTGGAGGGCACGACCCGCGACCCGGCCGACGTGGTCGGAGTGATTCCGCCGGACCTGGCGCCGTGCACCGTGGAGAAGGTCGCGATCAACGCGGTGCTCGCGGGCTGTCTGTCCGAGTACCTGCCCGTGGTGCTCGCCGCGGTGGAGGCGGCCTGCATCGACGCGTTCTGTATGCACGGCCTGCTGGCGACTACCTGGTTCTCCGGTCCGCTGGTGCTGGTGAACGGTCCCGTCGCCCGCAAGATCGGCATGAACTCGGGGATCAACGCGCTCGGCCAGGGCAATCGCGCCAACGCCGCCGTCGGCCGCGCGCTCCAGCTCGTGGTTCGCAACGTCGGCGGCGGCAAGCCGGGCGGCGTGGACCGCGCCACCCTGGGCAACCCCGGCAAGTACACCTTCTGTTTCGCAGAGGACGAGGAAGGCTCACCTTGGGAGTCGCTCGCCGAGGAGCGCGGCATCGCGCCGGGGCGCTCCGCCGTGACGCTCTTTGCCGCGAGCGGCGTGCAGGGCATTCTCGATCAGGCGTCGCGCACGCCGGAATCGCTGGCGGCGAGCTTCGCGGCCTGCCTGCGGACGATCACGCATCCCAAGTTCCCGATCACGACCGACGCGCTGCTCGTGGTCTCGCCCGAGCACGGGAGGGTCTTCGACGAGGCGGGCTGGTCGAAGACGCGTCTGCGCGAGGAAGTGATGGGCCACCTGATCCTGCCCGGCAGCGAGGTGGTGCGTGGAGCCGGCGGCATCGCCGAGGGCATGCCCGAAGGGCTGGCCGGGGCGCAGCTGCCCAAGTTCCGCGACGGGGGCCTCCTCATCGCCCACGCGGGCGGGCGCGCCGGGATGTTCTCGGCGATCATCGGCGGGTGGCCCGCCAGCGGCGATCTGGGCAGCGCGCCGGTCACGTTGGAGGTGCGGGAATGAGCCGACCGATCCTGCTCGATCCGACCGGGGAGCTCGGGGCGACGGCGCGCGAGCGCAGCGCAAGGCTGGCGGGTCTCGACGGGCGCACCGTGGGGCTCCTCGACATCAGCAAGCCGCGCGGCGACGTCTTCCTCCAGCGGCTGGAGCAGCGGCTTTCGGAGTCCGGCGCGCGGGTGGAGCACTTCCGCAAGCCGACCTTCACGCGCGTGGCGCCGGTGGACCTGCGCCAGGAGATCGCCACGCGCTGCGACGCGGTCATCGAAGCCCTGGCGGATTGAGGCTCCTGCACGTCGTGCAGTGTGCACGACACGATGGACCTGGAGGGGCGCGGCGTGCCGTCGGTATTCGTGGCGTCGACCGAGTTCGTCGACGCCGCCGAGACGCAGGCCGAGGCTCTCGGCTTCGACGCCGCGCGGGTCTTCGTGCAGCACCCGATCCAGGACCGCACCGACGA
>CAXMOD010000233.1:0-3898 GCA_964194905.1 uncultured Desulfobacterales bacterium | reverse complement strand
GGTCGATCGACGCGCTCGCTTCCATGGCACTCGGGTGCGCGCTGGGAGTGACCGGCTGCGCACGGGGTCCCGACCTCTCGGCGCCTGCGGGATCGCGCCAGAATCCGATCGTCTGCAGTGGGCGCCCCGACGAATTCACCTACCTGGGCAGGCTGCGCTGCGCCGACGGCACGGCTCCACACTGGCGCCGCACCGGGAACGCGCCCGGCGGCCCGTACGGCGGACAGCTCGACCGCTACCTGGTGCGCTGCGTGCGCCTGAATTGGGAGACCCACGTGTACTTCGACCGCCGCCACCGACCCATCGGGGAGAAGGAGCCGCCGGAAGGGCTGCGCCTGGCGGCCGAGACCGACGCCGTTCGCTGGTGCGGCGTGACCGGAGGATGCAGCGCTCCGTGAGTGCGGTGCGGCCCGTGCTCATCGTGTCCGGCTGTCCGGGCGCGGGGAAGACCAGCGTCTCGGCACGCCTGGCCGCGGCCGACGCGTTGCGTCTCGACCTGGCGGCCCTCGCCCGGACCGGAGATCGCTAGCATGGGGCCGTGCTGACCGTACGCGACGAGAAGCCCGGCGATCACGACGCAGTCTTCGCCGTGGAGGAAGCCGCCTTCGGGCGGCCCGAGGAAGCGCGCCTGGTGGACTCCCTGCGCGGGTCGGTCGCCCCTGCCCTCTCCCTGGTGGCGGAGAGAGACGGGCGGCTCGTTGGGCACGCGTTCTTCTCCCCGGTGACCATCGAGGGGCCGCGGCCCGGCCCCCCGGCCGGCGCGCTCGGCCCCATCGGCGTGGACCCCGCGCGACAAAGAGACGGGATCGGCTCGGCCCTGGTGTGTGCGGGCCTGGCCCACGCTCCGACCCTCGGCTGGCGCGTGATCTTCCTGCTGGGCAGTCCAGACTACTACGCCCGTTTCGGCTTCACGCTCGCCGCCCCGCGCGGCCTGCGCTACGAGAGCCCGGCGTTCGACGCGGGATTCCAGGTGCTGGAGCTGGCGGCCGGCGCACTGGATGGAGTGACGGGTTTCGTGCGCTACCCCTCGGCCTTCGCCGAGGTGTGAGAGCGGAGGACGAGGCCGTGAGTGTGCGGAAGCTGGGGCCTGACGACGCCGAGGCGTTCACCACGCTGCGCCTCGAGTCGCTGCGTGAGGAGCCCCTCGCCTTCCTCTCGTCGCCCGGAGACGACCACGCCCCCACGGTGGAGGCGACCCGCGAGAGACTCGCCAACCCGGGCGAGAGCGCGATCTTCGGCGCCTTCGACCCCTCGCTGCGAGGCTGCGTCGGCATCTACCGCGACACCCACCGCAAGGCGCACCACAAAGCCTTCGTCTGGGGTCTCTACGTGCAGCCCGCCGCGCGCAGACGCGGTCTGGCCGAGGCGCTCATGCAGGCGGCGCTCGGCTTCGCGCGTGACCTGGGGGTGTCCCAGGTGCAGCTCGGCGTGGCGGTGAAGGCCGAGGCGGCGCGGCATCTGTACGACTCGCTGGGCTTCGAGGTCTGGGGCGACGAGCCCGACGCGATCCGCGAGGGCGACCAGTCGGTGGCGGAGCACCACATGGTGCTGTTTCTGCCGTTTCCGGGGACGGCGCGCGGGACGGCGCCGTGAGGCGGCGCGTCCGGCTCGCGACGAGTCTCGCCCTCTGCGTGGCCGCGCTCGTGGTGGGCGGGATGGGCGCGGCCCAGTTTCGGCTGGCCTTCGCGCGCGGCCCGCTGCTCGTGGATCCCCACGGCCTGGCCGTCGACGAAGAAGGGCGCATCTTCGTGGGCGTCGCGGGAATCCAGCTGCACGTGTACGCGCCCGACGGAACCCTGGTGAACGCGTGGTCCGTCGAAGGTGAGGGCCGACCGCTGCGCCTGGAGCTCCTGCCCGACACGCTGGTGGCGGCCACCTCGGAGCGCGTCTTCGTCTTCGGGCGCGACGGCGCCGCCCGCGAGACCAACAGCGACGGCGCGACCTTCGAGCGCATCGGCCCGGACCGTGACAGCCGCGTGGAATCGGCGGGCGCGGCCTACCACGTCGAGGGCATGACGCTCGTGCGCGAGATGCCGAAGCCCGTGCACGTTCTCGTCGCCCAGCCGCCCTGGCCACTGCGCTCCTTGCCGCACGAGCCCCTGGTCTTCGCGCTGCTGCTGCTGGGCGGCACCGGGGGGCTGATGATCCTTCCGTTCCTGCTGGGCGAAAGCCGTAGGCGATCGAGGAGCGATGGCTAGCCGAGTGCTCCCGCGCGTGACACTGCGGGCGCCCGAGGCGCGCGACTGCGATGCCTTCCTCGCGGCGGTGCGGCGCAGCCGCTCGCTTCACCGACCGTGGGGCTACCCGCCGAGCGACCGCGAGGCATTCGCCGGCTGGAGGCGCCGACTGCGCCGCGATAGCCACGTCGGGTTCCTCGTGTGTCGCGCGGAGGACCAGGCGCTGGTCGGCGTGGTCAACCTCAACGAGATCGTGCGCGGCGCGTTGCAGAGCGCCTACCTGGGCTTCTACTCCTTCAGTCCTCATGCGGGACGCGGCTACATGGCCGCCGGCGTGACGGCCGTCCTGCGGCGGGCCTTCGGGGAGCTGGGGCTGCACCGGGTCGAAGCCAACGTGCAACCGGACAACGCGCGCTCGCTGGCCCTCGTGCGCCGGCTCGGCTTCCGGCGGGAAGGCTTCTCGCCCCGCTACCTCAAGATCGGCGGGCGCTGGCGCGACCACGTGCGGCTCGCGCTGCTGGCCGAGCAGTGGCGCTCCCGATGAGTCGCTGCGCGGCCGTGGCGGTCACCCGCTTCGTGCGGCGATGACATCGCTGGAGGACATCGACCCGGACGACCTGCGCGGTCCGGGCGACGTGCTGGCGGCAGCGTTCCGCGACGACCCGACCCTGCGCTGGTGCTTTGGAGGCGACGAGCCCGGCTTCGAGGAGCGCCTGCGCGGCTACCTGGAGGTGGGACACCGCTGGCACACGAGCATCGGCCACCCGGTTCACGGCGTCCTGGAAGACGACACCCTGGTGGGGGTCAGCTACGCGATGCTGCCCGACGTCGAGAGCACGCCGGAGCAGGTCGCGGCGTTGCGCACCGGGTTGGCGGAAGCCTGCGGCGAGCGGTGGGCGGCCCGATTCGCCGAGTACAACGTGCGCGTCGAAGTGGTGCAGCCCGACGGCCGTTTCCACGGCATTGCGCTGGTGGGTGTGCTGCCGGCACGGCAGGGCCGCGGCCTCGGCGCACGGCTGGTGGAGAAGGTCACCGCCCTCTGCGACGCGGACCCCCGTTCCGAAGGCGTGGTGCTCGATGCGGGAACCGAGCGCAACGTGCGCTTCTACGAGGCGCTCGGCTTCAGCCAGGTCGCCGAGGTCGCTTTCGACGGCTTCGTCGAACGCGTGATGCTGCGTCCTCGCCTGCGCGCGCCCTGACGCACGACGGTATCCTGCGTGGATGGACCCGAGCCGCGACCTCCGCCTCGAAACCCCGCGGCTTCGCCTGCGCCCGATCGCGCTCGAAGACCTGTCCACCTTTCACGCCCTGTGCGTCGAGCCGTCGGTTCGGCGCTTCTTGTTCGACGATCGCAGCGTCTCGCTGGACGAGGCGCGGGGCTTCGTGGAAGGCAGCCTCGCAAACTTCACCCAGCGCGGCTGGGGGCTGTGGCGCGTCGACGCCGGCGAAGGCGCCGAGCCGGCGGGTTTCGCCGGCTTCCTGCGCTCCGAGGAGGGCCTGCCCGACCTGATCTACGCGACGCACCCCGCTCGTGCGGGAGCGGGACAAGCCACGGAAGCCGCGCGCGCGGTGCTGGACCACGTCTTCGGTCTGGGACGGGTGAAGCGAGTGGTCGCCAGCGTAGACGAGCCCAACACCGCATCGATCCGTGTGCTGGAGAAGCTGGGCATGCGCCTCATGCGGCGAGACCCAGGCGCCGCGGGCGCTCTCCTCCACTACGA
>CAXMOD010000232.1:0-7433 GCA_964194905.1 uncultured Desulfobacterales bacterium | reverse complement strand
GTGGTCACGGATGGTCTCCAGACGCGCGTCGCTCAGTCGGTCCCCGAGGAGCGATGCGAAGCACAGATCGTCGAGGCGTTCGCCCCCGGCCGAGAGCGTGGTGATGCAGTCGTCGATGACCGGCACTTCCAGATCGCCCCGGGTCAAAGTCGTCATGCGGCGGGTGATCACGCGCAGGCGCCCGTCGGGCTCCTCCACCAGGTCGTGATGGCCGTCAATCGCGCTGCGCCAACGCCGGGTTGAGTCGCGCTCCCAGCGCTCGACGACACCGTGGCCGTTCAGTGAGACGAGCGAGTCGTCGTCGGCCAGGACGGCCAGGTCCCAGCCCTTGGCGTGGGGATCCGAGTCGGCCCAGCGGTGCAGCAGGCCTCCCGCGGTGTCCAGCAGCTCGGCGCCCGCGAAGGGTACGGAGGTGTAGAGATTGGCGCCGGGCGCGAGGCGTGACAGGTCGGCGCGCACCACGCCGGAGGGCCCGTCGGCCGCCTCGCCCTCGACCCAGTCCGCGTAGCCGAGGGCGCGCAGCATGTCGCGGGTCGCATCGTCAGGCCCGGGCGACGTATCGGGCGCTTCGCTCCCGCAGGCGACGGCGAGGGCCAGGGCGGTCAGGGCCCGGGCCCGCCCGCAGCGCCGGCGCATCACGGCGCGCGCCCCGCAATGGCGGGGTCCGCGTCCACGCCGACGGGGCAGTGATCGCTGCCCGCAGCGTCGGGCCAGACGAAGGCGTCCCGGCAGAAGCGCGTGGCCGCGGCGGAGGCCAGCACGTAGTCGATGCGCCAGCCCACGTTCTTCTCCCGGGCGCCGCCCCACTGGCGCCACCAGGTGTAGTGCCCGGGACCGGGTTCGAAGCGCCGGAAGGTGTCCACCCAGCCTGCCTTCAGCCAGCGGTCGATCTCGGCGCGCTCCTCGGGGAGGAAGCCGCTGTTCCTGACGTTGTCCCGGGGGCGGGCGAGATCGATCTCGCGGTGCGCGGTGTTGAAATCACCCATCACCAGCACGCGAGATCCGCCTCGGCGCAGGCGGTCGAGGCGGAGGAACAGGGCGCGGTAGAAGGCCATCTTGTAGGGCACCCGGCTGTTGTCGCGCTCGCTCCCGCTGCCCTTCGGGAAATAGGCGTTCGCCACGACCAGGCGGCCGAAGCGAGCGATCTGCACGCGCCCCTCCCGGTCTAAGCGTGCGGCTCCCAGCGACGTCTCGACGGAGTCCGGCTCGCGCCGTGAGAAGAGCCCCACACCGCTGTAGCCGCGCCGCTCGGCCTCGACGAAATGGGTGTGCCAGCCGTCGGGTGCGCGCACGGCTTCGGGCAGGTCCGCCACCTGCGCACGCACCTCCTGTACGCCGACCACATCCGCGCCGCTCTTCTCGAGGAACTCCAGGAAGCCCTTCTTCACGCACGCCCGCAACCCGTTCACGTTCCAGCTGACGATCCGCATCGGGGACGGATCCTAGCCAACCCACACAGTCCACGGGCGAGCCATGGAGCGGAGGGGACTCTTCGCCACCGCTTCCGACTGGGTCAGTCGTCGCGGGAGAGGTAGGTGTGCTCGCGCAGGCCCTGGGTGTAGCGCTTGCGCAGGAGCGCCGACTCCTCGAGGCTGATCTGGCCGGCGCGCAGCGCCGCCTCGATGGTGCGGCGCACCTTCTCGGTGAGCGCGCGCTCGTCGTACTGCACGGAGCGGAGCACGTCGGAAACCTGGTCGCCTTCCACCAGATGCTCGACGGTCGGCCGGCCGTCGTCGTCCAGGCGCACGTGCACGGCGTCGGTGTCGCCGAAGAGGTTGTGCAGGTCGCCGAGGATCTCCTGGTAGGCGCCGACCAGGAAGAGGCCGATGTAGTAGGGCTGGCCGTTCCAGGCGTGGAGCTCCAACACGTCCTTCACGTCGCGTTGGTCGATGAACTTGTCGATCTTGCCGTCGCTGTCGCAGGTGAGGTCGGCGAAGACGCCGCGCCGCGTGGGCCGCTCGTCCAGGCGGTGGATCGGCATCACCGGGAAGAGCTGCTTCACGGCCCAGTGGTCCGGCGCCGACTGGAAGACCGAGAGGTTGCCGTAGTAGGTGTCGGCCAGGCCCTTCTCCAGATCGGCCAGGTCTTCGGGCACGTAGGGCAGCTCACGCACGATGCGCAGGATCTTCTCGCAGCAGGCCCAGAAGAGGCGCTCCACACGGGCGCGGGCCACCAGATCGAGATAGCCGAGGGCGAAGAGCTGGGCGGCCTCCTCCTTCAGCTGGAGGGCGTCGTGGTAGCTCTCCTGCACGTTCTTGCGCGAGATCGCCTCCCACACGTCCCACAGGTCGTGGATCACCTTCGAATCATCCTCGATCGGCGGCTCCGCGGGCCGGTCGGCGATCATCTCGTTCACGCCGAGCACGTCGAAGACGAGCACCGAGTGGTGCGCGACCATGGCGCGCCCGGACTCGGTCACGATGTCCGGGTGGGGCACGCCGGCGTCGTCGGCGGCTTCCTGGATCGAGGCGACCACGTCGTTCGCGTACTCCTGCACCGAATAGTTCATGGAGGAGTGGAAGTTGGTCCGGGAGCCGTCGTAGTCCACGCCGAGCCCGCCGCCCACGTCCACGATGGAGGGGCGCGCCCCCAGCTCGTGCAGGCCGACGTAGATGCGGCTGGCTTCGCGCAGCGCGTCCTTGTGCGCGCGGATGGCCGTGATCTGCGAGCCGATGTGGAAGTGCAGCAGCTCGAGGCAGTCCAGCATGTCTTCTGCGCGTAGACGTTCGACGGCTTCCACCATCTCCACGGCGGTGAGGCCGAACTTGGAGCGGTCACCCGTGGACTCGACCCACTTGCCGGCGCCCTTGGTGGTGAGTCGGGCGCGCACGCCGATGTGGGGTCGGATGCCCAGCTCGCGGGCGGTCTTGAGGATGAGGTCGATTTCGTGGAAGCGGTCTACCACGATGATCGGGCGGCGGCCGAGCCGCTGGGCGAGGAGCGCCGTCTCGACGTAGGCGCGGTCCTTGTAGCCGTTGCACACGATCAGCGCGCCGGGCGTGTCCAGGACCGCCAGCGCGATGAGCAGCTCGGGCCTGCTGCCGGCCTCGAGGCCGACGCCGTACTCGGCGCCGTGCTCGACGATCTCTTCCACCACGTGGCGCTGCTGGTTGACCTTGATGGGGTAGACGCCGCGGTAGCTGCCGCTGTAGCCGTATTCTCTGGCCGCGGCCTCGAAGGCCCGAGCCAGGCCGCGCACCCGACTCGCCAGGATGTCGGAGAAGCGAATCAGCAGCGGCGTACGCAGGCCGCGGCGCTGCAGGTGCTCCACGAGCTCCGGCAGGTCGATCGCCGGGCCGTCGGCGCCGGCGGGGCGTACCTCCACGTGGCCCTGGGGGTCGATGGAGAAGTGTCCACCACCCCAGTTCTGGACGTTGTACAGCTCGAGGCTGTCGCGAATCGACCAACCGCGCATCGGATCCGTGCGGACACCTCCAGACCCGGTTCACGTGGGGACAAACGCCGTCCTTATACCCCTTCCCCAGGGGTTTGGGAACGGACGTCTCCGCCGGGGATCAGATTTTCTCGTCCCGCTCCTCGCCCGTAGCGAGGTCACGGATTCGTGCCACGCCGCGACTGACCTCGTCCTCGCCCACGAGGACCACACGGGCAGCTCCGATCCGGTCGGCGTGAGCTAGGGCGCGTTTGAGTCGCTGGGTGCCGAGCGCCAGCTCTACGCTGCGCCCCTGTTCGCGCAGCCGTGCGGCGATGCGCGTGGCCTCGGCGCGCTGGGGCTCCGCCAGCGGGACGACCACGTCGTCCACACCGCGTGCCGGCTCGGGCAGCAGGCCGTGGTCCGAGAGCAACTCGCCGAGCACCACGTCACCCATGCCGAAGCCCACGGCCGGTTGGGCGGGCCCGCCGAGCGATTCCAACAGCTGGTCGTAGCGGCCCCCGCCGCACACCGAACGCAGCGAGCCGGCGCTGTCGAAGCCCTCGAAGACGATACCGGTGTAATAGGCGAGGCCGCGTACCACCGAGGCGTCGAACTGAACCCGGTCGGCGATCCCGCAGGCGTCGAGCAGTTCGAAGAGGCGCCTCAGCGCGGCGAGCGCATCGCTGCCCGCCGGCGCCGAAGCGGCCGCGTCTTCGAGACTGCGCGCAGAGAGCGCCTCCACCACCCAGCGCGCGTCATCGCGTGCGAGGCCGACCGGGCCCTCGGCGTCGCACAGCTGGTCGAGCACAGCGTCGGCCCCGATCTTGGCGAGCTTGTCCACCACGACGCACAGCGGAGCGAAGGCTTCGGGCCGCTTGCGCAGCACGCCGGCGCGCAGCGTCTCCTCCAGCAGCGCGCGGCTGTTGATGCGCAGGCCGACGGCGTCCCGCGGCAACCCGACCGCGTCCCACAGCGTGCAGATCGCCGACAGCAGCTCGGCCTCGGCGGTGACGTCGGCCTCGCCCACGATCTCCACGTTCCACTGGTAGTGCTCGCGGGTGCGGCCGCGCGTCATGCGTTCGTAGCGCCAGTTCTGGCCGATGCAGAACCAGCGCACCGGGAGGCGCAGCCCCCCGGCGCGGGCGATGATCATGCGGGCGACCGACGGCGTCAGCTCCGGGCGCAAGGCCAGGTGTCGATCGTGGAGATCGAAGTGGTAGAGCTGCTCCACGATCTCCTCGCCGGCCTTGCGGACGAAGAGTTCCGCGTGCTCGAGAATCGGCGCGTCGACCTCCTCGAACGCGAAGCGGCGGGCCACCTCGCGGAATCGTTCGAAGAGCCAGGCGCGGCGGCGCATGTCTTCGGGGTAGAAGTCGCGGGTGCCGCGCGGCGCTCGCAGGTGCTCGTTCGCCACGGCGCTTCATTACCACACCCGCACGGCCCCCGGAACCCGCGGTGCTGCGCGAACTGTGCGGGATTGCTAAACAACCGGGTCTCGCGTTGCCCGAGGAGGATTCCATGCCGATGCGACTTCTGGCCGCCATTCCCCTTGCCCTGCTGCTGGCTTGCGGCGCCGGCCAGGATGAGGGCGCGAGCGGGTCCGCGGCCGAGTCGGCCGTGCAAGGCGAGTCCCTCGACAACGGCCTGCTCCTGGCGCTCTCGCCCTTCGAGGTGACGCCCCAGGGGAAAGTGCTGCCGAAGCCCGGCGCCGCCCGCCTGGAGATCCTGACGCTCGAAGACGGGGTCTGGGGCGTCCAGATCATCGACGATCCCCAGAGCAACGTCTTCCACAAGGCGATGGTCTACGAGCCCGAGCCGGGGCAGGGGGGCATCCTCAGCCTGGGCGGCAGCGAGGCGATCCTCAAGCTGCGCCGCAAGGGCGCCGGCAGCGAGGTGCTGTGGCAGAAGGCCTTCGGCGGTCGCTTCAGCCGCATGCGCGACGCCGAAGTGGGCGACATCTACGGCGACGGGGTCCCCACGCTTGCCGTGGCGACCCACGACCAGGGCGTGGTCGCCACCGTGCGCCCGGGCAGCGTCGGTTGGGAGGTCAAGGAGATCGACCAGGAGCCCAACACCTTCGTTCACGAAATCGAGCTGGGCGATCTGGACGGCGACGGGACGCTGGAGATCTACGCCACGCCCAGCGAGCCCAACCGCCTCGACGGCACACCCCAGTCCGGGCACGTGACACGCTACGTGCCCGCGAAGCAGGAAGGTCGCCAGATCGCGGCGGACCTGGGGACGCGCCACGCCAAGGAAATCCTCGTGGACGACCTGGATGGCGACGGCCGCGACGAGCTCTACGTCGCCGTCGAGGGCGAGGTAGAGGGCAAGGGGCGCGCGGCGACGCTGGTTCACCCGGTGGAGATCCGCGTGTACGACGCCGACACCGACCCGGCCGGCGGTGCGGTCATCGCCCAGATCGACGGCGAGCGCCTCACGCGCTTCCTCACCGCCGGCGATGTGGACGGCGACGGCAAGAAGGAGCTGGTGGCCGCGGGCTTCAAGAGCGGCCTGTGGCTGCTGCGCCCGGGCGCCGATCCGCGCGGCGTCTGGACCAAGACGTCGATCGACAGGCAGTCCGGGGGCTTCGAGCACGCCTCGCTGCTGGCGGATCTGGACGGCGATGGGACCGACGAGCTCTACGTGGCCAGCGACGACCACGGTGAGGTGCGGCGCTACACCTGGACCGGCTCGCGCTTCGAGCGCGAGACGATCTACGAGCGCACCTTCCCGGTCAACGGACAGCCCCGGAAGGTGCCCGGCGCTGCATTCACCTGGAACCTGATGCCCGTACCCGTCTCGCTGATTCCGTAGATGGGAGTGCGCGCCGGCGTTGCGAGCGCGCTCTTCCGGTCCACTGCGCCCTTCGCGCTCGCGGCGGTCCTCGCCGCTTGGCTGCCCGCCTGCGGACCGGCGCGCGAGCGCCCGGACATCGTGATCGTCACGGTGGACACATTGCGAGCCGATCGGCTGGGCGCCTACGGCCAGGCGGCCGCGCGGACGCCCCACATCGACGCGCTCGCCGGCCGCGGTGTGCGCTTCGAGCACGCCACCGTGCCGCGCCCGCGGACCACGCCTTCTCTCGGGACGATGCTCACCGGGCTCTGGCCGCACCATCACGGCGCGCGTGGCTCGGGGATCCCGCTGGTGCGCGGTCCCACCCTCGGCGAAGTGCTCACGCCCCTCGGCTACGAGACGATCGGCGTGAGCGCCAGCCGCGTGGCCGGGCCCAAGGAGAAGCTCGACCGCGGCTTCGCGCACTTCGTGAGCAAGGATCAGCTCGAGCACTGGCGCGCCCGTTCGGTGTCGCGCACCGCCGTCGATCTGGTGGCCGACGTGCCCCGCAACAAGCCGCTCTTCCTGTGGGTGCATTACATCGATCCCCACTGGCCGTACGACCCGGCTGCGCGCTTCGCACCCGGACCGGAAGCCGATCCCTGCCGTGAACTCGATCGGGCGCGCGAACACGGCGAGCTCTCGCGCTCCGCGATCCAGAACAACGAGGGCGGGGTCTCCGGGCGCGTGCTCGACGCGTGCACGCTCCTCTACGACGGCGAGATCGCCAACACCGACGCGGCCATCGGCGCGCTGCTGGAGGGTCTCGAGCGCGCCGGGCGGCTGCGCAGGGCCTACCTCGTCTTCACCTCGGACCACGGAGAGAACCTGGGCGAAGGCGGCAGCTTCTACCAGCACGGCGTCAACGTGCACGACGCGGGACTGCGGGTGCCGCTGTTGATCGCCGGCCCGGATGTGATGCCTGGTATCGACGAAGGCGCCTTCCGCATGGTGGATGTCGCCCCGACGTTGCTCGGCCTGCTCGGCGCGCGTCCGGACCCGTCGTTCGCCGGTGACGGCGTGGACCTGTCGGACCGCGTACGGGGCGGCGCGTCCCGGGACCGCGACTCCGGTCCGGTGGCGTTCGGCACCTCGGCTTCGCCGGAGCCCCGCGAGCGCACCGCCCGCACGCCGCGTTTCAAGCTGGTGGACCAGCGCACGCCGGACCGCGGACGCGTGCGCGTGCTCTTCGACCTGGTCTCCGACCCGGGGGAGACCC
>CAXMOD010000231.1:0-14491 GCA_964194905.1 uncultured Desulfobacterales bacterium | reverse complement strand
GGGGGGGTTCGTGCTGGGTGGAATTCAGGAGCCGGCGGATCTGCGCCGGCTCGACTGCGCTGTGCTGCCCAAGGTGGCAGCTGAGTTGCGCCGCGAGCTGATCGAGCTGGGGGCCGCCGTGGGCGGCCACTTCGCTGGAAGCCTCGGCGCTGTCGAGCTGACCGTGGGACTGCACTGGGTGTTCGACACGCCCCACGACCGGATCGTGTGGGACGTCGGTCACCAGGCTTACGCGCACAAGGCGCTCACGGGACGGCTTGCGGGCCTGCGCCGGGTGAAGAAGGCCGATGGGCCGAGTGGCTTCCTGCGCCGCTGTGAGAGCCCCTTCGACGCCTTTGGCGCCGGCCACGCGGGCACCTCTGTCTCGGCGGCCCTGGGCATGGCCGAGGCGGCGCGCCGCACCGGTGAGCGGCGACAGGCGGTGGCGGTGATCGGCGACGGTGGGGCCACCGCGGGCATGTCCTTCGAGGCGCTCAACCACGCCGGCGAGCTGCGCACCCCGGTGCGTGTGGTCTTCAACGAAAACGGCATGGCCATCGCTCCCAACATGGGCGGGCTGGCGCACACCCGCGATGCGCGCGGCTACGCCCAGGCGCTCGGGCTCCAGTACCACGGTCCGGTGGACGGACACGACTTGTCCGTACTGATCCCCGCGCTCGAGGCGCTTCGCGACGCGCCGGGCCCCGCGCTGCTGCACGTGCGCACTGCCAAGGGCAAGGGATTCGAGCCCGCCGAGGCGGACCCGTTCCGTTGGCACGCGACGACCGCCTTCGACCGCACCACCGGCGCGCGCGCCAAGAGCGCCGCCGGCCCGCCGAGCTGGACCGCGGCCTTCGCGGACGCCCTCGGGCGCATCGCGGATCGGGACCCGCGGGTGGTGGCGCTGACGGCCGCGATGCCGGACGGCACGGGCCTCGACCGCTTCGCGGAGCGCCACCCGGGTCGCATGTACGACGTCGGCATCGCCGAGCAGCACGCCGTCACGTTCGCTGCTGGGCTCGCGGCCGAGGGGCTGCGCCCGGTCTGTGCCATCTACTCGACCTTCCTCCAACGGGCCTTCGACCAGATCGTGCACGACGTCGCCCTCCAGGAGCTACCGGTCACGTTCGCTCTCGACCGCGCCGGTCTTGTGGGCGGCGATGGTCCCACGCACCACGGCGGCCTCGATATCGCCTACCTGCGGGCCATCCCCAACCTGGTGGTGGCGGCGCCGCGGGACGAGAACGAGCTGCAGCGACTGCTCGCCACCGCAGTGGAATCGGGGCGCCCCTTCGCAGTGCGCTTCCCGCGCGGCGTGGCGCGGGGCGTGCCGATGGATCCCGACCCGAAGCCCCTGCGCATCGGGCGCGGCGAGCTGCTTCGCTCGGGCGACGACGTGGCGTTGCTGGCACTGGGCAAGGCGGTGCCGGAGGCGGAGGCGGCCGCCGAGACGTTGGCCGAGGCCGGCATCTCCGCCGCGGTGGTGGACGCGCGCTTCGTGAAGCCGCTCGATACGGAGCTGGTCGACGCCGTGGCGGAATCCGTGAGCACGATCGTGGCCGTCGAGGACCACGTGCGCGTGGGAGGCTTCGGAGGTGCGGTCGCGGAGCACGTGGCCGAGCGCCACCCAGGCACGCGCGTGCTGCGCCTGGGCATGGGCGACCGCTTCGTGGACCACGGCGAGGCCGCGGACCAGTGGAGACAAGAAGGCATGGACGCCCAGGCCATCGCCCGCGTAGCCCGTGACGCGCTGGAGGGTCGCCATGGCTGAGCCGGGACCGGAGGTGCTGGCGGCGTACGCGCACTGCGCGGGGATCACGCGCGCCGCGGGTTCGAGCTTCGCGGCTGCGTTCTGGATGCTGCCGCGCACGCGGCGGCGAGCGCTCCACGCCATCTACGCCTTCTGCCGGCTCGCCGACGACATCGCCGACGACCCGGAGGTGAAAGGCGATCGCGACCGGCTGCTCGAGCGCTGGCGCGAGGAACTCGCCGCCGCCTACCGCGGAAAGGCCACCCATCCGGTGGGAATCGCGCTGGGCGACGCGGTGCGCCGCTTCGATCTGCCCGAGGACGTGTTCGAGGACCTGCTGCGGGGCGTCGAGTCGGACTTGCGGGGCGAGACCATGGAGACGTTCGAGGATCTGGAGCGCTACTGCTACCGCGTGGCCTCTACGGTGGGCCTGCTGCTGGTTCGCCTGCTCGGCGCGCGCAGTCCGGAGTCGCTCGAGTATGCGCGGAGCATGGGCATCGCCGTGCAGCTGACCAACGTGTTGCGCGACGTGGGCGAGGACGCGGTGGGCGGCCGTGTGTACCTGCCGCGCGAGGACCTGAAGCGCATGGGCGTCGTGCCCGAGAGCCTCGCCGCGGGTGAGATGACCGATGAGATCCGCGTGCTGCTGGCGGTCTACGCCGAGCGCGCGCGTATCTACTACGAGCGTGCGGCACGCACCCTGCCGGCCGAGGACCGCGTCGTATTGCGTCCGGCCGAAGCGATGGGCGGCATCTACCGCGCGCTCCTCGAAGAGCTCCAGGCGCGACGCTTCCCGTGCCTGCAGGAGTCGTTGCGCCTATCGAAGCCGCGCCGCCTCGCCATCGCGGCCTCCGCGTGGCTAGGCCTGCAGGCGCCGGTTGTGCGCTGGGGCGCGCAAACCGGGGGGCCGGCGTGAGCGGCGTGGCGCGCCGCAAGCTCGAGCACCTCGACATCTGCGCAGAGCGCGATGTCGAGGCCCGCAGCACCACGCTCCTCGAAGACGTGCACCTGCTTCACGAGGCGCTCCCGGAGATGGCGTGGAGCGAGGTGGATCCCTCGGTGGAGTTCCTGGGGCGACGACTCCAGGCGCCGCTGGTGATCAGCGGCATGACGGGCGGCGCCTCGCGAGCCCGCGACATCAACCGGGCCCTGGCGGAGGCGGCGCAGAAGCTCGGTCTGGGCATGGGGCTCGGCTCCCAGCGCGCCATGCTGCTCGATCCCGGGTGCACCGACACCTACCGCGTGCGCGACGTGGCGCCCGACATCCTGCTGCTCGCGAACCTGGGTGGAGTGCAGGCGCGTGACGCAGGTGTGGAGCGGGTGGCCGAGCTGGTCGCTGCGGTGGGCGCCGACGCGTTGTGCGTGCACTTCAATGTCGCCCAGGAGCTGGTGCAGGATGAGGGCGACCGCGACTTCCGCGGCGCTCTCGAGACCCTGGCGGAGCTGGCGCGCGAGCTGCCGGTGCCGGTCGTCGCGAAGGAGACCGGCTGCGGCTTCTCTCCGGCGACCCTCGCGCGGCTGGCGTCGGCGGGCGTGGCTGCGGTGGACGTCTCAGGCCGCGGCGGCACCACCTGGACCGGGGTGGAGGCCGAGCGCGGCTCGGCACGGCAACGCGCGCTGGGTGGGGCGCTGCGCGAGTGGGGCGTGCCGACCGCGGCTGCCGTGGTCTTCGCTCGTCGCGCCGGGCTTCCGGTGATCGCTTCCGGCGGAATCCGCACGCCTCTCGACGCGGTGCGCGCCCTGGCTCTGGGCGCACACACCGTGGGTCTCGCGCTGCCCTTCCTGCGCGCTTTTGCAGAGGGCGGTCCCGCTGCGGTGCTGACGGCGGCCGAGCGCCTCTCGGAGGGCATCCGCGCCCTCATGCTGCTGGTGGGTGCGCCCGACGTGGCGGAGCTCTCTCGCGCGCCGCGGGTGCTGGGGCCCTCCCTGCGGGCCTGGCTCGATACAGGCGACCGCGGCGACGGCCGGGAGGGCTGACCGATTCCGGGTCTTCGGTCAGCGGTTCACCTTGTCCGTCCGGGGCGGCTGTGTGATGGTCGGTCCGCCACTGGGGATGTGCCCCCGGGGTACGGGCGGCCGGACGTCCACCCGAGCCGAGCTCGGGACGGAGGGGGGGGGAGTGGAGAGCAGCGCCCCGGGAGTCACGCGAGTGCGTGCGGCCAGCGGTCGCAAGGCCGAGACGCAGGCGCGCATCCTGGAGTCCGCCCTCACGCTGTTCGCCGCGCGCGGCTACGACCGCACCAGCATCTCCTCCATCGCCGAGAAGGCGAAGGTGAGCCGCTCGGCGGTCTTCTGGCACTTCAGCGACAAGGAGACGCTCTTTCAGGAGGCGTTTCGGCGCATGCTGGTGCCCTTCACGGAGCAGTTCAAGGCGAACATGCAGCAGCGCGATCCGCGCGCGCGACTGCTCGAGCTATTCGATACCTACGAGGCGTTCGTGGACGCGCACCGCGGCGAGATCGAGCCGATCGTGCGCTGGGTGTTGGAGTCGCCCTCGCTGCGGGCGTCGATGCGCAAGCCGCTTCTGGCACTGGTGGATCAGTTCGTACAGGACGTGTGCGCGTCGCTGGAGGAGATGGTGCCGGACGCGACGGAGGCGCAGAGCATCTCGGCCGCGCTGGTGTCGCTGTTGAACGGCAACCTGATCCTTTCGTTCGTGGATGGGAATCCGCGGGGGACCGGGCCGCGCAGCGCGGGCCTGCGCCGGGTGCTGGAGCTCCTGCTCTCGAGTCTGCCGGACGGAACCCCGCCGGCGACGACGCCCTCCTAGCGGACCCGGCACTGGACCCCGCGCGCCTGCTGGCGCGCGCAGGCGGCGAGAACTTCCCGGTGGCGCTGCGGGTGCTGCCGCATCGCTGGCGCCGCGGCCTGGTGGCGCTCTACGGCTTCGCGCGGCTGGTCGACGAGGCCGGCGACGCGGCGAGCGGCGACCGCGCAGCTCTGCTCGACGCCGTGGAGGCCGACCTGGCACGGGCCTTCGAGGGCGGCGAGCCGCGCCATGCGCTGCTGCGAGCGTTGCAGCCGGTGATCGCCGCGCACGGACTGCGCCGTGAGCCCTTCGAGCGTCTGATCGAGGCCAACCGCCGCGACCAGCGAGTGGCCCGCTACGCCACATGGGGAGCGCTGCTCGACTACTGCGCGCATTCCGCCAACCCGGTGGGCGAGTGGGTGCTGGGCCTTGCGGGCGCGATCACCCCGGAGCGGCTGGCCTGGTCCGACGCGATCTGTTCCGCGCTCCAGGTGATCGAGCACTGCCAGGACGTGGCCGAGGACTACCGTGCCGGGCGCGTATACCTGCCCCAGGACGACCTCCAGCGTTCCGGCTGCGCCGAGAAGGACCTCGCGTGCGTTCCGGCCACGCCTGCGCTGCGGCGTGTCGTAACGCTGTCGGCCCAGCGCGCGCGAGTCCTGCTGCTGCGCGGGGCGCCGCTTCCCGGCACCCTGCGCGGACCGGCGCGCCTGGCGGTGGCCGCGTTCATCGGAGGGGGCCACGCGGCCCTCGACGCGTTGGAGCGCGCCCACTACGACGTGACGAGCGCCACGGTGCGTGCGAGCAAGACAGCCCGGGCGCGCGCGGCCCTGCGCGCCTGGAGGCGTGTGCGATGAGCGCACACGCTTCCCACGACCTGGGTTCGGCGCCCCACATCGCGGTGATCGGCGGCGGGTTGGCTGGGCTCCAGGCCGCGCTGGCCTGCGCCGACGCCGGCGCCCGAGTGAGCCTGTTCGAGGCGCGATTGCGCCTCGGCGGTGCCACCTGGTCGACCCAGCGCGACGGCCTGGCCCTCGACAACGGCCAGCACGTCTTCCTGCGTTGCTGCCGCGCCTACCGCGACTTCCTGCGCCGCCTGGGAGTGGAGGACCGGGTGGAGCTCCAGCCGCGCCTGGCCGTCCCGGTGGCGGCGCCCGGGGGCCGCCTCGCGTGGATCCGGCGTGCGCCGCTCCCCGCGCCGGCGCACCTGGCGCCGAGCGTCCTGCGCTACGCGCACCTGTCCCTCGGCGAACGGCTGCACGCTGGGCTCACCGCGCAAGCCATCGGTCGCCTCGACCTCGAGGACCCGGCGGTCGACGCGCGCAGCCTGGGCGACTGGCTCTCCGAGCGCGGCGAGAGCGATGCGGCGATCGACCGTTTCTGGGATCTGCTGGTGCGCGCCACGCTCAACCTGCCCGCGCGCGAAGCGTCGCTGGCGCTGGCGGCCAAGGTCTTCCAGACGGGCCTGCTCGAGCGCGCCGACGCCGGCGACGTGGGCTGGGCGCGGGTGCCGCTCCAGTCCCTGCACGGCGAGCCCGGCGAGGCGGCGCTGCGTGCGGCGGGTAGCGCGGTGCACCTGCGCGCGCCGGTGGAGGCGATCGACGCCTCGGACCCGTCGCACCCCGCGCTGCGCGTGGCCGGCCAGCGCGTGGACGCGGACGCCATCGTGGTGGCCGTGACCCACGACGTGGCGGCGGACCTGCTGCCGAAGGAGGCCGGCCTGAACGCCGACTCCCTGCGCCGGCTCGGCGCGGCTCCGATCGTGAACGTGCACGTGGTCTTCGACCGGCGCGTGATGGGGCACCCCTTCGCGGCCTGCATCGACTCGCCGCTCCAGTGGGTGTTCGATCGAACCGAATCGTCCGGTCTCGAGCGAGGACAGCTGCTCTCGATCTCGCTCTCGGGCGCCGACTCTTGGGTGGGGCGTTCCCAGGCGGAGCTGCGCGAGATCTTCCTGCCCGCTCTGGCCGACGTGTTCCCGGCGGCGGCGGGGGCGCGCGTGGAGCGTTTCGTCGTGACCTGCGAGCGCGCCGCGACCTTCCGGCAGCGGCCCGGCACCGGCGTCCTGCGTCCGGGAACGCGCACCGAGGCGCCCCGCATCTTCCTGGCCGGCGCGTACACGGACACCGGCTGGCCGGCCACGATGGAGGGGGCGTGCCTGAGCGGCCTGGCTGCCGCGCGGGAGGCGCTCCTGACGGCCTCGCGGGCAGGCCTGGAGATCGCGGCCTGAGCCGCATCGACGAGTGGATTCAGCACGAAAAACGGCTTGTTGGAGAAGGATCTGAAGATGTCGCTCGAGCTTTCATCGGACACGGCGGGGGGCCCTGCTCAGGCGCTCGACCGGGCGCTGGCGCACCTCCTGGGTCGCCAGAACAAGGACGGCCACTGGAAGTCCGAGCTGGAGACCAACGTCACGATGGAGGCGGAAGACCTGCTCCTGCGCCGCTTCCTCGGCATCCACGACGACGCGACCGCGGCGCTCACCGCGAACTGGATCCGCCACAAGCAGCAGCCGGACGGCGGCTGGGTCACGTTCCACGGCGGGCCGGCCGATCTCTCCACTACGGTGGAGGCGTACACGGCGCTGCGTCTCGCCGGCGACCCGCCGGACGCGGACCACATGCGCCGCGCGGCCCAGGTGGCGCTCGACCTGGGCGGCATCGAGGGCACGCGCGTCTTCACCCGCATCTGGCTCGCGCTCTTCGGTGAATGGTCGTGGCGCGACCTGCCGGCGCTGCCGCCGGAGGTGATCCTGCTGCCCCCGCGGTTCCCGCTCAACGTCTACGACTTCGGGTGCTGGGCGCGCCAGACCATCGTGCCGCTCACCATCGTTGCGGCGCACAAGCCGCAGCGTGAGCTGGGCTTCTCGGTGCGTGAGCTGCGGGTGGGCCAGCAGACCTTCGAGAAGCTCTCGCTGCGCACCTGGGGGGGCCGCTTCCAGGCGCTCGACCGCGCGCTACAGTTGTACGAGCGCCATCCGATCCGCAGCCTGCGCGAGCACGCGATGCGCCTTGGCGCCGAATGGATCCTGCGCCGCCAGGAAGCCGACGGCGGCTGGGGCGGCATCCAGCCGCCCTGGGTGTACTCGATCATGGCGCTGAACCTGCTCGGCTACCCGCTCGATCATCCCGCCATGCAGATCGGGCTCAAGGGCCTGGAAGGCTTCACCATCATCGATCGCGACTTCCGCCGCCTCGAGGCCTGCCAGAGCCCGGTATGGGACACCGCGCTGGCCTGCGTAGCACTGCGCGACGCGGGCCTGCCGCCGGACCACCCGGCGCTCATGAACGCCGCGCGCTGGATGCTCGACGAGGAGGTCCGCGTCCCCGGGGACTGGTCCGTGCGCCGGCCGCAACTCGCGCCCGGGGGCTGGGGCTTCGAGTACGCGAACGACAACTACCCGGACACCGATGACACCGCCGAGGTGGTGATGGCGCTGCGCGCCGGCCGCGCTGTGGATCCCGAAGGCGTCGAGGGGGCGGTGCGGCGCGGCCTGGACTGGACCCTCGGCATGCAGTGCCGCGATGGCGGTTGGGGCGCCTTCGATGTGGACAACACGCGGACCCTCTGCGAGGAGCTGCCCTTCTGTGACTTCGGCGAGGTGATCGACCCGCCCACCGCCGACGTCACCGCCCACGTCGTGGAGGCGCTCGCCGAGGAGGGCCTGGCGGACGACCCGCGCACGCGCGCGGGTGTGGAGTGGCTGCTGCGGGACCAGGAGCCCGACGGATCCTGGTTCGGCCGCTGGGGCGCCAACCACGTCTACGGGACGGGCGCCGTGGTGCCTGCTCTGGTGCGCGCCGGCGTCGAGCCGGGGCACGCCGCGATCCGCCGCGCCGTTGGCTGGCTCGAGGACATCCAGAACGAGGACGGCGGCTTCGGCGAGGACCTGCGCTCGTACCGGGATCCCGCCTGGCGCGGCGTGGGCGCCTCCACGCCTTCCCAGACGGCCTGGGCCCTGCTGGCGCTGCTCGACGGCCGGGGTTCGCGGGTGGCGGTGGAGCGCGCCGTGGACTGGCTGGTGAGCAGCCAGCGCCAGGACGGCGATTGGGACGAGGAGCTCTTCACCGGCACCGGATTCCCCGGCGACTTCTACATTCGCTACCACCAGTATCGTCTCAACTTCCCGGTGATGGCCCTGGGCCGCTACCTGCGCGGAGAGGATTCGTGAGGCTACCCGCGGACGAAAGCCTGCTGGTCGTGGCTGCTCTTCGGTTCGAAGCGCTGGCGTTGCGGCGCGGCGCGCCGCACCTGCGCGTGGAGCGCTGCGGGATGGGTGCCTCCCGCGCACGCCGCGCGGTCCCCCGCTTCGCCGAGGACCCCGCGCCGGCGCTCGTCGCGGCGGGCGTGTGCGGTGCCCTCGACGCTCGCCTCGAGGTGGGCGACGTGGTCGTCGCCTCCGAGCTGCGCAGCACCGAAGGCGACAGCCGGCCGCTGGCGGCCGATTCCCTGTACGAGGCCCTGGCCGACCTGGGGCTGCGCGTGCGCGTCGCGCCGCTGGTTTCGACGGAACGGCTCGTGCGCGGTGCCGCGCGGGCGCGCCTGTCCGAGGGCGGTGCACGCATCGTCGACATGGAGTCGTGGTGGCTCGCCGAAGCCGCCGGCACGCGCCCGTTCGGAGTAGTGCGCGTGGTGTCGGACGGCCCGGACGACGAGCTGCTTCGCCCCGGTACCGTCACCCGCGGCCTGCACGCGCTGCGCGTGCTCTCGGAGCTGGCGCCCGGCCTGCAACGTTGGGGCGCCGCGGTCGCCCCTGTGGCGCGTCCCCAACCCCCGTCTCCGCGCGCGTTCCACGCGATTCTCTAGAGGAGCCTCGATGCCCGTTCCCGTCTCGCAGATGGCCACCGTGGCCGGCTACGTGATTCGCCAGAAGCTGGCGCGTCGCAAGCGCTACCCGCTGGTCCTGATGCTGGAGCCGCTCTACGTCTGCAACCTGGCCTGCGCCGGCTGCGGCAAGATCCAGTACCCGAAGCACGTGCTCCAGCGCCGCCTGTCGGTCGAGGACTGCATGCGGGCCGTGGACGAGTGCGGTGCGCCCGTCGTCTCCATCCCCGGCGGCGAGCCGCTGCTGCACCCGGAGATCGACCAGATCGTGCAGGGTCTGATCGAGCGCGGCAAGTACATCTACCTGTGCACCAACGCGCTGCTCCTCGAGGAGAAGCTCGACCTCTTCACGCCGAGCAAATTCCTCTCCTTCAGCGTGCACCTGGACGGCTCGCGCGAGGTGCACGACGCCGCGGTGTGCCGCCCGGGCACCTACGACAAGGCGGTGTCGGCCATTCGCAAGGCTCTGGCGCGCGGCTTCCGCGTCACCACCAACACCACTCTCTTCGAAGGCACCGACCCGGACGAGGCGGCCGCCTTCTTCGACGAAGCCATGAAGCTGGGCGTCGAGGGCATGATGGTGTCGCCCGGCTACTCCTACGAGAAGGCTCCGGACCAGGAGCACTTCCTCGCCCGGGAGCGCACCACACAGCTCTTCCGTCGCATCTTCTCCCGGCCCGGGGCGAAGGACTGGCGGTTCAACCAGTCGCCGCTCTTCCTCGAGTTCCTCACCGGGGCGCGCGACTACGAGTGCACTCCCTGGGGCATGCCGGCGTACTCGGTCTTCGGTTGGCAGAAGCCCTGCTACCTGCTCCAGGACGGCTACGCAGGGAGCTACGGGGAACTCCTCTCCGGAACCCAGTGGTCGAGCTACGGCCCGAGCAGCGGCAATCCGGCCTGCCGCGACTGCATGGTGCACAGCGGTTTCGAAGCCACGTCGGTGGAAGAGGGCTTCTCATCCTGGAAGGGGTTCGTCGCAATGGCGCGTTCCGCGGTGTTCGGTCCGCGCGTGCCGAAGCCCGAAGCGCTGCCGCCGCGCAAGGAGACCGCGCCGCTCGTGGAGGCCGCACCGGGCCGGGGCTGGGTCGCCGAGGCGTCGCCCGAGTCGCTGCGCGTGGCTTTCGACTACCGCGGCGATGCGACCCTCACCCTGGACGACGGCTCCGAGGTCGTGGGGTTCGTGTCGGGCGTGGAGCGCGACCGGGTGGCTGTGCTCGCCAAGGGCGAGGACGAGGCGCAGGATCTGGACGCGGGCCGCGTGCGCCGCGTGGAGCTCTCCGGCCGCGACGCCGCGATCGACCCGCGCTGGGAGGCGGCCCGCCACGCGGCCCTGCAAGCGGACGCCCCCTAGGGCGTGTGCCCTGAGCTGGCGGTCCCACAGGCCGGTTGCTAAGGAAGCCCAGCATGACGAAGCGTCGTGAAGCCGGCCCCGTTTCCTCCAAGCTGGTCTCGGAGGAGCAGTCGCTCATCGCTCCGGGCATCCAGCGTCTGGCCACCATGGCGGGCATCGCGATGGAGTCCGGCCAGGGCTGCGTGCTGGAGGACGTGGACGGCCAGACCTACCTCGATTTCATGGCCGGCGTGGGCGTGGCGAGCCTCGGCCACAGCCATCCACGCTGGTCGCGCGCCATCGCGAACCAGGCGCAGAAGCTCTCCGTCGGTTCGTTCGCGAGCGAGTCGCGCCTCGCGCTCCTCAAGCTGATGGCATCGCTCCTTCCCGAATCGCTGCGGCGCGTGCAGCTCTACTCGAGTGGCGCCGAAGCCGTCGAGGCGGCGATCCGTCTGGCGAAGGCGCACACGCGCAAGTGGGAGGTGGTGGCGTTCTGGGGCGGCTTTCACGGCAAGACCGGCGGCGTGCTGCCTCTGATCGGCGACCCGTTCAAGCAGGGCTGGGGTCCGCTGGCGCCCGGCGCCTTGCTGGTGCCCTACGCCGATCCGTACCACCCCGCAATCGAGACGGCCGACCCGGCCGACTTCGCGATGGCCTGCGTGGAACTGGCGCGCAAGCAGATCGCCGCCTCGAGCCAGGGCTCGGTGGCGGCGGTGATCGTGGAGCCGATCCAGGGAACCGCCGGCAATGTGGTGCCGCCGCCCGAGTGGCTCCCGGCCATCGCCGAGCTGGCCCACGAGCTGGGTGCGCTGCTCATCGTGGACGAGATGATCACGGGCTTCGGGCGCACCGGGAAGATGTTTGGCTTCGAACACCACGACGTGACGCCTGACATCCTGGCGCTCGGCAAGGGCTTTGGTGGTGGATTCCCGGTAACGGCAGTCGTCGCCAGCGAGAAGATCGCCGAAGACTCGCATCCCTGGTCGAAGCCCTCCTCCTCGTCCTCCTCCGTGGGTGGCAATCCGCTCGCGGCGGCGGCGGCACTGGCCACCCTCGAGACCATCCTCGAAGAAGACCTCGTGGAGAACAGCCGGCGCGTGGGCGCGCACATGCTGGAGCGGATCGAGGCCTGGCCCGACCGGTTCCGCTGCGTGGGCGACGTGCGCGGCCGGGGGCTGCTGATCGGCTTGGACCTCGTGGCGGACCGCGAGACCCGCGAGCCGCTGCCGGTCTCGGTGACCGAGAAGATCTACACCGAGTGCGTGGCGCGCGGCCTCCTGCTGATGGCTTACGGCGCGCGCGCCCGCATCAACCCGCCGCTCGTCATCACGGAAGCCGAAGCGGACGAGGGTCTCGACATCCTCGAGTCCGTGATTCGCGACGTCGTCCCCAGCGTCGGATGACCGTGCCCCGCAACGGGGCCCTGGTCGGTTTCGGCGGCGTGGCCGAGCACGGCCACCTGCCGGGCTACGCCGCTCACGGCGGCTTTCGCATCCACTCCGTAGCGGAGCCCGTCGCGGCCGGGCGCGAGCGCGCGGTCGCAGCCCTGGGCGACGCGGCGCGGGTGCACCCGGACCTGGAGGGCTGCCTCTCGGCCGGCGGGATCGAGTTCGTGGACGTGTGCGCTCCGCCCGCCTACCACCTGCCCGCCATCGAGTGCGCCGCGGCGGCCGGACTCCACGTGCTGGTCGAGAAGCCGCTGGCGCTGGGGCCGGAGGAGGCGCGCCGCGCGCTGGCTGCCTGCGAGGCAGCCGGGACAGCTCTGGTGGTCGTGCACAACTGGCACCACGCACCCGTCTTCCGTGCGGCGCTCGACGCGATCGCGCAGGGCGCCATCGGTGCGCCTCACGAGGTGGAGTTCATCACAGAGCGCACCGAGCCCGCCAGCGGGGGAGGGGCGTCGTGGCGGCTCGACCAGAAGATCGCCGGGGGCGGCATCCTGGTGGACCACGGCTGGCATCAGCTCTACGTGGCGCGCGCGCTGCTCGGCGGCGCCGAGCCCGAACGCGTGCGCGCGCGCATCGAGACGCGCCGCTGGCACGACGCCTCCGTCGAGGACACCGCCGACGCCGAGGTGGAGTACGCGGGCGGCGGCCTGGCCCGGCTGCGCCTGACGTGGGCCGGCGGGACTCGTCGCACCGAGGTGATCGTACGCGGGGAAGGCGGCGAGATCCGCATCGAAGGCTCCGGCGTGCGCGTGCAGCCCACGTCCGGCGAGCCGCGCGACTGGCCCGTGGAGCCCGACGCCCCCGACGACTCCTACCACGCCACCTGGTTTCCGCGCGTGCTCGAGCTCTTCGAGGCCGCGCTCACGGATCGCGCCGCCGGCGTTGACAACGCGCGCGAGGCGCTCCTCAACCAGGCCACGATCGCCGCCGCCTACCGTTCCGGCGAAGCCGGCGGCGAGCCGGTCGAGGTGGGGACGCTGCTCTAGGAGCGGACAGCGCGCCGACGGCCGGCCAGGGCGAGGCCCATCAGGCCGAAGCCGAGCAGCAGAGCACTTGCGGGCTCCGGAAGCGTCAGCTGCTTGTCCTTGACGATGAGGAGCGAGTCGCCCGGTGCGACACTCCACGCGAAGCCGCCGACCGAGTCCTCGAAGCCGGCGGAGTCCGCGAAGGGCAGCACCACCTCTTCGAGGACGCTCTCACCGTCGACGATCGTCAGGACGTTGTCCTCGAGCGCGGCGACGTCGCCGTCGGAGCTCCCGCCGAGCGAGCCGAAGACCGATTGGGTGAACAGAAGATTGGACTGGTCGAGGAGGTTGATCAGGGTGATCGACTCGCCCAGGTCCGAATGCCCGCCACCGGTACCTGCCAGCTCGAAGGTGATCGCCATGAGCCACGAGAATTCGTCGGGGTCGTCGGCGAAGGTCAGGGTGGCCGTGTCGCTACCCACGGTCTGGACGTCGATGGGGCCGGCCAGGAAGAGCGGGCCTGCGTCGAGGAACAGCGCGAACTCCTGGGTCACCTGGAGGACGTCGTCCACGGACCATTCCGCCACCAGCACCCCGCCGTCCAGACGGACCACCTCGTGCAGCCGGTCGCGAAGGGCGTGCAGCTCCGGCCGCCCGTCCATCGGCAAGTTGCTCTTGAACTCGTCGCTCCGTGGCTCCAGGCCGGCTTCACGTAGCGCCTCTTCGATCGCGACCTCATCCTGGGGGCCTCCCACGACGTACGCCACCAGGATGAAGCCGAGGTCATCGTGGATGCTCTCGTCGACGAAGACGGCTCTCGAGGTGGTGCCCATGGTGGTGGATGGTACCGCGGCGCCGTCGGCGCCCGGCGTAGGGAGGGGTAGGAAGGGGCGGGGGCCGCGACCCCCGCCCCGCGTACTAGTTGCTGTTGTCCTCGGGCTCGGCGGACCATTCGGTCAGGTCGCAGAGCACGCAGGCGCACTCGATGGCGGCGGCCGCTGCCTGGCCGACGTGCTCCTGCGCGTCCGCGAGCCGGCCGTCTACTTGGGCAACCGACGCCTCCCTGCGCGAAGAGCGGAACCGCATCAGCGGATTCGCCACCTCCGGGCAGGTGCCCAGTTCAAGAATCGAAAGTCGTTTCGGCATGGTCATCTCCGTGACGTGCTAGGCCCGACGGCAGCCGCGCCCAGGGCAGCGGGAGGGGCACCCTGTCGGACCCCCCCCGCCGCCGTCGGGACGTTGCTGCTAGGACCGGATCCGCTGGCCGGCGGGCGTCGCCGGGTTGAGGAGCGCGTCGGCCACGCCGTGGCCCAGCTCCTTGGGCGACCCGATCGCCAGCACATGGTACACGTCGCCCGGAGTCCTCGAGCTCTCCGGGCGGACGCGCTGCGACCAGAGACCGGCCTCGGCCTGTGCCTCCTGCGACTCCCCGAGGCCTGTCATAAC
>CAXMOD010000230.1:0-3845 GCA_964194905.1 uncultured Desulfobacterales bacterium | reverse complement strand
GAGACGACGGCGTCGAGGTCGGACGCCTTCACGTCCGGCAGGCAGCGCGCGCACGAAGCCATGCCGTCGCTGCCCGGAGCGGCCAGGACTTCGCGCACCTTCGCGCTCCGCGCGATCTTCCAGGCCAACGCGTGCTCGCGTCCCCCGGATCCGACGACGAGTACGCGCATCAGTGACGGAAGTGGCGGGCGCCGGTGAAGACCATGGCGATACCCAGCCGGTCGGCGGCCTCGATCACCTGCTCATCGCGCGCGGAGCCGCCCGGCTGCACCACGGCGCCGGCGCCGGCGGCGACCGCCGTCTCCAGGCCGTCGGGGAACGGGAAGAACGCGTCGCTGGCGAGCACGGAGCCGGCCAGGGGGTTGCCCACCCTCGCCGCCTTCTCACGCGCCGCGTGCACGGCGTCCACGCGCGAAGTGTTGCCACCGCCGATGGCCAGCGTTCCGTGCTCGGTGGCGAAGACCACGGCATTGCTCTTCACGTGCTTCACCACCCGCCAGGCGAAGGCCAGGCCGCGCAGCTCCGCCTCGCTCGGCTTGCGTGCGGTCACCACCTGGGAGACGGCCACATCCTCCATCTGCACGTCGGGCTCCTGCACCACCACGCCGCCGAAGACGCGCTTCCAGTCCAGCTCGGTCCGTTCGATGCGCTCGAAGCGCGCGCGCAGGAGGCGCCGGTTCTTCTTCTTCTTCAGAAGCTCGAGCGCGTCGGGGCGGAAGTCGGGTGCGATCAGCACCTCGGTGAAGATCTCGTCCACGCGCTGCGCCAAAGACAGGTCGAAGGCCCGGTTGCAGACGATGATGCCGCCGAACGGCGAGTCGGGGTCCGTGGCGAAGGCGCGGTCGTAGGCCTGGAGCGGCGCGTCGCCCACTCCTGCCCCGCACGGCGTGTTGTGCTTCAGGATTGCGACGGCGGCCGAGTCCGCGGGATCGAACTCGCCGATGAGCTGGAGCGCCGCCTGCACGTCCACGATGTTGTTGAACGACAGCTCCTTGCCGTGGAGCTGTTCCGCCACGTCGAGGAAGCTGCCGTAGAGGGCCGCGCGCTGGTGCGGGTTCTCGCCGTAGCGCAGGTTCTGGGAGCGCCCGAGCCCCACGGAAAGGCGCGGCGGGAACGGATCCCCATCCTCCGATTCCTGCGCAGCCAGGTAGCCCGAGATGGCGGCGTCGTAGCCGGCCGTGCGCTCGAAGGCCCTGAGCGCCAGGCGCCGACGGGTGGCGTCACAGATCGCTGCGTCGCCGTCGCGCAGCTCGGCGAGCAGCGCATCGTAGTCGGCCGGATCCACCACCACGGCGACGAAGGCGTGGTTCTTGGCGGCGGAGCGGATCATCGACGGCCCCCCGATGTCGATCTGCTCGACGGCCTCGGCGCGGCTCACGCCCTCGCGCGCAACCGTGGCCTCGAACGGGTAGAGATTCACCACCACCAGGTCGATGGGTCCGATCTCGTGCTTCGCGACCTCCTCGAGGTCGCCCGCGTGATCGCGGCGACTGAGGATGCCGCCGTGAATCTTCGGGTGGAGCGTCTTGACGCGGCCGCCGAGCATCTCGGGGCTGCCGGTGAGAGTCTCCACCTCCTGCACCTCGAGCCCGGCTTCCGAGAGGGCGCGCGCGGTGCCCCCCGACGCCACCAGCTCGACGCCCAGCGACGCGAGCCCGCGCCCCAGCTCGACCAGGCCGGTCTTGTCGGAAACGGACAGCAGCGCGCGTCGGACGCGGCCAGCGGGGGGTGCCATTGAGCTGTCTCCCGGAGGAAGAGGGGCGGGGACGCAGGATGGGTACCGAAGCGACCGCGACGTCGCCAGCGTCGCCGGGAAACCGCGTCTCAGGAGCCGCGGTCGCCCTCGCCGACCGCGATGCGCGGTACGCGCGCGCCCACGCCGACGAGGATCTCGTAGGCGATCGTGCCGGCCGCTTCGGCCAGCGCCTCGACCGGCGGCGTGCCCTCGCCCGCTCCGAACACGAGCGCCTCGTCGCCCACCGCGACGGGCGCATCGCCCACGTCCACCGTCGTGAAGTCCATCGAGATGCGGCCGACCACAGGGAAGCGGCGCCCCCCGATCGCCACCTCGGCCCGAGAGCGCGCGCCGCCCGCGGCGCGCGGCAGGCCGTCGGCGTACCCGAGCGGCAGCGTCGCCACGCGCGTGTCGCGCTCGGCACGCCAGGCGGCGCCGTAGCCCACGGTCTCACCGGTGCGCACCGCGCGCGCATGAACCACTCGCGCCGCCAGCGTCATGACCGGCTGCAGAGCGGCGCGGCGCGAGGCCGCCGGCTGCGCGCCGTACAGGGCCAGGCCCGGACGCACCGCGTGCTGCGCGAGGGGCGCCTTCAGCTCCGGACCGAGCAGGGTGGCGGCCGAGTTGGCCCAATGCACCATGCCCGGCTCTACGCCCGACTCCTCCAGAAGCTGCGCGAAGCGCCCCAGCTGCGCGCGGGTCGGCTCCAGGTCGTCCTCGTCGGCGCAGGCCGGGTGGGTGTAGACGCCCTCCAGGCGGAGGGCGGGCTCGGCCGCGATCGCGCGAAGGACCGCGACGGCGTCCATTTCCGGAACGCCCATGCGACGCATCCCGGTGTCGACCTCCACCTGAACGGCAAGCGGGCCTTCCTCGCCCGCGGCGACCTCGGCCAGCAGCGCCACGTCCTCGCCGCGATGGATCACCGGCGTCAGGTCCAGGGCCAGCATCTCCAGGGCCTCACGGGTGTCATGGACGCCGCCCATCACGAGGATGGGCTCGCCACGCCCGGCCTCGCGCAGCAGGGCGCCCTCCTCCACGGTTACGACGGCGAAGCGGCCGCAGCCAGCGCCGGCCAGCGCCCCGGCGAGGGCCGGCGCCCCGTGGCCGTAGGCGTCGGCCTTCACCACCGCGATCAGCTGCGCTCCGCCCGCGGCGCGGCGCAGCTCGGCGTGGTTGGCGCGCGCGGCGTCCAGGTCGATGCGGGCTTCGGCGGGTCGGGACATGGCAGCCGCGAGCGTATCGAAAACCGCCGCTCTCTCTCGTATCTTTTGCGGCAATGTCTCCCCCCGAGCTCTCCATCGAGGTGAACGGCGACCCGTGCCGCGTGCCCGGCTCCACCAGCGTGGCGGAGTTGATCGCGACGTTGGGGCTGGGCAGGCGCCGCGTGGCGGTCGCCGTGAACCGGGATGTGGTGCCCCGCTCGCACTTCCCGGAGCATCGGCTCCGCGACGGAGACCACGTCGAGATCCTCGAAGCCGTCGGGGGAGGCTAGGAGGCCAGCATGCAGCCCGCATACACCCTGGGCAGCCACGAGTTCACGTCGCGGCTCATCATCGGCAGCGGCAAGTACGATTCCATTCAGCAGAACCTCGACTGCGCCAAGGCGAGCGGGGCGGAGCTCGTCACCGTGGCGCTGCGGCGCGTGAAGGTGGACGCGCTGCCTGGGGAGAACCTCTACGACGCCCTCGCCGGCGCGGGCTTGCGCATCCTGCCCAACACGGCGTGGTCCTTCACGGTGGACGACGCTCTCACCACCGCGCGCCTGGGCCGCGAGCTGCTGGACACGGACCTCGTCAAGCTCGAGATCTTCGGCGACGACACCACCCTCTTCCCGGACTCGACTGCCACCCTCGAGGCGGCACGCATCCTCGTGGACGAGGGCTTCACGGTGCTGCCCTACATCAACGACGATACGATCGCGTGCAGAAAGCTGGCGGAGCTCGGGTGCGCCGCGGTGATGCCCCTGGCGGCGCCGATCGGCTCGGGCCTCGGCATCCGCAACCCGGCCAACCTGCGCATCATCCTCGACCAGGCCACGGTGCCGGTCATCGTCGACGCCGGCGTGGGCACGGCGAGCGACGCGGCCGTGGCGTTGGAGATGGGCGCGACG
>CAXMOD010000229.1:0-4044 GCA_964194905.1 uncultured Desulfobacterales bacterium | reverse complement strand
GCTGGGCAGCTTCACGGTGCGGTAGTTGGTGGTCTCTACCCGGCCGCGCCGGGTGAGCGCGTACACGAACAGCTCTTGCGGGCCGTTCGCGTTCACCGTGCCCAGGCGGATCGGCAGCATGAACTTGGGCGAGTTGTAGGCTACCTGCAGCGGACGCAGGCGCGTGTAGCCGCCGCGCGCGTGCTCTTCGAGATCCACCTTGGCCACGAAGAAGCGCATGTCCTGCTTGAGGTAGCTGCGCACCACCGGCTCGGCGCCGTCGGGGATGCGGTAGCCGGCCTTGCGCAGCCAGCGGATCAGGCCGTCCGACTCTTCCGCCGAGAGGATGAGGATGTCGTACTCGCCCACGTCGTAGCGCGCTTCGATCGTCACCCCTTCGGCGCGGGCGGACTTGCGCGCGGCGTCCTGGGCCATGCCGCTGAGCGAGCGCTTCGACATCTCCATCGCCTCGGGCACGGCCACGTTGCACGGATCGGGATCGCGGTACTCCACGAGCCGCGGGGACGTGTACGCGTCCAGGTGCGCGAGGGCGGCGGGATCGCCCACGTGGATCTGCCCCTTCTCGAGGAAGGTCGGCACGGGCACCACCATCGCGAACTCGCGCGGGTCGCCGCGGAAGTCCGCGGACATGGTCACCACGGTGCGGTCGCCGTCCCGGGCGATCACTACCTGGGACGCCTTGTTGAAGAGTTTGGCGTCGGCCCTGGACACGTAGAAGCCGCAGAACGCCTGCGCCTCCCACGCGAATCCGAAGCCGAGGGCCAGGCCCACCAGCAGCCCGAAGGCGGTGGCGGGCCGTCGCGGTCGTTGAACGATCATGAGGGTCTCCTTTTCTGCTGAACCCAGCAGTGCTTGTTGAACGGACAGCCGGGGCGCGCTCCAGGTGAAGCGCTCGCCCGGAAGCAGGCGGTCGAGCAGCGGCACGAGCGGCGCGCACGCGGCCAGGGCGTAGAGCGGCGCGGCCGGGACGAAGTGCCCGAAGCGCAGCACGCCGGCGAGCGCGCACACGCCGGCGGCGAACAGGATGCGGCCGGCGCGCGTGTCGGGGAGCGTGCGCGGGTCCGAGATCATGAAGAAGGCGAAGAGCAGGAGCGCGCCGCTCGAGAGTCCGTGCAGGCCGACGCTGAGGGGATCGCCCAACCACGCGCCGCGCCCGAGCACGAGGGCGCCCCAGAAGGCGAGGAACGCCCACGTGACGTCCGAACGACGCGTGCGGAAGACCACCAGCATGCCGAGGCCCGCCAGCGCGAACGCACCCAGCGCCGCCTGGCCCCACTGGCCGGTCGAAACCCAGGCGCGGTCCGAGACCAGCAGGCACACCACGATCGCGAGGCAGGTGGGGTTGAAGACGTGCTTGCCGCGCACGCGAACCAGGAACTTGGAGGAGACGGCCAGCACCGCAGCGAGCGGGGGCAGAAACGCCATGTCGCTGCGCAGCAGCAGGCAGAGCGAGAGCCCCGAGATGAGCGCGCTGCGCGGGTCGAAGGGCTGACCGGCGGCGCGATTGCAGAGCGCCTGGGTTCCGAGCGCCGCGCCCAGGATCGCCGCGGCGCCGAGCGGCGCCAGCGCGAAGTCCAGGACCAGCACCCCGTAGAGGAGCAGGCTCGTCAGGACCCCGATCTGCCAGGGCCGCGGATCCCGTCGCGTTCTCGCTCCTCGTTCCATGCGAGGTAGGTCTGAGAACGACGCCGGATCGGATCACGGGGGCGAGCTGATCGCGGAAAGACCGGCGGAACAGGAGGTTGCCCCCGTTCCTGCCGGTGAATCGCGGTTCCCGGCAGACCCACCCAGGTGTAGCCTCTGGGCCATGCCCGGAAGCCGCAGGCTTGCCGCCCTGCTCTCAGCGGACGCGGTGGGTTACAGCCGCCTCATGGCCGAGGACGAGACGGGGACCGTCCGGCTCCTGGCCGAGTGCAAAGCGCGCATCACCGACCGGGTCGGCCAGCACGGAGGCCGCGTGGTCGACGCACCGGGCGACAACGTGCTGGCCGAGTTCCCGAGCGCCGTCGACGCCGTCGCCTGCGCGCTGGAGATCCAACGCGAGCTGGCCGAGCTGAACGCGCAGCAGCCCGAGCCCGAGCGCATGCTCTTCCGCATCGGCGTGAACCTGGGCGACGTGGTGGTCGAGGGCGATCGCATCTACGGCGACGGCGTCAACGTGGCAGCGCGCCTTGAAGGCCTGGCCGAGCCGGGAGGCGTCTGCATCTCCAGCGCGGTGCGCGACCAGGTGCGCGGCAAGCTCGACGTCCACCTGGACGACCTGGGCCGGCCCTCGATGAAGAACATTCCCGAGCCGGTGCGGGTCTACCGGGTGCGCGCGGGCGGGGAGCCGGCGCTCCGCAGACGCCGGCCGTTGCGGCGCGGGACGCGCGTGACACTCGTCGCCGCCGGCATCGTACTGACGATCGGGGCAGGACTGGCCCTCTCCTGGCCGCGGCCCATGGGCTGGCTCCTCGACGCGATGGGCGCGAGCGCACCGCCCGTGAACCCATCCCTGCCGGACAAGCCCTCCATCGCGGTCCTGCCCTTCTCCAACATGAGCAGCGACCCCGAGCAGGAGTACTTCGCCGACGGCATCACCGAGGACCTGACCACCGCGCTCTCGAGCAACGGCGCGCTCTTCGTGATCTCGCGCAACTCGGCGTTCACCTACAAGGGCCGGGCGGTCAAGGTGGAGGACGTCGCCCGCGAGCTCGGCGTCCGCTACGTCCTCGAGGGGAGCGTGCGCAAGGCCGGCGGGCGTGTCCGCATCACGGCGCAGCTCATCGATGCGACCCGCGGCTTCCACCTGTGGAGCGAGCGCTACGACCGGGAGCTGGCCGACGTCTTCGCGGTCCAGTCGGAGCTGGCCGAGGAGATCCAGACGGCGTTGCGGGTGGAGATCCGAAACGCGGAGCTGGCGCGCGCCCGTCGAGGCGGCACCGAAGACATCGATGCCTACGACGCCATGCTGCGCGGGCTCTTCCACTTCCAGCGTCTCCGCCGCGAGGACAACTTGGAGGCACGGCGCTGGTTCCAACGGGCCTTCGAGTTGGACCCCGAGTTCGGCTCCGCGCATGCCATGTACGGAAACACCCATGCCGTGGAGTACACCATGGGCTGGAACCGGGACCCGACGTTGTTGGAACGCGCGGAGGCCTCGGTCCAGCGAGCCATCCAGCTCGGGGACGAGAGTGCGGATGCTCCGAATACGCTCGGGAACGTCCACATGGCGCGGCGCGAGTTCGACGCGGCCGTGGCGTCGTTCGAGCGGGGGATCGCCGCCGAGCCCAGCCACGACATCCCCCATCTCATGCGAGGCATCGCTCTCGCGTCCCAGGGCAGGATCCTGCCGGCCCTGGCCTCGATACGCCGCGCCCTGCGCTTGAACCCGAGGGGGAGCAGCGCCCAGGGAATCGCCGTCGCGTTCGTCAACTACCAGGCGGGCCGGACCGCCGAAGCCGTCGCTCAGCTGGAGGCCGCACGGGCGGAAAACGCCGACCTGATCCTCCCGCGCCTCGTGCTGATCTTCCACCGGGACGGCGAGGGCTGCAGCGACGAGGTGAAAACGCTCGTCGGCGAGGTCCTGCGCGTCAACCCGGAGCTGACCGCTGCGGAGGCGAACCGGATCGTCTTCGTCTTCGACGACGTCGAAGTCCTACGTCGCGCGGGGCTTCCCTGAGCCGGAAGCCGCGCCGGCTTCTTCGCTACGCGTCGGGCGCGGAGGCGTCGCGCGTGGGGTCGTAGACGTCGGGCTCGAGGAAGATGAGGTGCACCCGCTCGACGGCGCGGCGTACGCGCGACTCGGCCCGGTCGATCGCGCGCGACAGCTCGGAGAAGCTCATCTCCGCCGGGAACTCGAGCTTCGCAGCGACGAGGATCTGGTCTGGACCCACGTGCAGCGTGCGCAGATGGATGATGCGCGCGACGTCGGCCTCGAGCAGCGCGGCGCGGATCGCCGTCACCTGTTGCGGCTCCGCCGATTCGCCGATGAGGAGCGCCTTCATCTCGGTGGCCAGCAGGGCGGCGATCGAGACGAGCAGAACGCCGATGGCCACGCTGCCC